>JBAXSU010000004.1:0-44141 GCA_037130535.1 Actinomycetota bacterium
GGCGCGGTTCGACGCGAGACCGAGACCGAGAAACGCGCCCCGCTGGTGGCGATCGAACTGGGGCGCCATCGACCCGACCAGCCACGGGAGGAACAGCACTCCGTTGGCACCGGGTGGCATCGTTGCAGCGGTAGCGACGACTCGTTCGAAGGCGTCGGCCGGCCTGGGGTCGGTGAGGCCGTCGTCGGGGTACACGACGTTGTTGACGAACACGTCGAGCGCCTTGCCGCCGGTGCCGTTCTCGGCGATGAGCACGTACCGACCGGGTACCGGGCTGGGTGCACTGGTGATGGCGTGGGCGAGGTCTTCACGCTTGCCCGCCACATGGGCCAGCACCACCGCAGTGGTGCCGATCATCAACCCCCGCGTGCTGTCGTCGATGGCGCCGGTGCCCACCGCCGAGGTCGTGGTGTCGATCGTGCCGCCCATGGCCATCGCCGCCGTGGTGATACCGAGGTGCTCGGCAGCATCCGCGGTGACCCGACCGCGGGGCACACCGAAGGGCTGCAGCACCGGCAAACGCGACGCGTCGACCCCCGCTCGGGCCAGCAGTTCATCGCTGTACTCAGCCGTGTTCCACGCTCGGTTGTCGATCAACAGCAACGGGAAGGCCGTGTTCTGGTTCGCTGCCACCACTCCGGTGATGCGGGCGAGGAGATGATCGACGGGTTGCACCAGCGCGGCTGCCTTGTGCCACACGTCGGGCCAGCAGGTGCGGATGAAGGCCATCTGGCCCAGTACGTCGCCAGGCCCGGCAGGCATCCCGTGCCGCTCGACCCAGTACGCGAGCAACTCGCGCTGCTCGGCGGCTTGCCGCGAGCCGAACGGGTGGTAGGCGCCGGTCCGCCCGTCCATCCACATGATGGCGTTGGCCACCGGCAGCCCACCGGCATCGACAGCCACCGTGGAGTTGTACTGACTGGTCACAGCAACCAGGCCGACCTCGGCGGCGGCCGTTCCGGTTGTCTGGAGCGCCCGGCGGCTGCAGCGACCGATCACGTGCCACCACACCGCAGGGTCCTGCTCGGCGCCGTCGCCGGCGACGAGCACTGTCGGCAGACCCTCGCCCGCGCCACCGCGCACGACACCCTCGGGGTCGACGACGGCCACCTTCACGCCCGAACTCCCCAGATCGATCGCCAGCACACATCGGCTCATCGCAGCACCTCCCCCGGTCGACTCGTCGCGGTCCTCGCCATCGCCACAGTAACGGTGGCCGCTCCGTCCGGTCCTGTGCAGCACGACGGCCGCACGACTGGCGTGGTGATCAGCCGACGACGAGGCGGGCGATGTGCTCGATGCCGTCGTGCACGTCGACGAACCGCGTGGTGAGCGGCGACATACCCAGGCGCACGATGTCGGGCTCGCGGAAGTCGGGGATGACACCGCACTCGTCGATGAGTCGCCGGCACAACTGCCGCGCCTGGGGGTGCACCACCGAGATGTGCCCACCGCGGCGCGATGCCTCACGCGGGGTGCAGGTGCTGAGGCCCCACTGGTCGCACAGGTCGATACCGAACCCGGTGAGGGCAGTCGCCTTGGCGGCAATGGCATCGATGCCGGCATCGGCCGACACCGAGATGCCGGCGTCGGCAGCGGCCAGCGCCAGGATCGACGGCGTGCCGATGAGCATGCGCCCGATGTCGGGGCGGGGTTGGTACTCGGGCCCCATCGCGAACTGTTCGCGTTGGCTGAACCATCCCCAGATCGGCTGGGTGAGTTCGGCCTGCAGCTCCCGCGCCACGTAGGTGAACGCCGGTGCCCCGGGTCCGCCGTTCAAGAACTTGTAGGTGCAACCCACGGCCAACTGGGCACCGGCACCGTGCAGGTCGACCGCAAGCACCCCGGCCGCGTGCGACAGGTCCCAGATCACCAACGCTCCCGATGCCGTGGCGCGGGCTGTCTCGGTGGCGATGTCGACCACCTCGGCGGTGCGGTAGTCGACCATCGACCGCACCACCACGGCCACGTCGTCGAGCCCGTCGAAGCCGTGGCGCACCGTGCGGCCGGTGGCAGCGGCGATGCCGTCGACGATGTAGCGATCGCTCGGGAAGTCGTGCGCATCGATGGCGATGACCGCTCGGTCGGGCCGCAGCGCAAGGGCACCGTGGACCAACTGGTACAGGTTCACGCTCGTCGAGTCGTGTACGGCCACCTCGCCGTCGGCCGCGCCGATGAGGGGTGCCAGTCGATCGCCCACACGCTGAGGCAGGTCGAGCCAGTGATCCCACGAGCGAATCAGGTCGCGCGCCCATTCGCCGCGAACCACGAAGTCGAGTCGCTCGATCGTGCGCAGCGGTGTGCGCCCGAGCGAGTTGCCGTCGAGGTAGATCAGGTCGCGTCCGGCGAGCCCCGGTGCGGTGAGATCGAACTGGTCGCGCCACGCGGCAAGCGGGTCGATTGCGTCGAGGGCGAGGGCCCGCTCGCGGGTGGTGTCGGTCATTGCAGCGACGCCGTCACGCCGTGCCGGTCTCGCGCCGGCCGGCCAGCAGCACCACACCACCCGCGGCAAGCACGAGCGCGGCGATGATCGGCAGCAGGGTGAGGCCGAACATCACGATCGTCAAGACGGCGAGGCCGAAGGCCACCGTCGCGCTCAGTTCGCGGTTCGCCACGAGCACCGACCCGGCCGATCCACCGGCCGAACCGGCGCGTGCGCGGAGTCGCTGCGCCGTCGGACCGGTGCCGGTGAGCAGCATCACCGCTGCAGCGATGAGTCCGAGCACCACCAGGAGGGTGACGACCGCGACCAGGCCGCTGGCCAAGTCTTCGAGCGCCGAGGCGAGCGCCTGACGGGCACCGGGATTGATGACCAGGTTGGGTGTGCGCGCCAGCGCCTGCTTGATGGCGGTGCGGGCGATGAGCATGACCGCTGCGCTGGCGAGGCCGAGCACGAGGATGGCCCGCCGACGGCGGTTGGCAAGAAGGATCGACGCTGCGAACGCCACCACGGTGATGACGAGGATGACCACGATCGCCCGCTTCACGAGCACCACTACTTGCTGCGCCTGCTGCACCACTTGGCTCGCCTCGGCAACAGCATCACCCTCGAAGACGGTGAGTTGGCCGAACCCGTCGGGCAGGTCGCGGCCGAAGGTGGCTTCGAGCGCGCCGATCTGCTGCACGGGGTCGCCCGCCGCGCTGAGGTCGGGCAGGGTGACGTCGGTGAGCAGGCCGAGTTTCTGGATCTGGGCGAACCCCAGCGCCACGATGGGAAGCATGTTGAGGGTGACCTTGCCATCGCTGACCGAGACACCGTCGAACAGACCGTCGCCGTTGAGCACATTCATCAGTTGTGCATGCCCTGTGCGGACGATCCCCACCAGCACCGCCTGAACACCCGGCTTCTGCAGCAGTTCGGCCAACTGACCCTCGACGAACTCGCGGGCTCCGCCCACGATCACGCCCGACAACGGATCGAGCTTGTCGGGCAGCTGCTCTTGGAGCAGCGCATTCAGATCGACGATGGTGAACAACTGGTCGGCCACATAGGTCGACACCGACGCCGCGGCCTCCGGCTGCTGGATGGCCTTCTCGGCAGCGCTCGCCACCTTGTCGCTGTCGAACAGAATGCCGTTGGCCCACACCGCAACGGTGCTGGCGAACAGACCCACCACTGCGATGATGCCGAAGATGACGGCGAAGACCGTGCGGATTCGCGAGGTCTCGCGGGCCTTGGGCTGGGGTTCGTCGCTCATGGAAATCTCCCTCGGGATGGTGGTGGCAGGCTAGTCGTTGTGCCCGCTCGACACCGTGAGATGGCAAGTGATCACTGGGGCCTCGCCCAGTCGGTGGGCAGGTCGGCGCCGCCTTCGGGGGTGAGGCGCGAACCCATGCGCAGGCGCAGCGGCGTGGGGGTGACCGGCCCGGCGGCCAGCATCTCACCCAGACCGAACGACGACGCCTCGGCGATCATCGGCGCCGGAACGTGCGAGAACACCGTCTCGAGCTGGCGCAGATCGTCGGTCGAGTTCACCCGCATCAACAGCAGGTTGTCGCACTGCGAGACCACGTTGGGGTGCACCTTCTGCGGCCGCTGGGTGGCGAGCAACAGGTGGATACCGAACTTGCGACCCTCCCCGGCGATCCATATCGCGAGCTCCGTGACCGCCCGACCCAATTCGGTGGCGGCAGCGGGCGGGCAGATGTTATGCGCCTCGTCCATCACGATCAGGACCGACCGCCGCTGCTCGCGTCGCCGCATCAGACCGAGCAGGCCGAGCGACACGATCTCACGCTCGTGGGCGTGCTCGAGCGAACCGGTGTCGAGGACCACCACCCGCCAGTCGGCGCCGATGTCGACGAGCGAGGCGCCCCCCTCGGGCGCCCACACACCCCACCCGCCGACGCCGAGGTTGACGATGCGTTGCGCCAGGCGCCGACTCGGTTCGTCGAGTCGCGCCCGCAGCACGGCCTCGACCGCAGCGATGCCATAGCGGACACCGCCGAGCGAGTGGATGGCGTCGATGAACGCGCTGAACTCGTCGCTGTCGGCGATGGGGTCGAGCCCCAAGGTGAGCGCCTGCTCGCCGATGGTGAGGTCGCTGAGGTGGATCTGCAGCGGCATGTCGGCACCCGCGCCACGGCGGGCCACCACCACCCGGCCGGCATCGGCATGGCGGCGGCGCAGGGCGGCTTCATCACGCTTCGACAGGGGTCGTTCGCGCCCCCGGTTCAGGTCGGCCGTCGAACGGAGTTCGCCGAGGTGCACGTGGTCGGAGTTCGGGTCGATGATCACCATCGGCAGCGTCGTCTCCAGCAGCAACTGCTCCAACAGCACGCCCATCGAGTAGGTCTTCCCCGAGCCCGACTGTCCGCACAGGAAGGTGTGGCGCGAGAACCCCGCGGCACGTAAACGCGCGGGCACCTCGGCCTGCACCAGGTTGCCGACGGCGAGTGCCGTGCTGCCCACAGCTGCTGCCGCCGTGATCGAGGCGATGTCGGCTGCAGCAGCGCTGGCCATCACCGCCTGGGCGAACGGGGCGACGCCTCCGGCGACCAGACCATCGGGCGTGAGCCGTCCCAGCACGCGGCCGGTTCCTTCGACGAAGCGAGCAGTCATGTCGAGGCTGGCGCTGCGAACCATGCTGCCGGCTCCGGGCGTCGAGGCGTCGACCACATCACTGAATGCCTGGGCATCGACATCGACTCGGGCGAGCGAGCGTTCGGCGAGGTGCCGTTCGTGCACCTGCACCAGCAGTCGGCTGCCGTCGTCGAGGTCGCCGTCGTCGAGGTCGCCGTCGTTGAGGTCGCCGTCGTTGAGGTCGATGGTGAGGAAGCCACCGATGTCGACCTCCAGATCGAAGCCGGCAACGAACACCACCTCACGTCCGTTCACCGACCACGCCCGCGGATCGGGGCGCAGTTCATGCATCAGCCGCCGGCCCACCGCATAGGCGCGGTCGTGCGACGACTGGGTGGGTGGGGTGCTGCGCGGGTGGGTGCTCATGATGGGCTCCTCATCGGGCCGGCCGCTGTCGAGTGCGTCGGTTCGGCGGTCGTGGTCGTCGTAGCGAAATGCGACGTGACAGTAGTGTCGCTCCGTGGCCACCGACACCTCCCCCAGCCGAGCCACTGCTGGTATCCGCCGCTGGTGGCTGATGGGTCGCGACCGGTACGGCATCGGTCTGGTACTCATCTTCGTCACCGTTGTGTGCTTGGCGCTCACCAACAGGTCGCGCTGGATGGCCGCCGTCGTCGTGAGTGTCGAGGCAGTCACCCTCCTGCTACTGCTCGCTGCCTCGGCGATGCCGTTCCGCCGCATGCGCTGGGCGGCCGGGTTCGTGGGGGTGTGCGTGGCGGCCGTGTGGCTGGGGGCGCTGCTCGGTCGTGACGGCAGTTGGACCATCCCCGCGATCGGAGCCGCAATGGTGCTCATCGCGCCCTCCTCCATCGTGAGGCACCTCCGCGAACGCCCGAAGGTCGACGGCCCGATGGTGTATGGCTCGCTGTGCCTCTACCTGCTCGCCGGCCTGTTCTACGCCAGCGTGTACGGCATCATCGACGGCGCATCGACGCAGCCGTTCTTCCTCCAGATCGACGAGGCCCGGTCGGTCGACTTCGTCTACTTCAGCTTCGTCACCCTGGCCACGCTCGGCTACGGCGACCTCACCCCACGCGGCGACCTCGGCCGCATGCTGGCTGTCACCGAGACGCTCATCGGCCAGCTCTACCTGGTGGGCGCGGTGGCCATCGTGGTGTCGAACCTGGGCAAGACCCGCGTGCCGCGCGACCGCGACTGACTCAGTTCGAAGGCACGCGACTCGACAACACACCTCGCTCGACGAGGCCGTCGAGTGCTGCGTCGTCGAGGCTCAGCAACTCGGCCAGCACCGCGCGGTTGTCTTCACCGCGGTATCGCGGTTCTCCGCCGGTGGCCACGTCGCTGCCGGCGAAGCGCCATGGCGCGTTGGGAATGCGCACCCGACCGTCGCCGCGGTCGCTCACCGACACGGTGACCTCACGCTCGCGAGCCCAGTCGGTGTCGCAGATCTCGCGCACCGACCGCAGCACGCCGGTGGCCAGGCCGTGGGCGGCGAACGCCTCCTCGATGGCCTCCGGACTCGGCATCGTGGCCGCCCAGGCCCGCATCAGGTCGAGCAGCGCGCCGTAGTTGGTGAGGCGCGTGGGCACATCGGCGAAACGCGGGTCGTCGGCCAGGTCGGGGCGGCCCATCCCGGCGATGAACCGGTCGAACGTGCCGCGCTCGGCCGGGTGGCCGCTCACCACCACCATCTGGCCATCGGCGGCGGTGAGCACCGGGTAGTCGCCGGGGCGGAAGCTGCGAATCCAGTCCGGCCGCACCTCACCGTCCCACAGGTGGTCGTGGGCGTGCTCGTTCACGTACAGCAGAGTCTGAGCCATCGACACATCCACCCAGTCGCCGCGGCCGGTGCGCTCGCGCTGGTACAGCGCGGCCAGGATGCCCGACGCGCACTCGAGCGATGTGTACACGTCGCCGTGACTGTGCGGGTCGTTCGAGTAGTGGGTGCGGCCGTCGTGTTCCACCGTGCCGCGGGCGTCGCCCTGAGCCTTGGTGATGCCCGCCTCGGCGCCCACCACGGGGGCATAGGCGCGCCGACCCACCCACGGCCCGGTCTGGCCGTAGCCGCTGATCGACGCGTAGACGATGCGTGGGTTGCGGGCCGATACGGCCTCGTAGCCCAGGCCCATTCGGGCGGCCACGCCGGGGCGGAAGTTCTCGACGAACACATCACACTGTTCTGCTAGGGCGAGCAGCAGTTCGCGCGCCTCGGGCTGGTCCATGTCGAGGCTGATGTTGCGCTTGCCGGTGTTCTGCTGGATGAAGTAGCTGGCGAGGCTGTTCACCCGCGGATTGGCGAAGCGGGTCATGTCGCCGTCGGGCGGCTCGACCTTGATCACCTCGGCGCCGAGGTCGCAGAGCATGCGGGTGCAGTGCGGCCCACTGAGCACACGGGTGAGGTCGAGCACCCGGACACCGCTCAGCGGGCCAGGTCGGGAGGTTGCAGCAGACACGTCGGTCACGGGTGCGAACCGTACCCGTGCCGCCGCATCCTCGCGATACCGTCGCACTCGCCCGCCCTGTGCTGCACAGCACCAGCCCGCCGAGAGGATCGAGCCATGAACGACACCGACGAGCGCCCGCTCAGCGGGCAGAGCGCCCTCGTCACCGGCGGTGGCAGCGGCATCGGCCTGGGCATCGCCCGCCACCTCGTACGCGACGGCGCGGCAGTGGTGCTGGCCGGCCGTTCCGCCGACCGACTGGCGGCGGGTGCCGAGTCGCTGCTGGCCGGGGGCGCCGAACCGGGCTTCGTGCACACCGTGGTGTGCGACGTCACCGACGAGGCCGCCGTGGTCGAGGCCTGTTCGGTGGCCGCCGGTGTGGGGCGCTTCACGATGTGCGTGGCCAACGCCGGCTTCGGCAGTGCGGCCCCCTTCCACCTCACCACGCTCGACGACTGGAACGCCGTCATCGGCACCAACCTCACCGGTGCCTTCCTCACCCTGAAGCACGCAGTTGTCGGCCTCGCTGCGAACGGCGGCGGATCCATCGTGGCCGTCAGCTCCATCGCTGCCCCGCTCACCCACCGCTTCATGACGGCCTACTCCGTGAGCAAGGCGGGTCTCGAGATGCTGGTGAAGCAGGTGGCCGACGAGTTGGGTGCCAGCGGCATCCGCTGCAACGCGGTGCGGCCAGGGCTGGTACCCACCGACGCCACCGTCACGCTCACCACCACCGACGTCATCCGCGAGGACTATCTCGCCCAGATGCCGATCGCCCGTGTCGGTACCGACGACGACGTGGCCGCGCTGGTGCGCTTCCTGCTCGGGCCCGAGAGCACGTGGATCACCGGGCAGTGCATCGGTGTCGACGGCGGCCACTCGGTGCGGCGCGGCCCCGACATCACCCCAGTGATGGAGATGGTGTTCGGCCGCGACATCCGCCCCCACACCCCCCTCTGACCCACCTCGACCCCGATCCGGCCGCCTCCCCCGAGTTCAGTGTCGTGACACAGGGGGGCGCGGACGAACAGGGTCCCCCCGGGGCTGCCTAGGATCCGAGGGTGCACAACGACCGGGTGATCGTCGAGAAACGGATCGAGCGAGAGGTGTGGCAGCGGGTGCTGCCACACCTGTACGACCGCACCATGCCGCTCACGGTCGAGGCCTGGCACGCACCCGGCGAACCGGTCACCTACGACGAAGCCGTCGCCCAGCAGTACGAGCCGTTCACGGTGGGCAGCCCGTGGAGCCGCCCCTGGGGCACCACCTGGTTCCGGTGCACCGTCGACGTACCGGCCGACTGGGTGGGGTCGCAACTCGAGGCGGTCATCGACCTCGGCTTCCACAACGACGGCGCCGGCTTCCAGGCCGAGGGCCTGGTGTGGCTGAACGGCGAACCGCTGCAGGGCGTGCACCCGCGGCGCACCGGCGTGCCGCTCGCACACGTCGGTGCCGGGCCGCTGACCTTCTATCTCGAAGCCGCCAGCAACCCGCCGATCGGACCGGCGTTCAAGCCAACTCCGATGGGCGACCCGGTCACCATCCCCGACCGTTCGATCTACCGGGTGAAGCGTGCCGACCTGGCACTGCGCAACGACGACGTGTTCGGCCTGCTGCTCGACGCCGAGGTCGCCAACGACGTGATGCGCGCGCTGGCAGCCGACGACCCGCGCCGTGCCCATCTGCTGCGCGCCCTCGAGCACGCCCTCAACGCGGTCGACGTACGCAACGTGGCCGCCACCGCAGCCGACGCCCGCGCCGTGCTTGCCCCGGTGCTGGCCGCGCCCGCCAGGCCCAGCGCGCTGCACGTGGTGGGCGTGGGCCACGCCCACATCGACTCGGCCTGGCTGTGGCCGCTGCGCGAGACCATCCGCAAGTGCGCCCGCACATTCGCCTCGGCCACGCGCCTGATGGACGACTACCCCGAGTACCGGTTCGTGTGCTCGCAGGCCGCGCAGTACGACTGGATCGAGCAGCGCTACCCAGCCCTGTTCGAGCGCATCCGCGAACGGGTGGCCCGCGGGCAGTTCGTACCCGTGGGCGGCATGTGGGTGGAAGCCGACATGAATCTGCCCAGCGGCGAGAGCATCGTGCGCCAGATGGTGTTCGGCCAGCGCTACTTCGAAAGCCGCTTCGGCCTGCGCTGCAACGAGGTGTGGATCCCCGACGTGTTCGGCTACCCGGCCTCGCTGCCCCAGATCTTCGCCAGCGGCGGCGCCACCCGGTTCATCACCCAGAAGCTCAGCTGGAACAAGCAGAACCGCTTTCCGCACAACACCTTCTGGTGGGAGGGCCTCGACGGCACCCGCGTGCTCACCCACTTCCCACCGGTCGACACGTACAACGCCGAGGTGGTGGGCAAGGAGATGGCGTACAGCGAGCGCAACTTCCAGGACCACGACTGGAGCGGCTGGGCACTGATGCCCTACGGGCACGGAAACGGCGGTGGCGGGCCCACCCGCGAGATGGTCGAGCGTGGTCGGCGGATGGCCGACCTCGATGGCGTGCCCCGCCTGACGATGGGGTCGAGCGACGACTTCTTCGACCACGTCGAGGCCGAGATCGCCGACGGTGCACCCGTGCCGCAATGGCGCGGCGAGCTGTACTTCGAGATGCACCGCGGCACCCTCACCAGCCAGATCGAGACCAAGGTGGGCAACCGCCGCTGCGAACGGCTGCTGCGCGAGGCCGAACTGTGGTGGGCGACTGGTGGCACCGTGCCTGCGGAGGTGACCGCCGAGCTCGACGAACTGTGGCGCGAGGTGTTGCTGCAGCAGTTCCACGACATCATCCCCGGCTCGTCCATCGCCTGGGTGCACGACGACGCCGAGGCTGCGCACGCACGCGTGGCAGCCCGGCTGGAGGAACTGATCAGCGCGGCGTTCGGGCGACTGGCGCTGCCCGCCGGGCCGGTAGTGGCCAACGCCGCCACCCACGCCCGCACCGAGGTGATCGACCACGGTGGTACGCCGCTGCTCGTGAGCGTTCCCGGTAGCGGTGTGGCGCCGGTCGTGCCGCTCGACACCGACGACCGCATCGTCACCACCGAGCACACCATGGCCAACGGCTCACTGTGCGTGCAGTGGGATCTGCAGGGATCGATCACCTCCATCATCGATGTGCGGCATGGCCGCGAACTGCTGCCCGAGCGACGCAGCATCACGGTGGAACTGGCCCCCGATCAGCCCGTCGAATACGACGCCTGGGACCTCGAGGCGTGGACCCGCGGGCTCGGCGCGCCGCTCGATGGCGACGCAACGGTCGAGTGGATACGGCGCGACCCGCTGCTCACCCAGGTGCGCGTCAGCCGTGCGTTCGGCACCGCCTCGCACCTCGCCGTCACCTACACACTGCGCGCCGACAGCCCTCGCCTCGACCTCTCCTTCGACATCGACTGGCACGAGAGCGAGCGGCTGCTCAGCCTTCTGGTGCCGCTCGACGTACACGCCACCGAGGCGGCATGCGACATCCAGTTCGGTCATGTCCGCCGGCCGACGCACGCCAGTAGCCCGTGGGATGCCGCCAAGTTCGAGGTGTGTGCGCACCGCTACGTCGACCTGGCCGAACCCAGCTTCGGTGTCGCTGTACTGAACGACGGCCGATTCGGGCACAGCCTGTTCGATGGCGGCATCCGCGTGTCGCTGCTGCGCGCCGCCCGCTTCCCCGACCCCGATGCCGACCAGGGCCACCACGCCGTCACCATCAGCGTGCTGCCCCACGGTGCCGGACTGCACGAGGTGCTGGCCGAGGCCGAGGCGCTGAACATGCCACTGCGCGTCATCGAGGCCGACGGCACCGGGGTCGACGCGCCTGCGCCGGTGGTCACCCTCGACCAGCCGGGCGTGGAGCTGAGCGCGGTGAAGCGGGCCGATGACGGCAGCGGCGACCTGATCGTGCGGTTGTACGAGGCGTGCGGCGACCGCACCCCGGTCACCGTGCGCGCTGCCCGGCCCATCAAGGCAGCGCAACGCTGCAACGCGCTGGAAGAGCCGACGAGCGGGCTCGACGTGGCCGACGGCATCGTGGTCGTCACCCTGCGCCCGTTCGAACTCGTCACCCTGCGCCTCGGCGCCTGAACCGGCCCGGCAACCGAGGCAACCCCGACAGGACCGCGACCGCAGCCGCTACCGTGCTGTCATGCGCACCACCACGCAGCCCCGGCCACTGTCGCTGCTCGACCTCGCCATCATCGGCAAAGGCCAGACCGCGGCCGATGCACTGGCCGCCAGCGTCGCCATCGCCCAGGCGGCCGAGCACTGCGGCTACGAACGGGTCTGGTACGCCGAGCACCACAACATGGGGTCGATCGCGTCGTCGGCACCCGCTGTGCTCATCGCCCATGTAGCAGCGCACACCAGCACCATCCGCCTTGGCGCCGGTGGGGTGATGCTGCCCAACCACGCACCGCTCACCATCGCCGAGCAGTACGGCACCCTGGCCACCCTGCACCCCGGCCGCATCGAACTCGGCCTCGGCCGGGCCCCCGGCAGCGACCAGGTGACGATGCGGGCGATGCGGCGCGACCACACCGCCAGCGACACCTTTCCCGACGACGTGCTCGAGGTGTTGGGCTACCTGGCCGGCGCCAGCCGTGTGCCCGGGGTGAGCGCAGTGCCGGGTGCCGGTACGAACGTGCCCGTCTACATCCTCGGCTCGTCGCTGTTCGGCGCCAGTCTGGCTGCGCACTTCGGCCTGCCGTACGCGTTCGCATCGCACTTCGCGCCCGAAGCGCTGCAAGAGGCCGTGGCCGTCTACCGCAGCAACTTCCGGCCCTCCGAGCACCTCGGCCAACCGCGAGTGCTTGCCGCTGTGAACGTCATCTGCGCCGACACCGACGACGACGCCGATCGCCAACTGCAGGTGGCGGCACGCTGGCGGGTGCAGCGGTTCCTCAACGTGCCCGAGACGGTGCACGACGGCGAACTCGACCGGCTGATGGCCACCCCGCAGGGCCAACACATCCTGCGGATGATGACCTACTCGGCCGTCGGCTCGCCCGCCGTGGTGCGCCAGTACCTCGACGACTTCGCCGCCCACGCCGATGCCGACGAACTGATCGTCGCCCTCGCCTCGCCCACCACACCGGAACGGCTGCGGTCGCTCGAACTGGTGGCCGTGGCTGCAGGTATCGCTGCGCCCGTGGCGACGCCGTGACCGAACCGCCGACGCCCGCCCAGGTGCATCGGCTGGTGGGCGTGTACAACGCCGACGGCACCGTGCGCGGCGAACTGGCCTATGTGGTGGGCAAGATGCTCGGCCGCACCCACTGCGGCCTGTGCGACATCACCCACGGCGCCGTACGGGTGCGATCCGACTGGAAGGCGTGCAGCACCACGCTCTCGGTGCCGTTCGACACCTTCCACCGCAACGATCAGCCCGACGCTGCCCGCCCGCACACCGAGGGCCGACTGCCGGCCGTGCTGGCCGAGACCACTGCCGGGTTCGTGTTCCTGCTGGGCCCCGACGAGCTCGACGCGTGTGGCAAGTCGCCCGAGCGGTTGCTCGACGCCGTCCACGCCGCCATGGCCCACCACGCCATCACGCTCCCCTGAGTTCCTCGGGCCAGCGGCTGAACCACCCCGCCACCCGCGTTCCCCGATCGTGCGCGAGTTTCCGTTGTAGACGACGGAAAGTCGCGCAAGATTGTGTATCGGCCGTCGTGGGTGGCCGGTGGTGCCTCAGCCGGCGGCGAGTTCGAGGCCGAGGTGGCGCATGGCCACTGCGGTGTACATCGTGGCGCCCTCCACCATGGCGGCCTCGTCGAAGTAGACGCGGTTCGAGTGGTTGGGCGGCGCGGTGAACGGGTTGCGATCGTGCGGGGTGGCACCGAGGAACATCATCGTGCCGGGCACCCGCTCGATCACATAGCTGAAGTCTTCGGCCCCCATCACCGGATTCGGCAACCTGACCATTCGGTTCTCACCCACCACCGAGCGACCGACGTCCATCGCGAAATCGGTGAAGTCGGCGCTGTTCACCGTGACCGGGTAGCCCAACTTCACATCCACCTGCACCTGCAACTCGTGCGCCGCGGCAATGCCCTCGGCCACGCGCCGGATGCCGTCGTGCACCTTGCTGCGGGTGCGCTCGCTCACCGCACGGATGGTGCCCTGGATCTGGGCGGTCTCGGGGATGACATTGGTGGTCGTGCCCGCCACGATGCGGGCAACGGTGACGATGGTGGGGTCGAACACGTCGATACGGCGGGTGACCATGGTCTGCAGCGCCTGCACGATCTCGCACGCCACGGGGATGGGGTCGAGCGTGCGGTGCGGCTCGCTGGCGTGTCCGCCCTTGCCGGTGAGCGTGATGGTCATCGTGTCACTCGACGCCATCACCGGCCCCGGGCGCGTGCTGAAGAAGCCGGTCGGCGCCGCCGACGAGGCATGCAGCGCGAAGGCGCAGGTAACAGGCGAGTCGCTGCCGTCGACCGCGTGCGTGCCGAGGTTCAGCAGGCCCTCCTCCAGCATGAACCGGGCGCCGGCGTAGCCCTCCTCGCCGGGCTGGAACATGAACAGCACCCGGCCGGGCAGGTCGGCCCAGCGTGTCGACAGCAGCTTCGCCGCGCCCATCAGCATCGACGTGTGCGTGTCGTGACCGCAGGCGTGCATCGCGTTGTCGACCTGCGACGAGAAGTCGAGGCCGGTGTCTTCCGGCATCGGCAGAGCGTCCATGTCGCCACGCAGCAACACGGTGGGACCGGGCTTGCCGCCGGTGAGCAGCGCAGCGATACCGCTGGTGGTCTCGTGCAGCGTCACGTCGAGCGGCAGACCCTCGATGGAGGACAGCACGTTCTCGCGGGTGATGGGCAGATGGTTGCCGATTTCGGGCCAACGGTGCAGTGTGCGCCGCAGGGCCACCATCTCGTCGAGCAGGTCGTGTGCTTCCTCGCGGATGTCGTTCACCGTCATGCGCGCATGCTAGGTCAGGCGTTGTGAATGCGATAGCGGGTGCCACGGGGGGCGAGCAGGTCGACCTGATCGACGAACACGACCGGGTGCTGGGTGTGGTCAGCCGCGCCGAGATGCGCGCGGGTAGGTTGCTGCACCGCTGCGTGTTCGTGGCCGTGGTGCATCCCGACGGGCGCCTGCTGGTGCACCGTCGCAGCGAACACAAAGACGTGTGGCCGGGTTGGTTCGACATCGCTGTGGGCGGTGTGGTGGCCGCGGGCGAGGGATACGACGCTGCGGCGCGCCGCGAGGTGGCCGAAGAGGTGGGGCTCGACAATGCCGGGCCCGTGGCGGTCGACGACGGCGTGGCCCGGCTGTACCGCGACGACATGGTGGCGTTGCTCGGCCGCTGCTACCGGGTGGAACACCCCGGGCCGTTCACGTTCGCCGATGGCGAGGTGGTGGAGGCGCGCTGGGTCGACCGGGCGGAACTCGCCCACCTGCTGGCGACCGAGCGGTTCCTCCCCGACTCCCTCGCGCTGCTCCTGCCCCTGCTCGACGACTGACGACTGACGGCTGACCGCTCGACGGTTCCGTTTCCGCTCGGGCCGTTGCGATGTCGTCATTGCCGATGCTGCAGCCGACGGTCGGCCGCAGCAGGAGGACACCACGATGACCATGTACGGCGCCAACCCCGAACAGCTCACGACCCTCGGTCGCAGCTTGCAACGCCAGATCGAGGCGATCGATGCGGTGACGAGCAGCGTCACCGCAACCCTGGCGGGCACCACCTGGACCGGCCCGGCCCGCGACCAGTTCGAGCACGACTGGCACACCACGTTCCGCGGCGCGCTCGACCGGATGAAGCAGGCGTTCGACGCGGCCGGCCACGACTGCATGCGCATGTCGGCCGACCTGCAGCGCGTGCTCGGCCCCCGCTGACCCGACAACCCATCGCGATGAGCAACATGCGCACTGGCTGCGCAACTCGCTCATCGCGCTCGGCCCACCAGTTCCCGCGATGAGCAACATGCGCACTGGCTGCGCAACTCGCTCATCGCAGCCGGGCGGCGGGCCGGACGTGCCGGGTACCATGACTCCGTGCTGCGTCTGGAGTTCACCATCGAGCCATTCGTCGAGGGTCAGCCCGGCCCGCACGTGCTGTCGGGCGTGGCGGCTGCCGAGGCCATGGGCGTCACCGTCGAGTTCGGCCCGTTCGGCTCCACCTGCACGGTTGCACCGGGCCAGGCGGGCGCAGTGCTCGGTGCCATCGTCGACGCGGCGGTGGCCAACGGCGCCACCAACGTCACGGTCGACATCGCCCGCCTCCTCGACGAGCCGCTGCGATGAACGGCCTTCCCCGCCATCCGCTCGTGCTGTCGGTGAAGCCCATCATCGAAGCCCTGGGTGCACAACTGGTGCCACTCGATCAGCGCGAACCCGGCGACATGGCGTTGAAGTGGGAGGGAACCGAGGTGGCCGCTGTGCGCATGGCGCCGCTGCACGGCGCACTCGACCGGCTCATCGAGGGCGTCGAACGCGAGCTCGGTGGTCGCCTGACGATGCTCGGCCGCGAAGACAAGCAACGTGCCATCCGCCTGCTCGACGAGCGCGGTGCCTTCACCCTGCGGCGTGCGGTGGAAGACGTGGCCGACGCCATGGGCGTCAGCCGCATCACGATCTACAACTACCTGAACGCCCTGCACCGCGCGCCATGAACCAGCCGTACGACATCGTCGCGTTCGACGCCGACGACACACTGTGGGCGAGCGAGGATGGCTTTCGCGCCAGCGAACTGCGGTTCGTCGAACTGATCGAGCCCTACGCCGACCCGGGCATCGACGTGAAGGCGGCGCTCACCGCGGTCGAGCGGCGCAACCTGTCGGCACTCGGCTACGGCGTGAAGGCCTTCGCCATCTCGATGGTGGAGGCCGCACTGTCGATCACCCAGCACCGGGTGCCCAACACGGTGATCGGCGAGTTGATCGCCATGGCCCGCGCCCAACTGGAAGCACCCGTCGACCTACTGCCGCACGTGCCCGAGGTGCTCGAGCGCGTTGGCAGCGCCTACACCCTGGTGCTCATCACCAAGGGCGACCTGGTGCACCAGACGCACAAGATCGACACGAGCGGACTCGCCCACCACTTCCACCACCTCGAGATCGTGCTCGAGAAAGACGTCGACACCTACGCCCGGCTGCTGCGCCGGTGGGAGGTGGCGCCCGAGCGGTTCTGCATGGTGGGCAACAGCGTGCGCAGCGACATCCTGCCGGTGATGGCTCTCGGCGGGCACGGCGTCCATGTGCCGTACCACCTGCTGTGGGACCTCGAACACGTCGACCACGACGAGCACGTCACCGAGCTGGCGTCGCTGGCCGACCTACCGGCCCTGCTGGGCTGCTAGCCCAGGTTGGGCGCGGCCAGCACACCTCGTACCCACTCGACGTAGCGGTCGAGTGCCAGCGCGGCCATGCGGTTCGGCAGCGAGTCGAAGCCGTGCATGCCCTCGGGGTACACGTCGAGCGTGGTGTCGTTGCCTGCCATCCACCACCGGGTGGCCAGGAACATCGTGTCGTCGACGAGCGCGTCGCGCGTTCCCACGCTGAACTGAGCCGGTGGCAGATCGTGCAGCGAGGCGTGCAGCGGCGAGATGGCGGGGTCGCGCCGCTCGTCGCGTGTGCGGCCCGGCGCGTAGCCCTCGGCCAGCCACTCGGAATGCGGGGCGGACAGCACCAGCGACTCGGCGCCCCAGTTGCGCATCGACGGGGTGAGCCCGAGGTCGTACCAGCCGTAGCAGAGGTGGGCGCCGGCGAACGGCGTGAGGCCGTGCCGGTCGCGCAGACGCAGCAGAGTGGTGACCACAAGGTTGGCGCCGGCCGACTCACCACCGATGAACAGAGGGCCGCCACCCAGGTCGTCGGCATGGTCGAGGAACCACAGTGCGGCGGCCTCGCAGTCGTCGGCCCCGGCCGGGAAGGGCTGCTCGGGCGCCAGGCGGTAGTCGACGCTGACGACGGTGAGGTTCATGCGGTCGACGATCACCCGCAGGAAGTCGTCGTACTCGCGCGGCGAGCCGTAGGTGAAGCCGCCGCCGTGGATGTGCAGGAACACCCCATCAGGCTGTGCGGCGCGGATGATGCGCAGCGGGACGTCGCCTGCAGGGCCGGCGACGGTGGGGGTCTCGGCACGCGGGTCGGGCACCGGCAGCGGAAACGCGCTGCGCCCCGACTCGCGGGCGGCGCGCACCTTGGCGGGCGGGACTTCCTCCATCCGCACGTTCGCCATTGCCGCTGCCATCTGGTCGTTGGCGGCACGGGTCTCGGCAAGGGTGTCGTCGTCGACGGTGACGAACGTGAGACGCATCGCGATGGCCGGGTCAGAGTCGCCGTAGCGACACGTCGGTGACGCGGTGGTCGATGCCCTTGCGCAGCAGCAGGCTGGCCCGCGACCGGGTGGGCTCGATGTTCTCGCTGAGGTTCTTGCCGTTGATCTCGCGCCAGATGCCGCGCGCTGTCTCGACGGCTTCGTCGCGCGAGAGGTGGGCGAAGTTGCGGAAGAAGCTGTCGGGATCTTGGAACACGGTCTCGCAGAGTTTCAGAAACCGCTCGACGTACCAGTGCTCGATGTCGCCCTCGTCGGCGTCGATGTAGATGCTGAAGTCGAAGTAGTCGCTGACGAACTCGTTCGTCTCGCCCTTGGTGGGGGCACCCACCTGCAAGACGTTCAAGCCCTCGAGGATGAGGATGTCGGGCTGGCGCACCACGATCTCCTCACCGTCGACGATGTCGTACACCACATGGCTGTACACCGGCGCGGTCACCTCGGCGGCGCCGCTCTTCACCTCGCGCAAGAACTCGATGAGGCGCCGGGTGTCGTAGCTCTCGGGAAAGCCCTTGCGGTTCATGATGCCGCGCTCGGTGAGCACCCGGTTGGGGTGCAGGAAACCGTCGGTGGTGACGAGGTCGACCTGCGGGTGGTCGGGCCAGCGAGCGAGCAGGGCCTGCAGGATGCGGGCGAACGTGCTCTTGCCCACGGCCACGCTGCCGGCGACGCCGATGACGTAGGGCACCTTCGGGGCGAGCGTGCCGAGGAACGCTGCCGACACCTTGTGCAGGTTCTGCGTGGCGGCCACGTACAGGTTGAGCAGGCGGGTGAGCGGCAGGTAGATGGCCGCCACCTCGTCGAGGTCGATGCGGTCGTTGATGCCCCGCAGTGCAGCGAGTTCGCTCTCGCGCAGCGTCAGCGGTGTGGCCGCGCGCAGGTCGGCCCATTCGTCACGGTGGAACGTGAGATAGCGGCCAGCCGCATCGGTCACGGTGGCGAACCCTACGCTGCCCACATGGGCGCGCCACAACCAGCGAGGGCCGCATCGGCCGCCACCGCTGCAGCGCGACGCAAGCAGTTGGGCGCCTGGTACACCCCCGACGCACTGGTGGAGCACGTGGTCGACCTCGTGCTCGAGGGCGCGGCGACGGGTGACGCACCGCTGCGCGTGCTCGATCCGGCGTGCGGTGATGGGCGGTTCCTCGCGGCCATCAGCCGCCGCCTCGCCGGACGCGTCGAGCTCGTTGGGTGCGACATCGACCCCACAGCGGTTGCGGCGGCGCAGCGCTCGCTCGGCACCGCGGCCACCATCATCCACGCCGATGCGCTGTCGTACGAGTGGAACGAGGGCACGTTCGACATCGTGGTGGGCAACCCGCCGTTCCTGAACCAACTGTCGCGGGCCACCACTCGCGGCGGCCGATCCCGGTACGGAGGAGGGCCGTATGCCGATACGGCCGCAGTGTTCCTGGCGTTGTCGGTGGGCCTGGCCCGACCCGATGGCGGGCGGGTGGCGATGATCGTGCCGGTGTCGGTGCTCACCACACGCGACGCCGAATCGATCCGCACCGATCTGCTGGACCGTGCTGCACTGCGCCACCTGTGGTGGTCGCCCACCGCCATGTTCGATGCCCAGGTGCGCACCGCCACGCTGGTGTTCGAGCGGGGCGCGACGCAGAGCGACGTGCACCGCACCGTCGGCCCGTCGTTCGCTCCCGTCGCGCCCGCACGCCTGGGGCGCTCGTGGGGCGCGTTGCTGCTCGACGACGACCTCGCCGATACCGGGCCGGAGTCGGCAGGCGGCGCGGCATCGACCGACGGCCCGGCGACAGTGCTCGGCGACCTGGCCGTGTTCTCGGCCGACTTCCGCGCCCAGTACTACGGCCTCGTCGGAGCGGTGGGCGACGACGTCGACGGGCCGCCACTCATCACCTCGGGACTCATCGACCCGGGACACTGTCGGTGGGGTGAGCAGCCCGTGCGCTTCGCCAAACAACGCTTCGCTGCCCCGCGGGTGGCCCTCGACCGCCTGTCGCCAACCATGCAGCGGTGGGCGGTGGCGCGCCTGGTGCCCAAGGTGCTCATCGCCAACCAGACGCGGGTGATCGAAGCCGTGGTCGACAGGGCCGGAGCCTGGCTACCCGGTGTGCCGGTGATCAGCGCTGTGCCGCGCCCCGGCGTCGACCTCGATGCGATCATGGCGATCCTGGCGTCGCCAGCCGCAACGACGTGGGTGCGGCAGCACGCCGCGGGCAGTGGGCTGTCGGCCGACACGGTACGCGTGAGCCCCGCCCTGCTGGCCTCGATCCCCCGGCGCTGACCGCCAGACGGAGTATGCGGGCTGGAGGTGATCACCCCGAGCACGAGGAGCCCGCATACTCGCCGAATGGGCAGGTGGGACTCGGCGGTGAACCGTCAGCGGCGCCAGGGGGCGCTGGGCGACGCCGCGCCCGGCGCGGTGAGCACGTCGACCCCGTCGTCGGTGACCAGGCAGGTGTGCTCGAACTGGGCCGAGCGCTTGCCGTCGGCCGTGACCGCAGTCCAGCCGTCGTCGAACGCCATCTTGTGCTGCCAGGTGCCGAGGTTGATCATCGGCTCGATGGTGAAGGTCATACCCGGCCGCATGATCATGCTGGCCCGCTGGTCGTAGTAGTGCAGCACCTGGATGTCGGTGTGGAACTGCTCGCCGATGCCGTGGCCGATGAACGCCCGCACCACGCCGTAGCGGTGCGGCTTGGCTGCCGCCTCGATGGCCTTGCCGATGTCGCTCAGCGGCCGACCGGGAACCACAGCTTCGATACCGCGCCACATGGCCTCCTCGGCCACCCGCACCAGGTTCCGGCTGTCGTCGTCGACCTCGCCGACGAAGAACGTGGCGTTGGTGTCGCCATGCACACCCCCGACGTAGCAGGTGACGTCGAGGTTGACGATGTCGCCGTCGCGCAGTTGCCGCGAGTCGGGGATGCCATGGCAGATGACCTCGTTCACGCTGGTGCACACGCTCTTCGGATACCCGCTGTAGTTCAGCGGGCTGGGATACGAGTTGCGGTCGATGCACAACTGGTGCACGTAGGCGTCGATGGCGTCGGTGGTGATGCCGGGCCGCACCATCTCGCCCGCCAGGCGCAGCACCTCGGCTGCCGCTGCGCCTGCATGACGCATGCGTTCGATGATCTCGGGGCTCTTCACCCGGGGCTCCGACCAGCGGCGCACCTCGCCGGTATCGGCGTAGGGCGGCCGGGCAATGGATGCCGGCACTGCGCGCATCGGGCTGATCTCGCCCGCCAACACCCGTCCCTCGAGCGGACGGTGGCAGCGCTTGTATTTCCGGCCGCTACCGCACCAGCACGCGTCGTTCGCCTGCGGAAGGAGGTCGGGAGGAGTTGCAGTCTGGCGCACACCCCCAGGCTAATTCGATGCCGGAGCGTTCGGCGCCCGGCGTGCAGCAAGGGCATTGCGCACCAGGGCGCTGTCGATGCGCCGGGTGCGCCAGGCCACCCCGGCCAGCACCACCGCGGCCAGGGTCTCGCCGGCGAGCCAGGCCCAGCCGAACCCCATCATGCCCATCCGTCCGACGAACAAGAGCGCGAAGCCGATCATGGCGACGTATTCGGCGATCGACACCACCACCGCCAGCGCGATGCGCTGCCGGCCACGGGCCCACGCCGCCGCCATCACCACCGCGCAATGCGGCACCGCCGCCAGGCTCATCAGTTGCAGCAAGCCCACCGCGTCGTTCTGGTAGGCGCTTCCCACCATGCCCAGTACCGGTCGGGCGAGTACGAGCGCCACCAGCGCTGCCACCCCCACCAGCGCAGTGGATGCCAGCGTGGCCCGCAGCGTGATGTCGTCGAGTTGCTCGGGCTGGTGCTCGGCGCGCGACAGCACCACCAGCGACACATAGCGCGGCGCGAGGAACAGCACGTACGCCATCGACCAGGCGAGGAAGTACGAGGCGTTCGCTTCCGCACCGAAGCGTTCGGTGATGAGCAGCGGCAGGGTGCCCGCCACGACGATGCCAGCGATGTTGGCGCCGTTGCCCACCAGCACGGTGCGCGTCAACCGGCCGCGCGACGGCAGCGACACCGGCCGCGTGTCGGCCGTGGGGCGAACTGCGCGGCGCACGACGCCGAGGTTCACGATGGCAACGAACAGCAGGGCCGGCAGGGTCCATGACAGCAGCACGGCGTAGCGCGGGGCCACCTCCACCAGCACCAGCAGCAGCACCAACTTCAACACCGAGAAGACGACGTTCTCGATGGGCACCCAGTTGCTGCGCCGCAGACCGATGAGGACGCAGTCCTGCAGGGCGAAGGTCGACCAGGCCATCACGGCCAGCAGGAACAGCGCGGTCCACGCCAGTTCGTCGACGAGATAGGTGAGCGAGGGTGTCCATGTGCGGACACCCACCAGGAACACCGCTGCCACCAGCAGGCTCAGCCCCACCGCCACGCCGTAACTGGTGCGCACGAACGCTGCCGCCCGATTACCAGCTGCGGGCAGGTAGCGGGGCACCGCGTGCACGAGGTCGAGGCTCCCGAGATTGGAGGCGAGCATCACCGTGTTGATCACCGCCGCGTCGAGGCCGAGTTGCGCGGGCGACAGACTGCGAGCCGCGACCAGCCAATACAGCAAGCCGATTGCCGAACTGGCGAAGCTGCTACCGATGAGGACGGCCGACGCGCCGCCGATGCTCTGTCCGGCACCGGAGGCGGCACCAGCAGCGCGGTTGTCGCGCCGCAACACAACGCGGCGCGACACGTTCGACGGCCCGGAAGGCAGCGGCGCCGGCGGCGCATCCACGCTCAACGCACGCCACCCTGCGACCAGTGCCGCGCCCCGTGGCGCCACGTCGCGTCGCCGTCGGCCACTACGTCGAGCAATGGTGACACCACCTTGCTGATCCACGCCCGGCCGGGCGCGAAACGCTCAGCGCGCGACGCCCCCGAACCCACATGGGCGAGCCAGGCCAGCACCGTGCACAGCGAGGCGGGGAGGTCGGGGTTGGCCACCAGCGGGCCGAACGGCTCGAGCCGGTGCGACACGGCGAGGCCGGGCGCGCCGAGACCGTCGAGCACGGCAGCGACCGGACCGCGCGGGTGCACGGCCAGCAGGTAGTGGGCGAGGTCGATCTCGGGCAGCCCGCGCAGCGAGCCGTTCTCCCAGTCGATCAGTCCGGCGGCCATCCACGTGCCGTCGGGGGTGATGTCGCCCATCACGTTGCCCGGCCAGCAGTCGCCGTGGGTGAGCGCCAGCTGCACCTCGCGCCCGACCAACGAGTCGTGCAGCACAGCACGGAGATCGCCCAGGGCGGCACTGCGCCACGACGGCAGCCCGGCGGCGAGCAGGGCGTGCAGATGGGGATCGACGAGCTCCTCGATGTCGGCGTCGGTGAGTACCGTGGTGCTGGCCGAGCGATCGTGCACCGCGCTCACGAGCGACAGTGCCGACGCAGTGGCCGTGGTGTCGGCGTACACCGGCAGCACCCTGCCGGCGACGGCCGACTCGATGACGTACCGGCACCCCACGCCCACCTCGGCGATGCCCGTGTCGAGCAGGCGTGGCACCCGACCACCGAGGTCGAGTTCGGCGAGCGCAGCCAGCATCGCCCCGTGCCGTTCGAGGCCGCCGTTGGCGGTGGGCGACAGGGCGATCTTCACGATCACCGGCTCGTCGTCCATCACAGCGCGCACCACCGCGACGTCGTTCCCGGTGGGCACCATCCTGGCATCCACCAGCGACAGGTCGCCCTTGCGCTCGGCGTCGAACGCAGCGAGCACCCGGAGTGCCGACCGATCGCGCCGGCGATGCCGCACGGCGTCGCGACGGTCGATGAGGAAGCGACCAAGTGGTGCCTCGGCGATGGCCACCGACATGCTCATCGTCACGAATCCTTGAACCCGATGGCGCGCTTCACGAGCGACCGCGCAGCGACGTCGGCACGGGTGAGCGGCACGCGCTCGAAGCGGTACTCGGCATACGGCACCGGCTGGGCGAGGAAGTGTTCCTTGTAGTGAGCCAACGACTCCGAGGTGCCCGATTCGCCCATGTTGTAGTGGGTGCTGCCGTATGCGTAGGCCTCCTGGATGGCTCGCCACTGCACGGCCTCGCTCGCGTACTTCTGCGCCGCCACATCGCGGTCGAGGGCGGCACGGGTGTCGCGGGCAACCGGGCCGAGCAGCACGATGGTGGACGCTGCCGGTCGATCATCCGCGTACGCGACGACGAGCCGGAACCGTTCGGGGCCGAGGAACGTGGCCATCGCCTGCAACTTGGCGATCGAGTCGCGACGCTCGGCCCGCCAGCGGGCCAACCACAGCGGCTCGTGCTGACGAGCGGCCCAACGCTCGACCGACTTCAGGTACATCGCGTAGTGGTCGCCCAGCAGCGCACCTGTCGTGTCGACCTCCACACGCAGGTCGTCGCGCTGGGCGCGCACGATCTTGCGACGGGTCGACTTCGACATCGCTGCCAGGTGTTCGGCCGGGCTGTCGAACAGTGGCAGCACGTGCGCCAGACGGGGCAGCGCTGTGACACCGGGCCCGTTCACGCCGTCCCACAGCGACGCCTCGAGCGGGTCGACGCGCAGCGCCACACGGGCCACCCGAAGGCTCTGCAGGTCGGCGGCGATCGCCTCCACCGCTCCGGCATCGAGCCCAGCCCCGGCCGGCCCGCCGATGCCCCAGCTCTGCGGGAACGACCACAACTGCCCGCCCACACCGCGCAGCCCGCTGCGCCGCACCAGCGGCAGCACGATGCGTCGGCCGTCGGCGAACTCGTACAGCCGACTCGCGTCGCTGCAGCCCTCCACCGCGCAGACGGCGTCGGTCCATTCGGGGGTCTGCTCGGGCAGCGCACCGGGATCGGCCGCCACCACCTCGGCCCACACGTCGCGTGGCGCCGGCGACGTGACCGTTCCACCCAGAGCGAGGCGGCCAAAGGCGCGCTTCGCCGTTTCGAGCGCGGTGTGGTGCGGGTCGGCCGGGGCGAGCACCGGCAGGGACGTGGCAACGCTGGTCATGGTCAGGTTCCTCCAATGGGTTGCCACACCCGCACGTAATCGACGGCGAATGTGGCGGGGAAGGCGGCGGGATCGGGAGTACCGGCCTGGCCGCCGCCCACCGCCAGGTTCAGCAACAGGTACATCGGGCTACGGGGCACGAGGGTCGGGTCATCGACGCGACCCAGCTCGGTGCCGTCCATGTAGAACACCACCGCGGCCGGGGTCCAGCGCATACCGAAGACGTGCCACTCGCCCGAGATGTCGGCGGTGCGCGCCACGACGCGTTGCTGGCGTTCGGAACCATCGACCCTCTGGTGCACGTTCATCGTCACCCGAGTGGGCTGCACGCCATACCACTCGAGGATGTCGATCTCGGGCAGGCTCTGCTTGTCGGCCGAGAGCATCCAGATGGCGGGCCACAGTCCGTCGCCCACCGGCATGCGCACCCGCGCCTCCACGAAGCCGTAGGTGAACGCAAACGACGACGCCTGGTCGCCACGCGAGGCGCGTGGCCCGGTGGTGACCATGCCCGAGCGGTACGGCAGGGTGCCTCCGTCGGTGGTGCGTTGCTCGACAGCCTCGGCGGTCAGCACGAGGGAACTCTCGCTCAGCGACACCGCCTCGGGCCGGTACCACTCCAGTTCGTTGTTCGTCACGATGGTGCAGCCGCCGTCGGTCTGCCACCAGTGACAGGTGCGCCACATGTCGCCCAGGTCGGTGCGGTCGAACTCGTCGGCGAACACCATCATCCATTCCTCGCCGGTTGCCACGTGCAGCTGCGGGCCGGGCACCGCCGGAGTGCAGGCGACGAGAGCGACGACCGCCAGGACGGCGCCCGCGAACACTCCGATGCCGGTCCGGCTGGGTGATGTCATGCCGACACCTGCAGCACTCTGCCCGCCCGACGGATCCAGCGATAGCCCACCTGGCGAACGGCATTCCGCCGCGCCGGGCGATCGGGCACTGTCATCAGCCGGGTCCACAGGACGTCGGTGGTGGTGGTGTCGCGCACCATCAGTCGCGACAGGCCAAAGCGGTCTTCGCCGACATGGCTCCACGCGTCGCGCACCGCACACGCCGAGTCGAAGCCGGCTGCGGCCACGAGCTCGCCGACCTGCCGGGTATGGAACCCGTGCGGATAGGCGAACGACCGCACCGGAACACCGAGTTGCTGTTCGAGGTGTTGTCGCGACTCGGTGATCTCGCGGCGGGCCCGTTCGAAGCCGACGAGGTCGAGTTGGGGGTGGGTGACGGTGTGCGCCCCGCTCTCGATGCCCACCGACGCGAGCGCGGTCACATCGGCCCACGACATCATCGGCTGATCGCGTTCGGCTTCGATGGGCAGCCACGAACTGGTGCCGCCGATGCAACCGGTGACCAGGTAGATGGTGGCGGGTAGGCCGCGCTCGGCGAGCAACGGCACGGCGTACTCGCTGAAGTCGGCGCGGCCGTCGTCGAAGGTGATGGCCAGCGGCCGGTCGGGCAGTCCGCCTCTCGCAGCAGCATCGACCAGGTCGCTCATCGTCAGACACGTGAACCCGAGGTCGCCGATCATGTCGAGGTGCTCGGCGAACAGCGCAGGGTCGACGCACCACGGCCGATAGGCGGGGCTCGCCTGCACATCTACCGAGTGGTACAGCAGGATGGGGATCGGGCTCATCGCGGCACTGGCTTCAGGCCGCTCGGCGCGTGGCCAGCTGCCGCTGGCTACGCACCGACTCGGCGTAGGCGAACGGTCCGTGCCGCAGACCGCGCCATTCGGCACGGCGCAGTTCGGGCGGGAACGCGTCGGAGCGACCCTCGTTCTTCTGCGAGTCGGGCGACAGCAGCATCTTCAACCCAGCCGGCAGTCGGCGCAGCACAGCCGGGGCCGTGCTGCGGTGGGTCATGAACTTGGTGAACACCGCAGCCAGGCCGCAGCCGTAGTCCTGCAACTGACGCAGCAGGGCCTCGTCGGTGGTGTGCGAGGGGTGCCACAGCACGGCGGCGGGCTGACGGACGAGCAGGTGGCCGGCCTGCAGGAGGCGCACCGAGATGTCGATGTCTTCACCGCCGCGGGCGGGAGTGCCGGCGCCGAGCGCCGGGTCGAAACCACCGATGGCCCGCAACGCCTCGGCCCGGAACGACATGTTCGCGCCCGTGCCCAGCAGGCGCGGGTGGAACGGGAACACCGGCGACGGCAGCGGGTCGAGCGACAGGTGGTACTCGGCCTCTTGGAAGTCGAGCAGGTAGCCGCCGAACTCCTGGAACAGCAGTTCCGACCGTGAGCCGAGCGAGGTGGGCAGCACGCTGCCGCTCACGCACACGGCGCCGGGCACGCCGGCGAACGTGGCGCCGATGGCGGTGAGCCACGCCGGGTCGGGTTCTACATCGTCGTCGGTGAAGGCAATGAACTTTCCCTCGGCGGCTGCGAGGCCGCAGTTGCGGGCCCGGGCCAGACCGGGCACCGGCTCCACCACGTAGCGCACTGCGTCGCCGTAGTCGCTCACCACCTTCGCCGTGGCGTCGTCGCTCGGCGCGTTGTCGACCACGACCACCTCGTGCTCGGGCCCGTCGAGGGCGAGCATGTGCTCCAGCGCATTGCGCAGGTTGTCGGCCCGGTTCCGGGTGCAGATCACCACCGACACCGGCCCGGCGGGGGTGGTCTCGCGCAGTCGATTGGTGGGCACCTCACCGAGCAACTGCGTCTCGAGCGTGGGCGTGAGTTCGCCGTGTTCGAGCGGCAGCACGTCGACACCCACCGGCCAGCCCTCGTTGCGCAGCAGCACCATCGCCCGCTCCATCGTCGAGCGTTCGGCCGTCGGGGTGCGCCACGTGACGCCGCCGAGGTCGAGGTCGACGCTCGCCACCGCCAGCGGGCCGGCCGCCGAGGTGATCTTGGTGTTGATGTTGACGTGTTGCACTGGGTGCCTCCGGGGAGCGGGTAGGTGGATGAGGGGTACAGGGTCTGCCGGGTCAGGGCAGCACTCGGAACAGCCAGCTGTCGTCGACATGGGTGATGGCGACGAAGCGAGGGTTGGTGGCCAACAGCGCCAGGGCGTCGTCGACACCGGCGAAGGGCCAGCCCCCTTCGGCACGCAGTTCCTCGAACATGCCCGGGGTGACCGTGAGATAGGTGTTGCCAGGCGTGAGCAACGAGAGGTTGTCGGCCACCCGGTCGAGCTGTTGGGCGAACGGCACCCCCGAGTCGCGGTCGAGCATGTCGACCACCGACGGCGACCACTCGTCGTCGAAATCGACGGTGGGGTAGCTCGCGGTCTGATTCAGCGGGCCGATCGACACGAAGTGGGTGCCCACGTACTCCCGGTCGGGCAACGAACCGAGGAGGCGCTCGATCGCAACCTCCGACGAATCGACGTTGTTCTGTCGCTCGCGTCCGTAGTGGGCGACGAGGAAGCCAGCGGTCAGCGCCAACACCACCACCGCTGCCAGCGGCCGCTGCACCCGCGACGGGCGAGCGGACAGTCCGGCAGCGATGAGGGCAGCGACGCCCGGCAGCGAGTACAGGTACACGCGGTAGATGGCCTCACCGCCATAGGCGTTCACCAGCACCACCACGAACGGCGTCACGGCAATGAGGAGTGCCATGCCCGTTCGGGCGCCGGCCCGCGTGGCTCGCACGAAGCCGGCGATCGCCAGCATCCACACCGCCACCACGAACACGCGGGTGAGGGTGCCCACCAGTTCGTAGGTGGGCGGCGGCACGGCGCCGATGCGGTTGCCGGCGATGTTGTTCGCCACCGCGCCGCCGAAGCCGAGGTCGTAGCCCTGGCTCTGGAAGTAGGGGATGCACCGCAGCGCCCACACCGCCACGGCGACGGTGCCCATCGCCAACAGCCGCCGGTCGCGAATCCAGCCGATCACCACGGCTGCGCCGATGGGTAGCACCACCGCAGCAGGGGTGAGGGCATGGGTCATCAGCAGCCCGGCGAACACGAGCACCACGCACCACCGGCGGGCCGTCATCACCGGCCGGTACACCACCTGCCCGTCGAGCGTGGACTCCGGGCCGAGTCGGTTCACCAGCGTTGCGAGCGGCCGGGGCCGCAGCAACAGACGCTGTCGACCCGCCACGGGCCGCACGAACCAGCTGCACACCAGCGCCAACACGGTGATGCCGAGGAACGTGGCGACCGACTGCGGCGAGAAGTAGTTCTGGCCCACCCAGTCGGTGACGAGGAACACCACGGTGGCGAGATGCGCCACCCGGATGTCGCCGCTGAGGCGACGCACCAGGTTCCACACCGCCACCAACACGAACGCAGTGGCGCCGAGCTGCCACCACGCCGCGTACGACTCGGGGTCGACGCCGGTGGCGCCACGCACCAGAGCGACCACACCGAACATGCCCGAGAACGTGTTGTAGATGTCGACGTCGGTGTGCAGCCTGCCGGTGCTGTCGAGCAGGCGGATCACACCGAGGTGCTTGTACGACCACGGATACCGGATGGTCGACACCACCAGCGGCAACGTGGCGTACAACACGATGGTGACGAGCCCGATGGAAGTGGCGACACGCAGGGTCTCGGCGGCCTTCGACGTGGCGGCCCGCACGGCCAACCCCACGCCCAACGCCAGCACCACCAGCCACGGCACCGGCACCCGGGCGATGAGGCCCCAGTCGCCGATGGCATCGGTATCGATGCGGCTGAGCGTGGCCGCCCACACGGCGAAGGCGATGGCCAACACCGCCAGATGCGCCGGGCCGAGCTGCCACCACCAGGTGCGCAGCGCAGTGAGCGGCCCGAGCGGCACAGCGCCCGGCCGGCGAGCTCGACGCGAACGGAAGTCGACCACCCCATGGGCCAGCGCGAGCACACCGAGCACTGCGGCGGCCACCTCGCGCGGATGCCACCAGGCCACGCTCAGCAAGACGTGCGTGATGATCGCCCAGGTGGCGACGCTGGTGGCCACCACCACCACGAACGCCTCGGCCCGATCGGTGGCGGCGACCAGTCGCACCAGCAGCACCCCGGGAAAGGCGAGGATGGCTACGGCCACCAGCGCCGCCACGACGGGCCCCTGCCAGCCGAACCCGAGGCACGCCGCGGCAGCGAACCCGACCACCGTTACCGGGTGCGGACCGCTGCCGGGGACAACGGGTGCCATCACCTCGGTCTGCGGATCGCCAACCCTCGCAGCCGCAGTGGTGGCGGGCGTCAGCAGCATGCCGAGCCACGTCTCGGAGATGTCGATCATCCGGCCACCCCGATCGCCCGCTCGCGTTCGTCGACGGCACCTCGCCGATCGTGCTTCAGCCGCACCCGCTCGCGCGCATAACTCGCCGAGGCGCACATCAACCCTGCGGCCAGCACCCCGGCTCGACCGGCCCGCGACGGATGCAGCGGCGCGGTCGCCACGTCGTGAGCGAATGCCTTGGCGATGAGGGTGCCGTAGGCACGTTCCTCACCGGTGGCGGCCTCGGCGCCAACCCGGGCCGCGAGACGTGCCTTCGAGCGACCCTCGGCCAGGCAGCGGCGCAGCACGTAGCCCGGTGTGCACCGACCCGGCGTCACCCGGTGGTGCACGGTCGAGCGCGGCGCGTACATCACCGACAACCCCTCGCCCGCGGCGCGGAGGCGGATGCACACGTCGGTCTCCTCGCAGCCGGCACCGTCGGCTCCCACCCGGCCGAGTTCGGTGGCGAACCCGCCCACGGCGTTGAGGGCGTCGCGACGGAAGGCCGCGCTCGCCCCGAAGACGTTGCGGATCGGGCCACCATCGGCCGGCATGGAGGGGATCGAACAGCCGACGGTCCAGTCGAGGTGCACCGGGAACCACCACGGCCGGTCGGCGGGCCAGGCGGGATCGATGCGGCCACCGACAGCCACCACATGGTCGTCGGCGAACGGGGCGACGAGCTCCTCGAGCCAGTCGTGCTCAGGTACGGCGTCGTCGTCGATGAACAGCACCACATCACCGGTCGCCTGTTCGACACCGGTGTTGCGAGCACCCGACAGGCCCTGCGAGTACCGGTTGGCCAGCACCGTCAACCACGAATCGCGGGCGAGGTGGTCGTGCAACATGTCGTTGTGGTCGACCACCACGATCACCTCGGCCGGGGGCATCGACTGGTCGCGCAAGCCGTCGAGACAGGCGGTCAGGTCGCCGAGTCGCTCGTTCGAGTACGTGCACACCACCACGCTCGCGGTGAGCGATGGCGGCGTCATCGGCGCCGCCTCGGGTGCCGGTGTCGCCTCGTGTGACGGAGCGGGAGGGAACTGCGGGGCCGATGGGAACAGCGGGGCCGTCACGCGACGCCCTCGAGCGCCACGAAACGGGCCTGGCCGTTCACGTACTCGTCGCAGTGCTCACGCACCAGCAGTGCCGCGATGCGCAACCCGTCGCGCAGTGCGTGCAGGTTGGTGGCACCGACGTTGCGCTTGCCCTCGAAGCTGGGCACCTCCTCGATCACCAGGCCGGCGCGTGCAGCACGCACGTGCATCAGCGTCTCGATCTCGAACCCACAGCAGTCGAGGTCGAGCACCTCGCGGTGCCGGGTCCAGATGGCGTTGAAGCCGTAGGCGATGTCGGTGAAGTGCGTCGCGTACCGCTTGTTCACGATCGTGCGGATGCCCCAGTTGCCAAGTCGACGGATACCGGTGATGTCGATGCTGCCGCCGCGCTCGAGGAACCGCGAGCCCTTCGCCATGTCGGCGCCGCTCATCAGCGCCAGCACGAAGCGCTCCACCTCGGCAGCCACGTTCGAGCCGTCGGCATCGATGAACACGCTGATGTCGCCGGTGGCGGCATTCAGGCCGGCGCGCATGGCGTCGCCCTTGCCCTTGCCCGGCTGGCCCACCACTCGCACGCTGGGCAGCGCGGCCCGAGCCACCTCCACGGTGCCGTCGACCGAGTTGCCGTCGACGAGGATCACCTCGTACACAGGCGGCAGATCCTCGAGCAGGCGGGCAAGGTTTGCCGCCTCGTTGCGTGCGGGCACGATCACGCTCACCGTCACCAGATGCTCGACGCCGTTCAGGACGTAGCGCCAGGGTTCGCCATGGCGGGCCGGGCGCGAGGGTCGCGGCTGCGGTGGCCGTTCGGCACGTTCGGCCAGCGACGTGTGCGCCAGCCGCAACGCCGGCGTGGTCGACGACGGTGCCGCTACCGCTACCTCGTCGTACGTGTCCATCAGTGCCCGTGATTCCATGGTGACTCCTCCGTCCCATCCACTGTCAGGGGTCAGGTCCGCTGTCAGGAGCACCACTCAACCCGCGCGACGAGGCCCCCTTCTAGGGGACATGGCCTGACCTATGGGTGCCGTTCTCCCGCGCCAGGGGGGCCGCACGGCAGCCATTCGGCACTGCGCGCTGCACGTCGACGACAGCTCGGATGTGCCGCGGTGTACCGCCGGCGAGCGGCTCAGGCGATGGCGGTGTGCACGCCGCGCAGCTGGTGCTGCTGGTCGCAGAACCACTGATACGTGGTGGCGATGCCCTCGTCGAGCCCGATGCGCGGGCTCCAGCCGGTGGCAGCCAGGCGGCTCACGTCGAGCACCTTTCGCGGCATGCCGTCGGGCTTGCTGGTGTCGAAGTGCAGCTCGGCGGCCGGGTACACCAGGTCGCGGATCTTCTCGGCCAGCTCGCGGATCGACAGGTCGACACCCGTACCCACGTTGATGTGCGATACGTCGCTGTAGTGCTGCATCAGGTACAGGCACGCATCGGCCAGGTCGTCGACGTGCAGGAACTCGCGCTTGGGCGAGCCGGTGCCCCAGATCTCGACGCTCGTCTCACCGCGCTCTTTCGCATCGTGGAACTTGCGCATCAACGCGGGCAGCACGTGGCTGCTGGTGAGGTCGAAGTTGTCGTTCGGCCCGTACAGGTTGGTGGGCATGGCCGAGACGAAGTCGCACCCGTACTGCTGGCGGTACGCCTGGCACAACTTGATGCCGGCGATCTTGGCGATGGCGTACCACTCGTTGGTGGGCTCGAGCACACCCGTGAGCAACTGCTCTTCGGTGATGGGCTGGGTGGCGTTGCGCGGGTAGATGCACGACGAGCCCAGGTACAGCAGCTTGCGCACGCCGTACTCGTACGAGGCGTGCACCACGGTGCCGTGGATCATCATGTTGTCGTAGATGAACTCGGCCGGCCGGGTGCTGTTGGCCATGATGCCGCCCACGGTGCCGGCCACCAGGAACACGTACTCGGGCCGGTTGGCCTTGAACCAGTGCGACACCTCGCTCTGATCGCGCAGGTCGAGCTGCTGGCGCGAGGCGGTGAGGATGGTGGTGTGGCCGGCTGCTTCGAGCCGCCGCACCACGGCCGAACCCACCAGGCCGGCGTGCCCGGCAACGTAGATGCGAGCGTCGAGCGGCATCGTGAACGAGGAGGAGTCGGCTGTGGCAGACATACGGTGACGATAGTCCGGGCTGGTCGACGGTTTTCATCGATCCCCGGGTGGCAGCGGCCGCGCCGCCCAGAAGTTCGGTGTCGGCGTCAACATGTTGACGACGGCGCAGCGACCCCGCTGAGCAGGCCGTTTTCCGCTCAGCCCTTCGTCTGGTCGCTCAGTATCGGCAATGAAACGTCAAGACTTCGGCAACGTTCTCGCGCCTCGTAGCAGCCCGTCGTATGGTGCCCGCCGCTGGGCGCTGGGGGGCGTCCCGGCAAGGGAGACATCCATGGGGACCGCATCTGCGATCCGTGGCCACGTGTCCACGGGTCGACGCATCTCATCGGCGTGGTCGGCGGCGGGAACGCTGTCGCGTTGGTGGGCCGCTGTGCTCGCTGCCATTGGCTGCGGTGTCGTCGTCGACGCCGTTCGACACCACGGCAGCCCTGCGCTGCACCCAGTCAGCGCTGCCGCGCTCATCACTGTCGTCGTGCTCACCGGTACCGCCGCCATCGTCGACCTCCACGAGCACCGCATCCCGAACCGGCTCCTGTCGTGGTCGGCCAGTGCTGTGGCCGCGGCAGCAGTGTGGCCCGCTGCGACTGATGGGTTGGGCGCGCTGAGCCGCCACCGCCTGGCAGCGGTCGCAGCAGGGGCACTGGCGGCCGGGGTGCCGATGATGGTGGTGCGCCTGCAACGCGGACTCGGCATGGGCGATGTGAAGCTCGCCTTCGTGCTGGGCGGGGCAGCCGGCCTGGTGCACCCGCTGCTCGGCGTCGCCACCGTGTTCGGGGCTGCGCTCGGCGCAGGGCTGTACGGCGTGTTCCGGCACCGCACCCGACTGGCGCTCGGCCCGTGGCTGTGGGGCGCCTGGGTGGTCTCTCTCACGGCAACACTCGCCCACGCAGCCCTAGCAGGAACGGTCTGATCATGACGACCCCCACGCTGCCTGCGCGTCCTACCCTCCCACCGTCGAACCCGGTGCGAGTCCAGCCTGTCGCCGTGGTGCCCGGGCCCAACACCGCGGCCCGCGCCCGTGTTCGCACCCAGTGGCTGCTGCTCGCCGCCGCCCTCACCGTGCTGGCGGGCACGCTGGTGGCCTGGGCGCTGTCGCAGGCCGCGGCGCGCGTCGATGTGGTCAGCATCGCCCGGCCGGTGCCGGCCGGCGCCGTCATCGACGCAGCCGACCTGTCGGTGACGGCGATCGCGTTCGACGAGCAGGTGACCGGTCTGGTGCCGGCCGCATCACGCCAACGACTGGTCGGCCGTACCGCTGCCATCGCGCTCGAGCCGGGCACGTTGCTGAGCGTGGGCATGTGGGCCGACGGAAGCCAACTGGGCGACGGCGAGCGAACGGTGGGTGCCTTGCTCGTCCCTGGTCGGTTTCCGGCCGGCACCGAACCCGGCACCCGCGCGCTTGCTGTCGGCGTGAGCGCGGGCGCAAGCGGGCCGTCGCCCGAGGCCGTGGCGCCAATGACGGTGAGGGTTCTCGACGCGACCCTCACCGATCAGGGTGAACTCCAGGTCACCCTCGCCGCTTCCGACACCGACGCCGTCGTCATCGCCCGTCTGGCCGCCACCGACATGCTGGTGTTGGTGGGCCTGCCCGCCGAAACAGTCGCCGCTTCCACCGCTGACGATGACGACCAGGCCGCCGGCGACGGCGAGGTTGCACCGTGATCGTCGGCTGGGGCTCGTGGCGCGGCAGTGGCGCCACCACCGGTGCGCTCGCCATGGCGGTAGCCCTGGCCGCGCGCTTCGACGAGCCCGTCTGGCTCGTCGAAGCCGACCCGTGCGGTGGTGTGCTGGCGGCGCGGTTGGGTTTGCACGAGTGGGTCGGCGGATTGGAACGCGTCGCGTTCCCGACCGGTGGCTCGGTGCGACCGCCGGAGGCGGCGGCCTGGTTCGCCGGTGCCGCAGCCGTCGCAGGCAGCCTGCACCTGGTGCCCGCACCCGGCGATCCATTCCGCGCTTGGACCTGTCACTCGCCGCGCGCCGACTGGCCGGGGGCCTTGCGCGAACTGCCCGGACACACGGTGATCGACCTCGGACGGCTCAACCCCGGCGCTCCGGTCGGTGCGGTACTCGACCGGCTCGACATGTTGCTGGTGGTGGTATCCAACGATGTGGTCTCGGTAGCGGCTGCGGTCGAGTGGGCCGAAGCCCGCGGCCACGTGGCACCGCACGCCGCAGGCCTCACCCACGACATCGCCCGACTGGTGCTGGCCTCAGCGCCCGGTAGCCCCGAGCCGCTCGGACGCACGGCACACGAGGTGGAACTGGGCGACCGTCTCGCCGGCTGTCTGCCCTGGGCCCCCGATACAGCCGCTGCCTTGCACCGCGGGGTCGACCTCGATTCACGGCGGTGGGTCCGCGATCCGCTGCTGCAAGCCGTAGGGCATCTCGTCGATCGCTGCCTGCACTGGATTGCGGTGAGCGAGGGGGCACCCGCATGACCGACGACGAACTCGATGCGCTCGCAGCCGAGGTACGGCGCGGCTTCGGCGACCGGTTTCCCATTCCCGACCGCGACGAATCCGCGGCCGACCGCGACCTGCGCGAGGAGATCACCCGCGACGTGCTCGAACGGATCGCGCTGCCCGAGGTGGAACGGCAACGGTTCGGGGCCCGCCAGACACCCCTCACCGTGGCCGAGCAGCGCACCATCGTCGAGTTGGTGCTGTCGGAACTGTTCGGGTTGCCCAAGTTGCTCTCGGTGCTGCGCGACCCGCTGGTCACCGATGTGCTCGTGTTCGGCGCCGACCCGGTGCGCGTCGAGCGGGCCGACGGCACCCGGCAACTGCTCGCACCACTGGTGCGTCGCGACCGCGACCTCGAACGCATCATCTACGACACGGCCACTGCTCGGCGTCGGCCGTTCAACCGCGAGCATCCCTTCGTCGACCTCGAGCTGGCGCCCGGCGTGCGGTTCCACGGCGAGGGTTTCGACGTGGTGGCCCGGCCGCTCGTCACCATCCGTCGCGCCGCCATCTTCGGTGCCTCGCTCGACTCACTGGTCGACCGCGGTGGCCTCGACGACGCCGGCCTGGCGCTCCTGCGCGCCGCGGTGGCAGCCGACCTGTCGATCCTCGTCGCCGGGCGCATGGGTTCGGGCAAGACCACGATGCTGCGTGCCCTCATCGGCGAGATCGACCCCGGCGATGTGCTGGTCACCATCGAGACCGACTTCGAACTGAACGTCGGCCAGATGGGAACCCACCCCTTCGTCCACGCGTACCAGGCCCGCATCCCCTCCACGAACGATGGCGTGGGCATCTCGTGCGCCGACATGATGGTGCCCGCTGTGCGCACCCGCGCCGACTGGATCATCGTCGGTGAGGTGCGCGGTGCCGAGGGCGCGGCGATGGTGCAGGCGATGTCGATCGGACAGGGGGCGATGGCCACCATTCACGGCGGCTCGGCGAAGGACGGTCTCGAGCGGCTCGCCGAACTGATCGCGCACCACAGCCACATCGACCTGCGAATGGCGCGCTGGCAGGCGTACCGCAGTGTCGACCTCGTCGTGCACATGCACGGCGACAACGAGCATGGTCGCTTCGTCACTGAGATGGTCGCTCCCTCGGTGGAGGAGGACGGTGCCCGCTTCGTCATCCACCGGGTGATGGGCGCATGGCCTGAAGCCCCCGATCGACGGGCCCGTGTGCTCAGCGAACCACAACGGCCGATGCTCGAACGACTCGCCGCAGCGGGCACCGGGTTCGACGCGTCAGCGTGGCACCACCGCATCGACTCGCACCGGATACTGCACAGCGCCGAGGTGGTGGCGCGATGACACCGCCCGTGTCGTCGGTGGTGTTGGGCGTGGTGCTGCTGGCGCTCGGCGTGACCGCGTGCGTGGTGGCCGCGTTCGCCCCGGCCTCACCATGCCGAGCCGGCCGCGAGCGGTCCGCCTCGGCATCCACCCCGTCGATGCTGGCCGGTCTGGGCACCAACCGGCTCGCCCTCGGCGCAGCCGTGGGAGTCGTCACCCTGATGGCCAGCCGATGGGTTGTGCTGGCACTCGCGCTCGCCGTCCTGGCGACACTGTGGGGTCGGCTGATGCGCGACGACCGCGCCGAGGTCGAGCGCCGCCGGGTGGAAGGCATCGCCACGTGGCTGGAAGACCTGCGCGACACCCTGCGCGGCTCGGCGGTGGGGGCCGAGGAGGCCCTCGAACAGGTTGCCCGCCGCCCACCCGAGGCGCTACGCGACGCCCTCGCCACCTATGCGCTTCGCCGACAGCAGGGGGTGCGCACCGAGGACGCCCTCAGCGATCTGGCCGAACAGATCGCCCACCCGACCAGCGATGCCGCCATCGCCGCCATCCGACTGGTGGTGACGGGTACGGCCGGATCGGGCCGACTCTTCAACACCGTCGACGCGCTGGCCGCAGCCGCCCGCGACGAGGTGCGGGCTCGCGAGCGGATCGACCGCACCCGGGCCGTGTACCAGTCGTCGATGAAACGACTGGTCGTCATCGCGGTCGTCCTCATCGCCTATCTGCGCCTGGCCGCCGGCACGCTGCTCGCCCCATACGGGTCGGCGGTCGGCCAGATGGTGCTGGCCATACCACTGGCGATGTGGGCCGGCTGCATCGTGTGGTTGCGACGCCTGTGCCGCTACGAACTGCCGCGACGCTACCGGGTGGTGGGCAGCGCACCCGTGGCGGCGCGACACCCGGCGGCCCACGATCGCGGGCCGGTGCTGCGGTGAACCGCTTGCAGGTGGCTGCTGTGGTGGCGGTGCTGTGTACCGCGGTGGTGGCGTGCCTCACCCGCGCGCTGCGACGGAAGCGGCGCACGGTGGCCGAGGTGCGTGCGGCGATGGGCGCCAGCAGCGCCGGTGCCACACCGGATTCCAGCGATCGATCGTTCGGCGATCGAGTGGGTGGCCCAATTGCGACGATGGTCGAGCGGGTCATCGGGAACGACCTCCACCTCATCGGCATGGATGCCGACGAGGTGACGGCACGACTGCTCGTGTCGTTCACCGGCGGCGTGTTCACCGTGCTGCTGTCGGTGGGCTCGATGGTGGCGCTCGGCCGACTTCCGCTCAGCCCCTTCTGGCTGGTCGTTGCAGTCGCACTGGGCTGCGGCGCGGCAGCCACGATCTGGAGCGACGTGCGCAGCCGCATCGAACGGCACCGCCGCGAGATGCGCCGCGCCACCACCGACTTCGTTCAACTCGTGGCTGTCGGCCTCACCACCGACCAGAGCGTCGACGAGGCCGTGCGATTCGCGCTCGATGTCGGCGACAGCGACCTGTTCGATCTGCTGCGCACCGAGGTGAGCACCGCTCCGATGCGAGGCATGCCCGTTTGGGAGGCGCTCGACCAACTCGGCCGTCGCCAGCAGCAGCGCGAGCTCTGCGAGTTCGCCACTGCGGTCGAGCGGCAGGGTACCCAGGGGGTATCGATCACCGAGTCGGTCATCAGCCTCGCCCGGGCGATGCGCGAACGCTCCCTCGACGAACTCGAGCGCGACGCCGATCGGGCCAACGCCAACCTCGCCGGCCCGACGATGTGCTTCGTCGTCACGACGATCGTCTTCCTCGCCTACCCCTTGGCCGTCCGGATCGGCGATGCCTTCTCGGGCTGACCCGGCCCACCCTTCCCGTCCGGCTCGGCCGGCAACACAGAAAGAGAACCAGTGCCATGAACCAACTGATACTCCCGGTGAGTGTGCAGGTGCAGAGCCGAATCGACCTGCTCCGTAGGCGCGTGCGCGAGGCGTGGGCCGAACGAGCCGACGAGAGCGGCATCGACGAAGCCGTCACCAAGATGCTGTGGTTGGCCGTGGGCGTGGGCGTGGCAGTGGTGGCCACCACGTTCTTCCTCGGCGTGTTCCGCGACGCGCAGGCGAACGTGCCCGACCCGGTGGCGCCGAGGCCGTGAACGGGCGTGAGCGACGCGATCGCGGCTCGGTCGACGTGTCGATCGAGATGCTGTTCGGGATGGCGGGGGTGCTGTTCGCGCTGCTCGCCCTGTTCGAGGCGGGCGCCTATTGGCACGCCCGCACCATTCTCGACGACGCCGCGTCCGACGGGGCCCGCGTGGCAGCCGCCTACGATGGCACCTGCAACGGCGGCATCGAGGTGGCTCGTGCTGCGGTGACTCGCCAGGCCGGCTCGTGGGCCGATGCCGTCGATATCACCTGTGTCGACGGTCCAACCGTCACGGTCGTCGTCGAAGCCCGGACGCCCGGCGTGTTGGGCGCCTCCATCGGTCTGCTCGCCACTGCGTCGGTGTCGGCGCCGAAGGAGCGCTGAGCCTCGTGGACCGTCGGCGCGACGCGGGCGTCGTCACCCCGGTGGAGATGATGTACCTCCTCGTGTTCGTCGTGGTGGCGACCGCCTGCATCGGCTTCCTGGGCCGTCTGCATGCGGCCTCGGTGGAGGTGAACGGCGTCGCCCAGGCTGCTGCCCGGGCGGCCTCGATGGAGTCGACCAGCCAGGCGGGTACGGCAGCCGCACAGCGGACCGTGGCAGCCTCCGCACTCGCTGCCCGCTGCGCGTCGGCGCCCACTGCCGAGATCGCCTGGACCCCGTCGCCGAGGGGTACCTGGCACGGTGGCGCGGTGCGGGTGCAGGTGCGCTGCACGGTCACGAACGCCTCTCTCGCCGGCGGCCTGCTGCCGGGGGTGCGCACCATCAGCGGCACCGACAGCCAACCGATCGACCGGTACCAGCGATGACGGGCACTGGGTCGACACACGGTCGTGACCGCGGGTCGCTGTCGGTCGTGACGATGTTCCTCACCATCGTCGCGCTTGGCGCCGCCGGCCTGGTGGTCGACGGCGGCCGGGCGCTCGCCGCACGCCGTCATGCCGCCGGCACGGCCGAGGCTGCGGCGCGGTTCGCGATCACCCATGAGTCGCTCACCACCGGCTTCGACAGCGATGCAGCGATGCAGGTGGCCCGGTCGTACGCAGTGCGTTCGGGCATTGCCGACCGCGACGTCGACGTGGATGTCCGCGACCGCGCCGACGGCCGACCCGAGATCGTCGTCACCATCACCGAGCGACCCGCCACCATCGTGCTCGGCCTCGCCGGCGTCGAGTCACTCACCGTGCACGCCACTGGATCGGCCATTGCCGTGTACGCCCCCTGATCGCCTGTGGGCCACCTCGCTGTCGTCACCGAAGGAACGCCATGAACCGACCACCATCCCGTTTCGTCTCAGCACTCGCCCGTTGTGGAGCCCTGCTGGTCATCACCACCATCCTCGTCGGCGTTCCCCTGACGGTGGTGCACCTGATCGGCCTGCCCCACCCCGGCTCGTGGTCTCTCGCTCCCGCGGGTCGGCTCGACGAGCGGATGATCGCCGAGATCGGCGGAACAGTGTTCCTGCTGCTGTGGGCATGGTTCGCCTGCACGGTGGCCACCGAGGCGGTCCGCGTGGTTCGCTCGATCCGCAACGTACGTCGGAGGCACCACTCGAATCGCGGCGATGCCCCTCGCCGAGTGCTGCCGCCCACATCGTCGACACCGACCGGCTGGGTGAGGCGCCTGGTGCGCGTGGCGCTGGTGTCGAGTGTGGCCGTGGCCGGTTCGGGTGGGGGTCGCTGGTTCGGTGCATCGGCGTCGGCAGCGGCGGAGCCCAGCCGCATCGAGTGGCAACTCCCTGTCGACACCGCGCCATCCATCGATGCGGGCGATGAGGGACCGACCGACACTGACATCTCGGCTGTCGATGCAACGGCGACCGTCCACACCCTGGAAGCCGACGGTCGCACCACCCCGTACTCGCTTGCGCTGAGCCTGGGTGATGCCGGCCTGCGCGACCGAGTGATCGAATTGAACCTCGGCGCGTCGACACCCGATGGCGGCAGTTGGAGCGGAGGTGTCTTCCCGCAGGGAATGCGCGTGAGGCTGCCCATGCCGCTGCCCGCCGGGTCCGCACTGTGGGCCGACCACGACGTGGTGCGTGGCGACTCCGTATACGGCATCGCCGGCGAACTCTGCGACGAGTCGCTGGCCTGCGTGGGTGAAGTTGCCGACGCCATCATCGACCGCAACCTCGGGCGCACGATGGAGGACGGGCGAGTGTTCCACGATCCGTCGCTCATCGTCGTCGGCTGGTCGCTCGACATCCCCGCATCCGGGGCATCTCTCGCAGTGGCCGAGCCAGTGAGCGAGGCCGCTCCGGCCGAAGCAGTACCGGCCGAGACCCCGGCTGCCGACCTGGAGCCAGCTGCTGCAGCACCAGTCCAGCCGGCACCTACAGAGCCGGCACCTACGGAGCCGGCACCGGCTCAGCCAGCACCCGCCCAGCCAGCACCCGCCAGCACGGCACCGCAGACCGCGCCGACACCGACCGTCGCCCCAGTCGCCGCCCCGGTGACGGCGGCTCCATCGGACCGCGGGCCGTTCACCAGCAGCCTGGGAGCGGCGGTCCTGCTGTGTGCAGGCGCCCTCGGTCTGGTCGAGTCGCGCCGTCGACACCAGTTGCGACGGGCCGGCACGTCGGCAGTGGCGGTTCCCCCGTCGCCCCAGTCGGTCGCCACCGAGCGGCTGCTGCGGGCGCTCGACACGACCGAACGCGCCGTGCGCATCGACCTGGCGCTGCGCTGTGTCGGCCACCACCTCATCGGAACCGGCCATCATGTCCGCGCAGTGCTGTGCGACGACGACGGGGCGCTCACCGTGGTACTCGACCGACCGAGTCCGTGTCGTCCTCCCGCCGAGTTCGACTCGCTCGACGATGCCCGATGGCATCTGCGCGCGCACGTCGACACTGTCGACTTGGCCGACGGCGCCCGTCTCGCCGGCCAGCCGTGCCCGACGCTGGTGCATCTCGGCACGGCTCGCGACACTGCGACCGGAGCACGGCTGGGCGATCTGTTCGTCGACCTCGAGGCCGCTGGGCTGCTGTGCATCGATGGCCGGCCAGCCGAGGTCGAACCGGTCATGTCGGCCCTCGCTGCCTCGTTGGCCGCTTCGCCCGTCGGCGAGTGCGTGCGCGTCGTGACTCACGGCCTCGACCCAGCCGTGCACCTCGGCAACCTTGCCGCCGAGTCGGCCGAGTCGCTCGACGACGCGCTCGACCGTGCTGCAGCCACGCTGGGCTCCATCCCCACCATCACCGCGGGCCGGCGTACGTTCGAACTTCGCGCCCGGGGCACCGGCGGCGAGGCGTGGGAACCCGTGGTCGTCCTCGCCGCCCTCTCCCCCACCGACGATGCCACCGATGTACCGGCGCTCACGCGGGGAGGTGGGCGGGGCCTTGCCGTCGTCGTCGATCGCCCGCTCATCGATGCCGGCATCACGATGTGCGCGACGATCGACGGCTGGACCATCGACGCATTGGGTGTCACGGTGGTGCCCGTCGGGCTCGAGCGCCAGCAGTTGCACGCGCTCCACGACCTGCTCGACGCAGCCGAGCGCCCCCTCCCTGTCGCGCCACCCGACGCCGCGCAAGGCCACGGACCGACATCACCGAGCGACGCTGCACCCTTCGTCGAACCAGCCTGGGCCCTGATGGTGCGACTCCTCGGCCAGGTGTCGGTAGTCACCAGCACGGGCGAACGAGTGGAGTTCGACCGCGGCAAGTCGCTCGAACTGTTGGCGTGGCTGGGCCTGCACCGCGAGTACCCCACTCGCTCGGCGGCACGGGCCGCCCTCTGGGACTTCGAAGTGCGCGATGCCACGTTCGCCAACATCGTCAGCGATGCCCGGCGCACCCTGGCCCGTGCTGTGGCGCCTGCCGAGGGCGAGGAATGGATCGAGCGCACCCTCACCGACCATCTCCCACTGCATCCGTTGGTGGTCACCGACGCCGACCTGCTGCGGGCACGCCTCGAGGCCTCGCGCCGACTCGACGCCGCCGACGCCATCGACGTACTGCGGCCCGGCGTGGCGTCGATCACCGACCTGCCCTTTGCCGGCACCGACTTTGCCTGGCCCGACGCCGAGGGCAGCACCACGGCGCTCACGCTGCTGGCCACATCGGCTGCCACCGAGCTGGCCCAGCACCACCTGGCCGTCGGCGACATCGACGGCGTGTTCTGGGCCACCGGGCAGGGGTTGCGGGTACTGAGCGGACACGAGGAACTCATCGCGTTGCGGATGCGGGCCTTCGCCCTGCGCGGCGACCTGGCCGGGGTGCGGCGCGAGTGGGAGGTGTACGAGCGCTCGCTGCAGGCCGACTCGTGGTCGATCGGCGAGCCCTCACCGAAGCTCGTGGCGGTCAGGCGCGAGCTGCTGTCGCGCTGACGCAGCGGCAACCGTCAGGGGGCGAGGCAGGTGACGGTGGTGATGCGCTGCTCGTCGAGGTCGAACGTGCTGCTGGCCGCATCGCCGAACGTGGCGATGAACTCGGTGAGGCTGCCGGTGTCGGTGTCGCACTCGCGCTTCACCCGGTCGGCACGCTTCACCGACCAGTCGTTCGCCAACCGCAGCCGCTGCCCGTCCTGGAACTCGCGCACTGCGGGCAGTTCCACGGTGTTGCGCGGCCCCAGCGGGATGATCGAGAACCACAGCACCGACTCGCCCAGCAGGTCGGCGGCGATGGCACAACTTGCCAGGCGATCGAGTTCGGCACAGCGGTTCTCGCCCGGGGTGCCGGCGACGATGGTGATGGTGCGCAGGCCGTCGATGTTGATCTTCATGGTCGCCGTGGTGCGCCCGTTCACGATCTGGAAGCCGGCATCGGCCTGCGCCGCGTACACGAGGTCGATGATGTCGATCTGCCGACCGTTCTCGGGCACCGGATAGCCGCCGTCGGCCACCGGGGCCGTCACCACCGCCTGATCAGCCGAGGCACCGTCGTCGCGGAACACCAACCACAGCCCACCGGTGAGCACCAGCAGCGCGGCGATGCTCGCCCAGAACTGCCAGGTGATGAACTGCCGCACGCGGCCGAGGCTAGTGGTGCCATCTGCGCCAGCACCGTCGCCCCGGTCAGGCGCGCATGGCGGCCACCGCGGCACGGCCTGCGGCGGCACCGATGCGGTCGATCACCTCGTCGGTGTGGCCGAGGCCCACGAACAACGCCTCGTACGCACCGGGGGCCAAGGCGATGCCCTCGGCCAGCATGGCGTGGAAGAAGCGGGCGTACAGCGCCTCGTCGGTGGTCTTCGCCTCGGCGAAGTTGGTGGGCA
>JBAXSU010000040.1:0-20635 GCA_037130535.1 Actinomycetota bacterium
TCATGCTCATCTTCGCCCCGTTCATCGACAAGAACCCGTCGAACAAGCCCGAAGACCGCAAGTTCGCCACGTCCATCATGACCGTGCACCTCATGTTCTGGGCCGTGCTGGTGATGATCGGCTCGTTCTTCCGGGGCCCTGGCTTCAACTTCGTCCTGCCGTGGAAAGACGGCTTGTTCTTCGAGCTGTGAGGTCGGCATGAATACCGCAACAGTCATCGCCATCGCCGTCGCAGTCGTCGTCGCCCTCGGTGCCATCTCGTTCATCACTGCGGCGCGCCGCAGCGATGTGCGCGGCGCCGGTGCGCTGAGCCGCGAGACGCGCCGACGCGACCGCGACGCCGACATCGACCTGCCCGAGGCCACCACCGGCCGCGAGGTCGAGGCCCAGGCCACCGCTGCCCGCTCGGGTGCGTTGGTGAAGGCCACCGACACCGCCCCCGCGGTGTGGGTCCCGCCGGACCCGGAGGCCGTCGGTGTCAGCCGTCGCCAGTTCTTCAACCGGGCCTCCGTGTCGCTCATGGGCGTCAGCCTCCTCACGTTCGCCGCAGCCTCGTTCGTGGCCTTCCTGTGGCCGGTGGCCAAGGGTGGTTTCGGCGGCAAGGTGAAGGTGGGCAAGAAGGACGAGATCATCGGTTCGATCCGCTCGAGCGGTGGCTTCTTCTACGCCCCCGAGGCCCGTGCCTGGGTGACCGAGTACCCGGCCAGCGCGCTCCCCAAGGCCAAGGACATCTACCAACCGCAGGTATTGGCCGGACTCGAGTCGGGCCTCATCGCGATGTACCAGAAGTGCCCGCACCTGGGCTGCCGCGTGCCGCAGTGCGCCAGCAGCCAGTGGTTCGAGTGCCCATGTCACGGTTCGCAGTACAACCGGGTGGGCGAAAAAAAGGGTGGCCCGGCCCCGCGCGGCATGGACCACTTCGTGATCGCCATCTCCGCGAACGGCGACGTCACCATCGATACCGGAACGGTGTACCCGGGGCGGCCCATCGGCACCAACACCACCGGTCAAGAGGCAGAGGGGCCGCACTGCGTATGAGCCCCGTCCGTTGTTCGATCCGATCTGAGAAGGGTGCCTGACGTGCTTACCGCGTTTGCCCGATCCACCTCCGCCATCGCCTGGGTGCTGTTCGTCCTCGTCACGATCGGCTACATCGTCTACTACTTCGCCAACCGTCGTTCGGCGAAGCCCGAGCTGGGCTCCGAGATCGAACTGGCCGCCAACCGCAAGCCCTACTACGACGACGAGACCCTCGAAGGCAAGCGCCTCGAGCGAGTGCAGGGCCTCGGCCTGCTGTTCCTCGCCGTCATCGCCATCGGCCTGCCGCTGTACTGGGTGTTCGAACCCAGCCGCCAGGCCGGTGCCGCGGAGGCGAAGGAAGAGTTGTTCATCGAGTGGGGTAGCAAGCTGTTCGCCACCACGGCCAAGGGTGGCTTCAACTGCGCCGGCTGCCACGGCGCCAACGGCGGTGGCGGCAACGCCGCCTACACCCTCACCGATCCGGCAACCGGCCAGGTGAAGGCCGTCAGCTGGAACGCCCCAGCCATCAACACCGTGCTCTACAAGTTCAGCGAGAGCGAACTGAAGTTCATCCTGGTGTACGGACGCCCGTTCTCGCCGATGTCGCCCTGGGGTCTCGCCGGTGGCGGTCCGCTGAACGACCAGCAGATCGACACGCTCATCTCCAAGATCCGCAGCATCCAGATCCCGCGTGAGGGCTGTGCCGAGAACGAGAAGGATCCGCTCACCTGTGCCAGTGGCTCGCTGCCGCAGGCCGAGCGCGACCGCATCAGCAAGGCTGCCGACGCTGCTGCGCAGGCGTTGGTCGACTCCGGTAAGTACGCCACCGTCGATGCTGCCATGGGCGAGGCGCTGTACAACCTCAGCTACTCCGCCGGCGCCTACTCGTGCGCTCGCTGCCACACGCCGGGCTGGAGCTACGGCGAACCCGGTGTCAGCGGTCAGGGTGCCTTCGGGTGGAACCTCACCGGTGGTGCCACGGTGAAGCACTTCCCGAACCAGACCGACATGATCAGCTTCATCAAGGCCGGTTCCGAGATGGGCAAGCGCTACGGCACCCAGGGGCAGGGAAGCGGTCGGATGCCCGGGTTCGGGTCGTTGCTCACCGACGAGCAGATCAAGGCCGTCGTCGAATACGTTCGGAGTCTCTAAGTGTTGTTGGCACTCGCATCACATCCTGCGGTTGGCAAGGTCGTCACCATTCTCGGCAACGAGGCCCAGGTCAACTCCGGCCCCGGTGGCTGGATGCCCGAACTGCGCGGCATCCTCACGGTCATCATCGGCGTGTTCGTGCTGATGGGCAGTACGTACCTCATCTTGGGTACCAATGTCGGGTTCCGCCTCGGCTTCCTGGTGGCCTTTGCCGGCCTCGCCGGGTGGTTCTTCATCATGGGCGCCATCTGGTGGACCTACGGCATCGGCCTGAAGGGGCCCGAACCCTCGTGGGAGGCCCAGCCGGGCAGAACCATCCTGCAAGACACAGCGGCGCTCACCAAAGCGGGGGCGCTCGACACCGGTGTCACGCCATCTGCTGACGCCACCCCGAAGGAGGTCTCCAACGAGGTTCGTGACCAGTTGGTGGCCGAGGGGTGGCTGCAGTTGCCCGAATCGGCCTCGGCCTTCGGCCAGACCAGTTCGCAGGCCGAGGTGTACATCACCGAGTCCGGCGTGTTCAAGAGCGGTGGCTACGAGGTCGTGAACGTGTTCGACTACGGCGGCGAGCGCTACCCCCGGTTCGCCGACGGCAAGATCGACTACATCGCCTTTTGGCACAAGCCGCGCTACTCGCTGGTAGAAATCGTTCCGGTGGTGCAGCAGCGCACCGAGCCCGGTCGTGCCCCCGCCACGCCGCGTATCGACACCACCCAGCCCCATCAGTACGTCTACATGATCCGCGACCTCGGTGCGAAGCGCGAACCTGCCGGCTTCATCACGGTGGGCTCGCTCATCGTGTTCCTCATCTGTTGCTGGTTGCTGCATCGTCGCGACAAGCGGGTGTTGCTGAACCGCGGGCAACTGGCGCTACCGGCCAAGGCCTGACCACATGGGCCAGTACCTTCCCGTCATCGCCCTGTTGGTGCTGGCCGTCCTGTTCGGCGCGCTGAGCTTCCTCGCTTCCGGTCTGCTGGCCCCGCGCCGACCGTCGGCGGCCAAGCAGGCCCCGTACGAGTGCGGCATCGTGCCCAGTCGCGAGCCACCCGAACGCTTCCCGGTCACCTTCTACGTGGTGGCGATGTTGTTCATCATGTTCGACATCGAGATCATCTTCATCTACCCCTACGCCGTCGACCGCCGCTTCCTCGGCAGTTACGCGTTCTGGGAGATGGTGGCGTTCAGCGTCGTGTTCTTTGCCGCCTTCGTCTACGTGGTGGCCCGCGGAGCGCTCGACTGGGGCCCGGTGCAGCGCTCGCGCCGACTCGACGAATCGGTGTCGGAAGCCCGCACAACCGCCAGCACCATCCGCCGGGTGGGCACCGAGGGTCGAGTGGGAGAAGCAGCCTGATGGGCATCGTCCGTAACGTGCTCGACGACGGCCTCGGCGGTCTCGAGCACAACGTCATCACCGGCAAGATCGAAGACCTCGTGAACTGGTCGCGTAGCCGCAGCAGTTGGCCGGCGTCGTTCGGCCTGGCCTGCTGCGCCATCGAGATGATGGCCACGGGCGCAGCGCACTACGACATCAGCCGCTTCGGCATGGAGGTGTTCCGCGCCTCGCCGCGCCAGGCCGACATCATGATCGTGGCCGGGCGCGTCAGCCAGAAGATGGCCCCGGTGCTGCGCCAGGTGTACGACCAGATGATGGAGCCCAAGTGGGTCATCAGCATGGGTGTCTGCGCCAGCAGCGGTGGCATGTTCAACAACTACGCCATCGTGCAGGGCGTCGACCAGGTGGTTCCGGTCGACGTGTACGCGCCGGGCTGCCCGCCCACCCCCGAGACGCTCATCCATGCGATCGAGACCTTGCACGGCCTGATCGAGACGGGCGAGATCACCCGCCGCCGGCGCGAGACCGGCGCCGGTGCCGATGTCCATGTCACCGAGATTCCGGCCGCTGCCGAGCCGATCCCGGTCGTCCTCGGAGTCCGCTGAACCATGGCCGATACTGCCGACACCGGCGCGGCGACGCCGGAACCCATCACCCTGCACGGTTGCCCCCTCGTCACCACGTTCGGCCAGCAGGTGCTGCACGTGCCCCGGGCCCAGTACGCCAAGGTGGTCAAGGCGCTGCTGGTCGATGGCTACGAGATGGTGTCCGATCTCACCGCAGTCGACTACCTGCTGGTGCCTAACCGGTCGCTCCCTGCCGGTGTTGCTGCCGAACGGTTCGAAGTGGTGGTGAACCTGCTGTCACTCACCGCTCGCCAGCGCATCCGCGTGCGGGTGCAGGTGCCCGAGGCCGACGCCACCATCCCCACGCTGTTCGACATGTTCCCGGGCACCGAGGCGATGGAGCGCGAGGCGTTCGACATGTTCGGCATCGTGTTCACCGATCACCCCGACCTCACTCGCATCCTCATGCCCGAGGACTGGGAGGGCTACCCGTTGCGCAAGGACTACGACGTGGGCCGCATCCCGGTGCAGTTCAAGGGAGCGCCCAACTGATGAGCATCCTCGAGACCATCCGCGAGGGCAACGAGCCCGAACAAGGCCTCAAGCCGCGTAGCGAACTCACGGCGCGCGAACTGTTGCGCGAAGTCGGCTCGGTGCTGCGCATGAGTGAGGCAGAGGCCGCCAAACTCGGCGATCTGCCCGTCGATCCTTCCGAGGATCAGACGATGATCATCAACATGGGGCCCCAGCACCCGAGCACGCACGGGGTGTTGCGGCTGATGCTCGAACTCCAGGGCGAGACCGTGCTGCGTTGCAAGCCGATCATCGGCTACCTGCACACCGGTATGGAGAAGACCGGCGAGCAGCTCACGTACATGCAGGGCGGTACCAACGTCACCCGCATGGACTACCTCAGCCCGTTGAACAACGAGCTGGTGTTCTCGATGGCCGTCGAGAAGTTGCTCGGCATCGAGGACGACATCCCCGAGCGCGCCGTGTGGATGCGCATGCTGCTCAGCGAACTGAACCGCATGAGCAGCCACCTGTTGTTCATGGCCACCAACGGTATGGACCTCGGCGCCGTGTCGATGATGATCTACGGCTGGCGCGAGCGCGAAGAGGTGCTGCGGTTCTTCCAGAAGGTCACCGGCCTGCGGATGAACCACAACTTCATCCGCCCCGGCGGCCTCGCCGCCGACCTGCCCGCCGGTTGGCGTGACGACGTGCTCGAATTGCTCGAGATCATCGAACCGCGCCTCGACGAGTACGACATCCTCATGACCGGCCAGCCAATCTGGCGCGAACGCCTACAGGGCGTGGGTGTCATCACGGCCCAGGAAGCCATCGCCCTCGGTGCCACCGGCCCCATCCTGCGTGGCACCGGCGTGCCATGGGACCTGCGTCGCGACCAGCCCTACCTGCGCTACCCCGAGCTCGACTTCGACGTCATCGTCGGCTCGTACGGCGACGCGTTCGACCGCTACGCCATCCGCCTCAACGAGATCCGCGAGAGCATGAAGTTGGTGCGCCAGATCCTCGACCGCATGCCGAGCGGCGACTACCGCATCCAGAACAAGAAGGTCACCCCGCCGCCGCGGGCCCGCATCGACGAGTCGATGGAAGCACTCATCCATCACTTCAAGATCTTCACTGAGGGTTTCCGCGTGCCCGAGGGTGAGGTGTACGTGGCCATCGAGAGCCCGCGTGGCGAGATCGGCTGTTACATCGCCAGCGACGGCTCGCCCACCCCGTATCGCATGCACGTGCGGGCCCCATCGTTCGTCAACATCCAGTGCCTGCCGCACATGATGCGCGGTGGCCTCGTCGCCGACGCCGTGGCCGTCATCTCGAGCGTCGACCCCGTGCTCGGAGAGGTGGACCGATGAGCCGCCTGTCGGATGCCAACGTGCAGTTGGCCAAGGAGATCATCGGCCGCTACCCGCGTGCCCGCTCGGCCATCATCCCGCTGCTGCACCTCGCCCAAGAGCAGGACGGCTACATCACCGACGACGCCATCAAGCACATTGCCGAACTGGTGGGCGCCACCGCCGCCGAGGTGCTGGGCACCTGCACCTTCTACGAGATGTTCAAGATGGAGCCGGTCGGCAAGTACCTCGTCAACATCTGCCAGACCATGAGTTGCGCGCTGATGGGCGCCGACGACCTGATGCACCATGCCGAGCACACGCTGGGCATCAAGGCCGGTGGCACCACTCCCGACGGACTCATCACGCTCGAGCACGCCGAATGCCAGGCGGCCTGCACCGAGGCGCCCACCCTGCAGGTGAACTACCGCCACCGCTACCGGGTCACCCCCGCCGACTTCGACCAGCTGGTCGCCGACCTGCGCGCCGGCAAGCTGGTCGACGAGATCCCACCGCACGGCACCGTGGCGCGTGTTCGTCAGCACATCCCGGCCGACCGGGGCGTGGGTGCAGTGCCGCCCGAGGACGCCACCGCGCCGCCGTCGTGGTTGGCCGTTGCCGAGGAGGGCAGCAAGTGAGCAGTCTGCAGGGCACTCCCATCCCGCATGCGCCGGGCTACATCGCAGGCGACCGCCCGCAGATCGTCACGTCGCGTTTCCAGTACGACGACTCGTACACACTCGATCGCTACCTCGCCACCGATGGCTATGCCGGCCTGCGTGCCGCGCTCGGTCGTGCGCCCCAGGCGGTGCACGACGAGGTGAAGAACGCCACCGTGCTCGGCCGCGGCGGCGCTGGCTTCCCGGCCGGTGTGAAGTGGGGCCTCACCCCGCAGGGCAAGTTCCCGCGCTATCTCGTCGTGAACGGCGACGAGAGCGAGCCGGGCACCTACAAGGACCGCCTGCTCATGGAGCGCGATCCGCACCAGCTCATCGAGGGCTGCCTCATCGCCTGCTATGCAGCCGGCCTGTCGCAGTGCTTCTTGTACATCCGCGGCGAGATGGCCCTCGCCCAGGAACGGGTGGCCATGGCGCTGAACGAGGCCTACGCCGCCGGTTACGTGGGCACCAACATCCTCGGCACCGACTTCTCCATCGACATCGTGTTGCACTGGGGAGCGGGCGCCTACGTGGTGGGCGAAGAGACGGCGCTCATCGAATCGCTCGAGGGCAACCGCGGCATGCCGCGCCTGAAGCCGCCGTACTTCCCGGCCGCCATCGGCCTGTACGGCCAGCCCACCATCGTCAACAATGTCGAGACGCTGGCCAACCTGCCGTGGCTGCTGCGCAACGGGGCTGAGGCCTACACCGCCATCGGCACCGCCACGTCGCCCGGTACCCGCATGGTGGCCGTGTCGGGGCACGTGAACCGGCCTGGCGTGTACGAGATCGTGAACGGCACCACCACGTTCCGCGACCTGCTCTACGGCGACGAGTTCTGCGGGGGCATCCGCAACGGCAACGAACTGAAGGCGTTCGTGCCGGGCGGTGGTTCGGCACCGTGGTTCCTGCCCGATCAACTCGACCTGCCGTTCGAGGGCCGCCTCGTCGGCGCCGCCGGCTCGATGCTCGGCTCGGGCGCCATCATGGTGATGGATCACACCACCGACATCCCCGCCGCGGCGCTCACCCTCACGCGGTTCTACGCCCACGAGTCGTGCGGCAAGTGCGTGCCGTGCCGCGAGGGCGGCACCTGGCTCGAGCGCATCCTCAGCCGCATCGTCGCGGGTAAAGGAACGCAAGCCGATCTCGATCAGTTGCTCGAGGTGGGCGAGAGCATCTGCCCCGGAAGCTTCCCGCATGCGGCCAGCGAGCGACTCGGTCTCGAGGCCGTGCCGTTCCCGTACAAGATGACCACCATCTGCTTCGTCGGCCCGTCGGCGTTCGCCCCGGTGCACTCGGCACTCACGCTGTTCCGCGACGAGTTCGAGGCGAAGATCGTCAAGCGCATCAGCATTCCCGTGATCGCCGCGTCGGCGGCCGGAGGCGGACAGTGACCACGACAGAGCCCGCAGGCACCGAAGCCGACGCGCCGCCGCCCGATCCGAACGCGGTCAGCGTCACTCTGAACGGCACGCCCATCACGGCGCGCAAGGGCGAACTCATCATCACCGCCGCTGAGCGGCACGGCGAGTACATCCCGCGCTTTTGTTACCACGAGCGGATGAAGCCGGTCGGTATGTGCCGCATGTGCCTCGTCGAGGTCGACTCGGGTCGTGGGCCGGCCATCACCCCGTCGTGCATGGTCACCGTTGCGCCCGACATGAAGATCGACACCGCGTCGCCCACGGTGAAGCGGATGCAAGAAGGCGTGCTCGAACTGCTGCTCGCCAACCACCCGCTCGACTGCCCCGTCTGCGACAAGGGCGGCGAGTGCCCGCTGCAGGACCAGACGCTGGCCTACGGCCCGGGCGAGAGCCGGTTCGTGGAAGAGAAGCGGCACTACGAAAAGCCGATCCCCATCAGCGATCTGGTGTACCTCGACCGTGAGCGCTGCATCCTGTGCGACCGTTGCACCCGGTTCGCCGACGAGGTGGCGGGCGACGCGCTCATCCAGTTCGTCAGCCGCGGCAACAACACCCAGGTGAACACGTTCCCCGACGAGCCGTTCTCCAGTTACTTCAGCGGTAACACCGTGCAGATCTGCCCTGTCGGCGCCCTCACCGCCAAGCCGTACCGCTTCAAGGCCCGCCCGTGGGATCTCGACCAGGCCGAGAGCACCTGCACCTCGTGTGCCGTCGGGTGCCGCGTGGTGGTCCAGTCGAGCCGCGACGAAGTCGTGCGCACGCTCGGTGTCGACAGCGACCCGGTGAACTGGGGCTGGCTGTGCGACCGCGGCCGGTTCGACTTCGAGGCCATCAACAGCGACGCCCGCCTCGGCACCCCGATGGTGCGCACGGCCGATGGCCTCGCCGCCACCAGCTGGAACGCTGCATTGGCCGCTGCCGCCCGACTGATCACCGACGCCAAGGCAGCGTCGGGCGCCTCCAGCATCGCCGTCATCGGTGGCGCCCGCGGCAGCAACGAAGACGCCTTCGCCTGGGCACGCCTCGCCCGCGATGTCATCGGCACCCCGAACGTGTACGCCCAGATGGGCGACGGTCTACCCGCCGCCGTGTTGGGCATGCCGCGGGCAACCATCGACGCCGCAGCCTCGGCGGCAACCATCCTGCTGTTGTCGCCCGACCTCAAAGAAGAACTGCCGGTGCTGTACCTGCGCCTGCGCGATGCAGCCGAGAACAAGCGCAGCCGCATCATCGAGTTCGCCCCAAAGACCAGCGGTATGAGCCGTTACGCGTGGAAGAGCTTGGTCTACGAGCCGGGCACACAGGCATCGGTGGTGGCGTCCACCCTCGCCGACCCCACGGTCGCCGCGCAATTGGGCCGCGGGCCTGTCGTCGTGGTGGCCGGTCGGGCCAACCTGGCCGAGACCTCGGCCGCCACGGTGGCTGCGCTGAACGCCGTGCTGGCCGCCGCTCCCTCGGCCACCGTGCTGCCGGCCGTGCGCCGTGGCAACACCGTGGGCGCGCTCATGCTCGGCTTCGATGCATCCAACGGTGGGCTCGACACCCGCCGCGCGCTTCAGGCCGCTGCAGCTGGGCAGATCGAGTGCCTCGTGCTGCTCGGTGCCGACCCGCTTGCCGACTTCCCCGACACCGACCTCGCTCGTCGGGCGCTCGCCGGTGCCCGACGGGTCATCGCAATCGACACGTTCCTGTCGGCCAGTTCGCAGCAGGCCGACGTGGTGCTGGCCGCCAGCGGCTACGCCGAGAAGGCCGGCACCACCACCAACCTCGAGGGCCGGGTCACCACCCTCGCCCAGAAGGTCACCCCAGCCGGCACCAGCCGTCCCGACTGGATGATCGCGGCCGGGCTGGCCCAGGCGCTGGGGGCCGACCTCGGGTTCGGTTCGGTCGACGACATCACCGCCGCCATCGCCGCCGGGGTCGAGTCGTTCGCCGCTGCCACTCCCGAGGCGCTCGCCGCAGCGCACGACGGTGTCGTCGTGGCATCGCCCGCCGCTGGTGCGCTGCCCAATGACGCAGCATCGGCCCCCGAGCGCAACAGCTACGACTTCCGGCTCGTGGTCAGCCGCACGCTCTACGATCGGGCCGTGGGAACCGCCAACAGCCCGTCGCTCGCGCATCTGGCGCGCGGTAGTTCGCTGCACATGCACCCGCTCGACCTCGAGCGCGCCGGCGTGGTGGCCGACACCGACGTGAAGGTGAGCAGCCCCAAGGCCTCGCTCGTGCTGCGGGTCGAGCCCGACCACAGCGTGCTGCGCGGCACGGTGTGGGTGCCGTTCAACCAGCCGGGTGCCAATATCGGTGAGCTCATCGATTGCACCGCAGCGGTCACCGACGTGCGCGTGGAGAACCTCTGATGCTGGCCCTCGATCCGCTGCTCATCGGCGACATCACGCTGGGCGATGTGCTCATCGTGCTGCTCAAGGTGGTGCTCGTCTTCGTCGTCGGCCTCGTGGCCACGATGCTCATGGTGTGGTTCGAGCGCAAGGTCATCGCCGGTATGCAGAACCGGGTCGGGCCGAACAAGGCCGGCCCGTTCGGCATCCTGCAGACCCTGGCCGACGGCATCAAGCTGTTCTTCAAAGAAGACCTCGTGCCCGAGCGCGCCGACCGGTTCGTGTTCAAGTTGGCGCCGTACCTGTCGTTCGTGCCGGCCTTCGTGGTGTGGGCCGTCATCCCGTTGGGTGGCGACTTCAGCAACGGCAAGGACGGCACCGTCAGCCTGTTCGGCCACCAGACGAAGTTGCAGTTGGCCGATCCGCAGGTGGGTGTGCTCCTGCTGCTCGCCCTCAGCGGCATCGCGGTGTACGGCATCATGCTCGCCGGATGGTCGTCGGGTTCGAAGTATCCACTGCTCGGCTCAGTTCGCGCGTCGGCACAGATGGTCAGTTACGAAGCAGCACTCGGTCTGAGCCTGGCGTCGGTGCTGCTGCTTGCCGGCACACTCAGCACCAACGGCATCGTCGCCGCCCAGGGCGGCATCACCAAGTGGCACCTCATCTCCACCGGGTTCGTGCCATTCATCATCTTCCTCATCGCGGCCACGGCCGAACTGAACCGGCCGCCGTTCGACCTCGTCGAAGCCGAGCAAGAACTCGTCGGTGGCTTCAACACCGAGTACTCGAGCATCCGCTTCGCACTGTTCTTCCTGGCCGAGTTCATGAACACCATCACGATGAGCGCAGTCATCGTCACGCTGTTCCTCGGTGGGCCTCAGCCCGTGCGCATCGACATCGGCAACGTCGAATGGGATGGCAACCTGCACCTCGGTCCGCTCAACGGCACGGTGTGGCTGCTGCTGAAGGTGCTGCTGTTCCTGTACGCCTACGTGTGGTTCCGGGCAACGCTGCCCCGGCTGCGCTACGACCAGCTGATGAACCTCGGCTGGAAGGCGCTCATCCCGCTGTCGCTCGCCTGGTTCTTGCTGCTGGCCGCCTTCCGTCTGGCGCAGGATCAGGGTTGGAACCGTGTGGTCGTGGGTGTGGTGGCCGTGGTGGTGATCGGTCTCAGTGCCGCACTGCTGTTGGGCGCAACGAAGGTGAGCGCCCGCAACCGTGAACGTGAAGGGGCGATGTTCTGATGGGCTACCTCGAGGGATTTGCTGTCACCCTGCGCCAGCACCGCCTCTTTGGCGGCAAGCGCGTCACCACCCAGTACTCGGGCGGGCGCGTCGCCAAGAAGGGCAAAGCGGTCGAGCAGCGCGACGAAAAGATCGACAAGCCCGAGCGCATGCACGGTCGCCATGTGCTGAACCGGTACGACGACGGCATGGAGAAGTGCATCGGCTGCGAACTGTGCGCGGGCGTTTGCCCGGCCAAGTGCATCTACGTGCGCGGTGCCGACAACGACCCCGAGAACCCCACCTCGCCGGGCGAGAGGTTCGGGTTCGTCTACGAGATCAACTACCTGCGCTGCATCCACTGCGACCTGTGCGTCGAGGCCTGCCCCACCGAGGCCATCACCGAGAGCAAGATGTTCGAGTTCAGTTTCACCAACCGTCGCGACGCCATCTACACCAAGACCGAACTGGTGGTCGACGAGCAGGGTGCCCCGCGGCAGTTGCCGTGGGAGGACTGGCGCGAGGGCGAAGACCTGCTCACCAGTGGGTGGATGCGCGCCACCGCTGCGTCGGGTGACTCCGACTTCATCGGCAAGGTGGGCTGGAGCTCCGAGCTCGGACACGGCACGCGCGCCGCGGAACCCGAACAGCATGCCGCCGACGTGTCCACCACGAGCCAGGCCGCGAAGACCGTACGGTCGATTTCGCGCGACGGGGGCCATCACTGATGGAGTTCGTGGTCTTCGTCTGTGCTGCGGCGATGGTGCTCGTCGGCGCCGTCGGCGTCATCGTGCGCACGCATCCGGTACACGCTGCGCTCAGCTTGGTGCTCACCCTATTCGGTGTGGCTGTGCTCTTCGTGGCCCAGGAGGCGCACTTCCTGGCGGCCGTGCAGGTCATCGTCTACGCCGGTGCCATCGTGGTGCTGTTCCTGTTCGTCATCATGCTGTTGGGTGTCGACAAGGTCGAGGACATCGAGATCGAACCCATCCCGGTGCAGCGCCCGCTCGCCGTCATCGTCGGTGCCGGCCTGCTCGCCATGATCGCCACGGCGGTGGTACAGGCCCGTTCCAGTGTGGCCACCGGCATCGGGAGCGGGCTCGACATCGCCACCGAGAACGCCGACCACGACAGCAACATCCGCCAGATCGCGCGCAGCCTGTTCAGCGACTACGTGTTCGCCTTCGAGTTGGTCTCGGTGCTGCTGGTCGTGGCCGTGGTGGCGACCGTGTTGCTCTCGCGCCGACCCGACAAGCTGGGAGGCCCGCAATGAGCACCCTTGCCATCGAGCTGGCCAAGCCCACCACCACCTGGTACCTGTTGCTCGCCGCACTGCTGTTCTCCATCGGAGTCGTCGGCGTGATGGTGCGTCGCAATCCGCTCGTCATGTTCATGTGCGTCGAGCTGATGCTGAACGCGGTCAACCTCAGCTTCGTGGCGCTCGCCAAGGAGCTCGACGACATCGGCGGGCAGACCACGGTGTTCTTCGTCATGGTCGTCGCTGCGGCTGAGGTCGTGGTCGGCCTCGGCATCGTCGTCGCCATCCTTCGTCGCCGGCCGGGTGCCACCGCCGACGACCTCACGGAGCTGAAGGGCTGACCATGATCGACCTCGCCTGGCTCATCCCTGCCCTGCCACTGGTGGGCTTCCTCGTCATCTTGCTGTTCGGCCGCCGCCTCGGCGATCCGAAGGCCGGCTACTTCGCCACCACAATGGTGGGCGCGGCCTTCCTCGTCACCGTCGGCGTCTTCGCCGACCTGCTCTCCAAGAGCGGCGAGGATCGCCACCACGTCGTCAACCTCTTTTCGTGGGTGCCCGTGGGCTCGCTGCGCGTCGACCTCGCCTTCCTGGTCGACCCGCTCAGCATCACGATGTGCCTCTTCGTCACCGGTATCGGCGCTCTCATTCACCTCTATGCGGTGGGCTACATGCACGGCGACCCGCGGTTCTCGAAGTTCTTCCTCTACCTGAACCTGTTCGCCCTCAGCATGCTGCTGCTGGTGCTGGGCGAGAACCTGCTCGTCACCTTCCTCGGCTGGGAAGGTGTGGGCACCTGCTCGTACTTCCTCATCTCGTTCTGGCACGAGAAGCAGAGCGCGGCGACGGCCGGCAAGAAGGCGTTCGTCACCAACCGCGTCGGCGACTGGGGCGTGATGATGGCGATGTTCCTGGCGTTCCAGGCCGTCGGCACCATCAGCTACGACGGCATCAACGCCGCCGCCGAATCGGGTGCGCTCAGCCAGACGACGGCCACCGCCATCGCCGTCATGCTGTTCATCGGCGCCTGCGGCAAGAGTGCCCAACTGCCCCTGTACATCTGGCTGCCCGACGCAATGGAGGGCCCCACCCCGGTCAGTGCCCTCATCCACGCCGCCACCATGGTCACCGCCGGCGTGTTCCTGATGACCCGCGTCAACCCGGTCATTCACGAGGCCGCCTCGTGGGCGGGCTGGCTCATCGCCATCGTCGGCGTCGCCACCGCACTGTTCGCCGCCACCATCGCAGTCGCCCAGAACGACATCAAGAAGGTGCTCGCGTACTCCACCGTCAGCCAGCTCGGGTTCATGTTCCTGGCCGTCGGCTCAGGTGCCTACGTGGCCGCGATCTTCCACATGGTCACCCACGCGTTCTTCAAGGCGCTGCTGTTCCTCGGCTCGGGTTCGGTCATCCACGGTATGCATCACGAGCAAGACATGCGCCGCATGGGTGCGCTGCGCAAGCTGATGCCCGTCACGGCGTTCACGTTCATCATCGGCTGGCTGGCCATCGCCGGTGTACCTCCGTTCGCCGGCTTCTGGAGCAAGGACGAGATCCTGCTGTACAGCCTGGCGAAGAGCCCGGTGCTGTACGTGCTCGGCCTGGTCGCCGCGCTGCTCACCGCTTACTACATGACCCGCCAGGTCATCATGGTGTTCTACGGCAAGGCCCGCTGGCACGACGCGCACGACGAACACGGTGCGCACGGCGACTTCACGCCGCACGAGAGCCCGAAGATCATGCTGCTGCCGCTCGTCGTGCTGGCAGCGCTCAGCACCGTCGGTGGTGCGCTGCAGTTGCCCTTCTCGTCCGACCTGCACTTCCTCGAGAAGTGGCTCGAGCCAGTGGTCGAGTTCGGTGAGGCCGACATCCACGGCACCTGGGCCTACGACAACAAGTACCTGTTGCTCGGTGTGGCCGTGGTCATCGCCCTGGCCGGTATCGCCGCCTCGGTGGCCGTGTACGGCAGAAAGAAGATCACCCCGATCGAGCCGAAGGTGCTCGAGCAGGGCTGGTACTACGACAAGTCGATCACTGCCTTCATGGGCGGGCCGGGCCGCCGCGTCTTCGACGGCATCGCCTGGTTCGATGCGCACATCGTCGACGGTGCCGTGAACGGTGTCGCTCGTCTGGTGCGTGGTTCTGCGGGCGGCTTGCGCAAGACCCAGAGCGGATACGTGCGCCAGTACGCCGCCGCCCTCGGTGTGGGTGTCGTCCTGCTGCTGGTCTGGTTCGTCGTGATCCGGGGGATCATCTGATGGGTTTCCCGATTCTCACCGCGCTCGTCGTCGTGCCCGCAGTCGGGTCGCTCGCCGTCGCCGTTCTGTCGAACCGTCGCCCCGAGTGGGTGAAGCTCGCTGCCGCACTGCTCAGCACCCTGGTGGGCGCCATGTCCATCTGGGCGCTCACGGCGTTCGAAACAGCCGACGCTGGATTCCAGTTCGTCAGCAAGCACCCGTGGATCAAGCCGTGGGGCATCTCGTGGCACCTCGGCATCGACGGCATCTCGCTGTTCCTCGTCGTACTCACCGGCATCTTGTTCCCGATCGTCATCATGGGCATCGACCCGCACCACGACCACAAGCGCTACTTCGCCTGGTTGCTGCTGCTCGAGGCCGGGATGATGGGCAGCTTCCTCAGCCTCGACCTGTTCTTGTTCTTCGTCTTCTTCGAGATCGTCCTCGTCCCGATGTACTTCCTCATCGCCGGCTGGGGCTACGACAACCGCATCTACGCGGCCACGAAGTTCTTCCTGTACACGATGGTCGGCTCGGCGTTCATGCTCGTGGGCATCATCGCCACCGCGGTTCTCGGCAAGACCAACGGTGTGGGCCGCATCACCTTCGACCTCGTCGAACTCGCCGAGCAGGCCAACTTCGCGGCATCGACTGGGCGCTGGTTGTTCTTCGCCTTCGCGATCGCGTTCGCCATCAAGGTGCCGATGTTCCCGCTGCACACCTGGCTGCCCGATGCGCACACGCAGGCACCCACGGGCGGTTCGGTCATCCTGGCCGGCGTCATGCTGAAGCTCGGCACCTACGGCTTGCTGCGCTTCGGGCTGTACCTGTTCCCCGAGGCCGCCCACTGGAGCAGGTCTCTGTTCCTCACCCTGGCCACCATCGGCATCATCTATGGCGCCATCGCAGCAACGATGCAGAAAGATCTGAAGCGGCTGGTCGCCTACTCGTCGGTGGCCCACCTCGGGTTCATCGTGCTCGGCACGTTCGCCTTCACCACGCAGTCCATCAGCGGTGGCGTGATGCAGATGATCAACCACGGTGTCAGCACTGGTGCGCTGTTCTTGCTCGTCGGCATGATCTACGAACGTCGCCACACCCGCCAGATCGCCGAACTCAACGGCCTGCAGAAGGTGGCCCCCATCTTCGCTGGTGTGTTCATGCTGGTGATGCTCTCGTCGATCGGTGTGCCCGGCCTGAACGGGTTCGTCGGCGAGTACCTCGTGCTCATCGGTTCGTTCCTCACGGCGCGGTGGTGGACCGTGGTGGCCGCCACCGGTGTCATCCTCGCTGCGCTGTATCTGCTGTGGGCGTATCAGCGGGTGTTCCACGGCGAGCCCGACGAGGCGAACAAGACCTTCCGTGAACTACGACTGCGCGAGTTCGCAACGTTGGCTCCGTTCATGGCCCTGATCGTGTTCTGCGGCGTGTACCCGAAGCCGATGCTCGACCGCATCGAGCCCAGTGTGAAGGCCCTCATCACCCACGTGAGCGAGCGCACCGGCTACACCGAACCCGAGGTGCCCACGGCGCCCGCCGGCGAAGCGCACGACCAGGAGGCACAGCCGTGATCGTCGCCGACACGCTCTCCGGACCGTCGATCGACTGGTTCGCTCTGTCGCCATTGCTCATCCTGCTCGGCGCAGGGTCGGTGCTGCTGGTGGTCGGTGCGCTCACCCCGCGCTGGCCGCGTGGGCTGTACGCGTTGGTCACCGCCACGGCCGCCGGTGCCTCACTGGTGATGTGCGCCGTGCTGTGGGACGACGTCACCGACAGGGGGGCGCGCACACTGGTGGGCGACGCATTGGTGCTCGACGGCTTTGCGATGTTCGCCTCCATCACCATCTGCGTAGGCATCATCCTCGTTTCGATGGTCACCGACGATTACTTGCGCCGGGAAGACCTCGACGGTCCCGAGATGTACGGCCTGTACCTCATGGCCGCCATCGGGGCCATCGTGATGACCAGCGCCAACGACCTGTTGGTGCTGTTCCTCGGTCTCGAGGTACTGTCCATCGCCCTCTACGTGCTGGCAGCCAGCCATCGGCGGCGTATCCAGAGCCAGGAGAGCGGCCTCAAGTACTTCGTGCTCGGCGGTTTCTCGTCGGCGTTCTTCCTCTACGGCGTGGCACTGGTGTACGGCGCAACCGGCAGCACCAACATCGGGCAGATCGTCGAGTTCTTCGCCACCAGGGTGCAGAGCCACCGAACCGATGCCCTGGTGCTCGCGGGCGTCGCCCTGCTGCTGGTGGGCCTCACCTTCAAGGTCGCCGCAGTGCCCTTCCACTTCTGGACACCCGACGTGTACCAGGGAGCGCCCACGCCGGTCACCTCGTTCATGGCCTCGGTGGGCAAGACGGCGGCCTTTGCTGCGATGTTGCGGGTGCTGGTGTACGCGCTGCCACAGTGGAGCGACGACTGGCGGCCGGCTATCTGGATCATCGCCGCGGTCACCCTCGTCGTCGGTTCCACGCTCGCCGTGGTGCAGACCGATGTGAAGCGCATGCTCGCCTACTCGTCGATCAGCCACGCCGGCTTCATCCTCGTCGGTGTCGAAGCGGCGGCCCACACCGCGGGCAGCCCCGACCCGGGTCGCGGCGTGTCGTCGTCGCTGCTGTACCTGCTGCTGTACTCGGTGCTCGTCATCGGCACGTTCGCCGTGGTCACCGTCGTCGCCCGCACCGGCGACGGCCAGACCGACATCGGGGCCTTCCGTGGCCTCGGCCGCTCGAGGCCGGCGCTGGCGCTGGGTATGACCGTGCTGCTGCTGGCCCAGGCCGGCGTGCCGCTCACCTCGGGGTTCATCGCCAAGTTCGGTGTCATCCAGGCGGCGGTCGACGAGCACAGTTACGCCATTGCCATCATCGCCATGGTCGCCTCGGTCATCGCCGCCTTCCTCTACCTGCGCATCATGGTCAGCATGTGGGCCACCGATCCCGAGCCCGGCGACGACAGCCGCGAGCCCGTGCGGGTGCCGCTGTCGACCGGCCTGGCCATCACCGCCGCCGTGGGCTTCACGCTCGTGGTCGGGTTCGCGCCGGGATGGGTGGTGTCGGCGTCGCAGCACGCCACAGCCATCGTCCGCTCCGCCCTCCCCTGACCGCCCCCTCCCCGCGATTGTGAGCAGCGCCCGGTAGGGCGGGGTTGCGCTCACAAACGCTGGCCCCGCCCGGCCCGGCCGCCCAGCGACTGTGAGCAGCCCCCGGTGCAGCAGGGATGCGCTCACAAACGCTGGGGTGGGCGACGGGTCAGGCGTGCGTCAGGTGTGGGTGCCGTGGTGGGCGCGAGAGCGGGCGACGAAGGTGTCGAACAGACGCTGCTGGGCCGGCTCGGCCGAGGTGGTGTCTTCGGGATGCCATTGCACACCCACCACCCAGCTGGCCCCTGTGAACTCGACGGCCTCGACCATGCCGTGTTCGTCGTGGGCGACGGGCACGATGCCGTCGCCCAACCGGTCGAGGCCCTGGTGGTGCACCGAGTAGCAGTGCCGCAGCGCTGTGGTGCCAAGTGCACTCGCAAGCAGCGAGCCCTCGGTCACGACGACCGGGTGCTCGCTCATCCAGTGACCCTCGGCATCGAGGTCTTGTACGAGTGTGCCGCCCTGGGCGACGTTCAGCACCTGCATGCCGCGGCAGATCGCCAGTACCGGCATGTCGCGGGCGATGGCCGCACGCACCATCGCCAGGTCGAACTCGTCGTGCAGGCTCACCATGCCGTACAGCGAGTCGGTGGTGGGCTGCTGGCCGTAGCGGTGCGGTTCGACGTCGCCGCCGCCGGGCAGCAGCAACCCGTCGAGTTGATCGAGGTAGTGGTCGGCCATCTGCGGAGCGCGGGGGAGCGGTGGCAACAGCACCGGGAGACCGCCCGACGTGGCCACGGCCCGACTGTAGGGCTGGCTGCTCGAGAACGCGTCACGGCGGCCCTCGTCGGCGAACGACATCACTCGGCCGATGATGCCGATGAGCGGTGGGCGATCGTTCACTGCTGCACCTGGCGAAGCAACTCGTCGAACAGCACCTGCTGCTGGGCGTCGCGCTCGGCGGTGTCCTCGGGGTGCCATTGCACGCCGACGAACCAGCGGGCATCGTCGACCTCGAACCCTTCCGGCATGCCGTCGTCGGCGGTCGCGGTGAGGGTGAGGCCGCTCGCCAGTCGGGCAACCGCCTGATGGTGCACGCTGTGGCAGGCATCGGCCCGGGTGGCACCGATTGCCGTGGCCAGGCGGCTGCCCGGGACGAGCTGCACCGGGTGCTTGTGCAGCCAGTGGTCCTCCGACCCGATGTGCTGCACCAGCGTGCCGCCCATTGCGACGTTCATCACCTGCATGCCGCGACAGATGGCCAACGTGGGCAGATCCGCCTCGAGCGCAGCATGCACCACGGCCAACTCCACCTCGTCGTGCTCGGGCACGATGCCGTACAGCTGCTCGGCGGAGGGTTCTTCGCCGTAACGCCGCGGATCGACATCGCCACCACCGTGCATCACCATCGCGTCGACACGGCCGATGAGGTCGAGCGCGTGGTCGGCGAGCGATGTGATGGGCGGCAGCATCACCGGGATGCCACCGGCCCGTTCGACAGCCCGGAAGTAGGTCTGCCCAGCGGCGAACGCAGGGCCACGCACGCCCTTGGCCTCGGGGCTCAGCCGGCCGACGATCAACACGAGTGGTGCCACCTGCCCATTCTGGCCGACCGGCCCGGTGTTTCCGTAGCCCCGACGGCGGCTGTCAGAATCGGTGCGTGACCTCCTCCATCGTCCTGCGCAACCCCGCCACCACCGAGTCGATCCGCGAACTCGAACTCGCCGACTCGGCCGCGGTCGACCGGGCTGTCGCCCGTGCCGCTGCGGCAGGGCCGGGCTGGCGGGCCATCGCCCCCGCCGACCGGGCCCGGTTGATGCGCCGCTTCGCCGACACCGTGGCCGCCCACGCCGATGAGCTCGCCGCGCTCGAGACCGCCAACATGGGCATGCCCGTGGGCAACAGCACCTGGTGCGCCAACGCCGTGGCCGACGTGCTGCACTACTTCGCCGGCGCCATCGACAAGCACACCGGCGCCACCATCCCCGTCGCCGGCGGGGTGAACATGACGTTCCACGAGCCGCTCGGTGTGGTGGGCCTCATCACGCCGTGGAACTTCCCGATGCTGATGGCGTCGTGGAAGATCGGCCCTGCCCTCGCGGCTGGCAACACAGCCGTACTGAAGCCGGCCGAGATCACCCCGCTCACCACGATGCGCATCGCCGAACTGGCGCTCGATGCGGGCATTCCCGAAGGAGTGCTGAACGTGGTGGTGGGCACCGGCACCGAGGCCGGCTGGCGACTGGTCGAGCACCCCACGGTGCGCAAGGTGGCCTTCACCGGGTCCACCGCGGTCGGCAAGCGCATCATGGCCGGATGTGCCGAGCAGGTGAAGCGGGTCACCCTCGAACTCGGTGGCAAGAGCGCCAACATCGTGTTCGCCGACGCCGATGTCGACGCGGCTGCAGCAGCAGCCCCGGGCGCCGTGTTCGACAACTCCGGGCAGGACTGCTGTGCTCGCAGCCGGGTGCTGGTGCAGCG
>JBAXSU010000041.1:0-20448 GCA_037130535.1 Actinomycetota bacterium
ATCGAGCGCATCGTCGAAAAGGTGGTGCACCAGCCGGTGCGCCAGAAGCTGCCCCGCACCCGTACGTCGCGCACGTTCGAGTTCCGAGTGGCCGACTGCAAGGGCTTCGCCACCATCGGCGAGTACGCCGACGGCCGCCCTGGCGAGATCTTCCTCACCGTGTCGAAGCAGGGCAGCACCCTCAGCGGCATCATGGATGCCTTCGCCAAGTCGATCTCGTACGGCCTGCAGTACGGCGTGCCGATGCGGGCGTTCGTCGAGGCCTTCGTCAACAGCCGCTTCGAGCCCGCCGGTATGACCGACGATCCCGACATCCGCTTCGCCTCGTCGATCATGGACTACCTGTTCCGCCGCCTGGCGCTCGAGTACATGACCTACGACGAGCGCAGCGAGCTCGGCATCTTCTCGGTCGACGAGCGCCTGCAGCCCACGCTGCCCGGCGTCGACGAGTCGACCATGGAGACCCGCACCGGCACCGAGATGGCCCCGGATCCGAAGACCATCCCGTCGGCATCCGACCTCATCGCCCAGCTCGACGCCGGCCTGGCCCCCGAGGCGCCCATCAACGACGTCACCAACCCGACGGGCATCATCCGTCCGGCGGTGCGCCACAGCGATGCGCCGATGTGCATGCAGTGCGGTGTGCAGATGAACCGGGCCGGCTCGTGCCACGCCTGCCCCAGCTGCGGTAGCACCAGCGGCTGCAGCTGAAACCTGGGGATGTTTCGGTGGCGTGACATCCGAACGTCCGTGCGGTGACATGCACCGTCAGTAGCCCGGCAACCGGCAGAGGGGGAGACCACGTGGTCTCCCCCTCGCTCGTTGATCGTGGCCTGTCGTGCTGCGTCGCTGTCGTGGCGCGTCGTGCACATGTCGGCACTCGGTGCGTTCGCTCGGAATCCGAGCTGAGATGTGGGGGTGCCTCAGGGCGCGGCCGGACGAATTCGATAGCGCACCGGTAGGTGCTTGAGGCCGACGACGAACGACGAGTGGATCCACTCGGGTTCGCCGATCAGCTCCACCGACTCGAGGCGGGAGGCGAGCTCGAGCCACAGCGCCCGCTGCGATCGCTTCGCCAAGTTGGCGCCGAGGCAGAAATGCTCGCCGACACCGAAGGCGAGATGCCGGTTGACGGGGCGGTCGATACGGAAGCGGAACGGGTCGTCGTACACGTCCTCGTCGCGGTTGGCCGATGCGTAGAACAGCACGACGCTGTCGCCGCGAGCGATCGGTTGTCCTCCGACCACGGCATCTGCTGTGGCGGTGCGCTTCATGTAGTTCACGGGCGAGGTCCACCTGGTGAGCTCGTCGACAGCGTTGTCGATGAGGCTCGGATCTGCCTGGAGCTTGGCGAGTTCGGCGGGGTGTTGGAGGAAGGCGTTCATGCCGCCGACCAGCGCGTTCTTCGTGGTGTCGTGCCCTGCGCTGAACACGATCAGGTAGTAGCCGACGGTCTCCATCATCCCCATCGGCTCGCCGTCGACGCGGCCGTTGGCGAGGAGCGTCGCCAGGTCGTCGCGCGGGCAGCCACGCCGGTCCTGGATGATTGCGTCGAACAACGAGTACAGCTCCATCGCGAGTTCCATGATCGCGACCTGGCGGTCCTGCCCTTCACGCTGCAGCTCCGGATCGTCGAAAGCGAACAACTGGTTCGTGAGGCGGAGGATGTCGGGTTCCTGCTCCTGGGGCACTCCGAGCATTGTTGACAGGATCCGCAGCGGATGCGCCGCGGCGACGTCGATCGCGAAGTCGCACTCGCCCTCGCCGGAGGTGCCGGCGAGGCGGTCGACGGTCTCGCGAGCGCTGCGCTCGATCACTGCGTCGAGCTCGGTGATCGCCTTCGGTGTGAACACGCGACTTGCGATCCGGCGGTACGACCAGTGCTCGGGCGGGTCCATCGTGATGATCGTGCGCATCGATGCGAAGGCACTCGTCTCCAGTGCCTCGTTCTGGGCAGCCGTGAGCACGGTGATCCCCGGTGCCGAGCGGAACTGTTCGGGCGACGTGGAGACGTGGAAGATGTCGTCGTACTTGGTGAGCGCCCAGAACGGCTCGAAGCCGGACGGCACGCAGCGGTGGACGGGAGACTCGGCGCGCAGTCGGGTCCACAGCTCGTGGGGCGGCCCATGGTCGGCGTACCCCTGAGGAGAGATCAGTTCGAATCCGTCAGTGATGTGCATGGTGCCCCCTAGGCGAAATCGAACGACGATGCAGTTGTGAACTCGCACTCTAAATCGGCGTCGTCGGAAGCTGGAGGCACAGCGCATGGTCCGAACCACAGCCCAGGCTGACACCACGGCTCAGGTCGAAGCTCCGGTCACGGCACCCCGCCCGAACGACTCGAGGCGATCACGGTCATGCTCGTCCGATTCGCCGACGGTCCTCTCGGCACGGCGCTGACCCGGTGTGGCAGACTCGGATCCGGGAGTGCGGCTGGGGTGCCGCACCACGAGACGAGGAGTTCGCGCATGACTGCTCTTGATTCCGCTCAGCCACGCACTGGCGAGCAGCTCGATGTCGATGTCGTCGTGGTGGGTGCCGGATTCGCCGGCATGTACCTGCTGCACCGGCTGCGCGGCCTGGGCATGTCGGCCGTGGTGATCGAGGCCGCCGACGATGTGGGGGGTACGTGGTACTGGAACCGGTACCCGGGGGCGCGCTGCGACATCCAGAGCCTCGACTACAGCTACTCGTGGGACCCCGAGCTCGAGCAGGAATGGCGCTGGACCGAGAAGTACGCCACCCAGCCCGAGATCCTCCGCTACGCACAACACGTGGCCGACAAGCACGACCTGCGTCGCGACATCCGCTTCGCCACCCGTGCCGGTGCCGCCGTGTGGAACGAGGGCACCGCGCGCTGGCATGTCGCCACCGACCATGGCGACCAATACGTGTGCCGCGCGTACGTCATGGCGAGCGGCTGTCTGTCGATGCCCAAGCAGGTCGACATCGAAGGCGCCGACCGCTTCGCCGGCGACGTCTACTTCACGAGCTCGTGGCCGCACGAGGGAGTCGATCTCACCGGCAAGCGGGTCGCCGTCATCGGCACCGGGTCGTCGGCCATCCAGTCGGTCCCGGTGATGGCCCGCCAGGCGGCGTCGCTCACCGTGTTCCAACGCACACCCAACTTCTCCATCCCGGCCCACAACGGGCCCATCCCGGCCGACAAGCAGGCGGCCATCGACGCAGGCCGCGACGAGTACCGCGCCGCGGCGAGGCTGTCGCCCGGCGGTGTACCGCGCGAACTGGCCACGGTGGGTGCGTTGCAGGTGAGCGAGGACGAGCGCAACGCCCGGTTCGAGGCCGGGTGGCAGGCGGGTGGCATCTTCGAGATCTTCGGGCAGTTCAACGACACGGGTGCCAACGAGAAGGCCAACGACTTCCTGGCCGAGTTCATCCGCAACAAGATCCGCTCCGTCGTCCACGACCCAGCGACCGCCGACGACCTGTGCCCCACCGACCACCCCGCGGGCACCAAGCGTCCCTGTGTCGACACCGGCTACTACGAGACCTTCAACCTGCCCCATGTGCGGCTGGTGAACCTGCGCAAGCACCCCATCGCCACGATCACCGAACGTGGCGTCGACCTTGTCGACGAGTCACTCGAGTTCGACGTCGTCGTGTTCGCCACCGGCTTCGACGCGATGACCGGGGCCATCGTTGCGGTCGACATCACCGGCCGCGACGGTCGCGCACTACGCGACACCTGGGCAGCCGGCCCGGTGAACTACCTCGGGCTGATGGTCGAGGGGTTCCCGAACCTGTTCATGATCACTGGCCCGGGCAGCCCGTCGGTGCTGTCGAACATGATGGTGTCGATCGAGCAGCACGTCGACTGGATCGCCGACTGCCTCGCCCATCTGCGGGCCGAGGGCTTCGAATCGATCGAGGCCACCCCCACGGCACAGGCCGGGTGGGTGCAGCACGTGAACGACTTCGCCAACATCTCGCTGCTGCCGAAGGCCAACAGTTGGTACATGGGTGCCAACATCCCCGGCAAGCCGCGGATCTGCCTGCCCTATGTGGGCGGTGTGGGCAACTACCGGCTCATCTGCGACGAGGTGGTCGACAAGGGCTACCTCGGGTTCCAGATCGCTGGGCCGTCGAGCGCCCAGTGCAACGACGGTGTGGTGCGCCGACTCCAGCCCGACGTGGGGATCATGCTCGACATGATGGCCATGTTGAACCTGCCGGCCATGGACACCATGTCGGCCGTCGATGCCCGGGCCTTCAGCGATGCGATGTCGGGTGCCCGGCCGCCCGGGCCCGAGGTCGCTGAGATCGTCGATGGCACCTACCCGGGTGCTGCGGGCGACCTGCCCTACCGGCTCTATCGGCCCGCGGGCGCCGGCCCGCACCCGGTGGTGCTGTACTTCCACGGCGGCGGCTGGGTGTTGGGCAGTGCCGATTCCGACGACCCGTTCTGCCGCGACCTGTGTGTACGCACCGGGGCAATCGTCGTGTCGGTCGACTACCGACACGGGCCCGAGGCCCGCTTCCCGGCTGCTGCCGACGACGGCTTTGCCGCGCTGCAGTGGATCGCTGGTGCGGCCGAGGCCATGGGTGGCGATCCGGCGCGCCTGGTCGTGGCCGGATGGAGTGCCGGCGGCAACATCGCGGCCGTCGTGGCCCAACTCGCCCGCGACGCGGGTGGCCCGGCCATCGCGGCGCAGTTGCTGCTCACCCCGGTTACCGACTGCGACCTCACCCGGGGTTCGTACGTCGACAACGGCGAGGGCTACATGCTCACCAAGGCGCTGATGGAGTGGTTCTGGAACCACTACGCCGACCCGGCTGAGCGGACGAATCCGAAGGCGTCGCCCATCCGTGCCGCCAGCCTGGCCGGCCTCCCGCCGGCCGTGGTGGTGACCTGCGAGTTCGACCCGCTGCGCGATGAAGGGATGGCGTACGCTGAGGCGCTCGCAGCTGCGGGCGTGGAGGTGGTGCAGTTGCCGTGTCGCGGCCACACGCACACGTCGCTCACGGCGGTTGATGCCATCCTCACCGGCGCCGCGCCGCGGGCGGAGATGGCAGCTGCGCTCGGTTCGCTGCTGCGTCAGCATGTGGGGTCCGCCAGGTAGTGTCCGCGCATGGCTGAGGTTGCGTCGTCGCTCACGCTGCGACGCGCCATGGCCCTCGACTTCCGTACATCGGGGTGGGGGCCGCGGGCGGCCCTGGTCGGTGTGGTCGCTTGGCTGGTCTACGAGTGGGGGCCCGGTAACGAGACCGTCACCCCGTGGGTGCTGGCGAACCTGCTCGACCGCTTCGACGGCTTCACCGCAGTGGTCGTGGTGGCAGCCGTGGCGTTTGCCTTCACCACCTTGCAGCAGTTGGCATCGGGATTCATGGCGCTCGCCGGATTCTCGGTCCTCGACCGAACTGCACAGGCCTCGTGGCAGCGGCTCGAACGATCGAGTTCGGGACTGCGTGGCGGCTGGCAGTCGATGCGTTGGTCGACTCGGGTCGCGGTAGTGTTCGGTCTCGGCACCACGGCGGTGGCACTGATGCAGATCATCACCACCGGACAGGTGGGCGTGCGTGCGCACGCCCGCGTGATCGTCGCGAGCGCGGCGGTGTGTGGGGCAACGGTGGCGGTCATCGGGGCGGCGTGCGCAGGAATCGTGGCCGTGGGCAGGGCGGTCGAGCCGTGGAGGAATGCCGCCGATCGACTCGTCGCGTTGCTGGCCCAGCCGTGGCTCTGGTTGCTGCTGGCGGCAGTGTTGGTCGTGCGCGAAGTGGTGGCAGGTCGGCGGGCGGGTGCTCAGGCCGGGTCGACCGAGCGGCCGGGGTCGTGACGGGTCCGACGCAGGAAAACCGTCGGCAGACCGTGCACGTCATCGGCGGTGTGGGTGGCGACGAAGCCCAGGTGGGCGAGGATGTGCAGGCTGGCGAGGTTGGCCGGATCTGCCGTCGCCGCCAACTCGGACAAGGTGCGATCGGCCAGATCGAGCACCGCCCGCGCCGCCTCGGTTGCCAGGCCCCGGCCCCACCAGGTGGGCAGTAGCGCATACGTCAGTTCCGGCTCGTCGGTGTCCTCGCCCGGGTCGACGCCGCAGTAGCCAACGAACGCCCCGGTGGCGCGGTCGTGCAGTGCCCAGAGGCCGCCGCCGGGCTCGGTACCGCATCGCCGAATGGCATTGTCGAGCCAACGGGTGATGGCAGCGGCATCGGCGGGTTCGCCATTGCCCACGTACCGCATGGCGGTGGCGTCGCCCAGCAGGGCTGCAACGTCGGACCGATCGGCGGGTTCGAAGCGCCGGCAATCGAGTCGAGCAGTGGCCCACGTTTCGGGCGGCCCCGACGTCGGTGGGGTGCCCTGACCTAGTGGCCGAATTCTGGCATCCTGGGTACTGTCATCCACAGGTCCGTCACCGTAGACGCGTTGAATTGCAGGGGAGGTGGTCAGCAGTGCTCATCGGCTACAGCCTGGCGATCTTCGCAGCCTTCGCCTACGGCTACTCGGCCATCCTCCAGGCACAGGGCGCCCGCATCGCGATGGAGGTGCGCACCAACCGCGCCCGGGCAATGCTTCGCCAACCCCGATTGTTGCTGGGGATTGCGCTCGACCTGCTGGCCTGGGTGACCAGCCGTGTTGCCCTTGGCTACCTGCCTCTGTTCGCCGTGCAGACGGTGCTGGCCGGTTCGATCGCCATCACGGTGCTGTTGGCGTCGATCCTGCTGGGCACCCGCATCGGCACTGTCGAGCGGCGGGCCATCGCCGCTACGTGCGTGGCGCTCGTGGTCATCGGTATGGCGGCCGAGCCCAACCACGATGTCGCGTTCAGTGCTGCGGTGCGCGTCGGCATCGTGGCGGCGCTTCCCGTGCTGGTCATCGGCGGGCTCACCCTGGGTCGTCGGTATGGCGCCATCATGCAGGCTGTGCTGGCCGGCCTGGCGTTCGTGGGTAGTGCGATGGCCGCCCGCACCCTGAACTTCGACAACGGGTGGTCGGGTCTGCTCTCCTCGCCGGTCGCGTGGTCGGTCGTGGGCTATGCCCTGTGCGGCACCTGGCTCCACGCCGTGGCGCTCGGTCGAGGCGGAGCTGGGCAGGTGACGGCAGCGATGTGGGCCACCGAGGTGGTGGCTGCCGTGCTGATCGGTCTGTTGTTGCTCGACGAGACCGTCCGCTCGGGCTGGGCGGTACCCGCTGCGCTGGCCATTCTCACGGTGCTGGTGTCCACCGTGGCCCTGGCTCGTTCGTCGGCCGAGGTGCACTCCGAAGCACACGGCCACCCTCATGGCGGTGCCGTCGACGAGGTCGAGGCAGTCCCGGGCGAGCAGTACAGCGGCTGATCGAGCCGCACGACAGGACCAACGGCCGTAGTACCCGTCGCGGGCCAGTCGTACGGTGCTGTCGAGCGGGTCCGCTCGTCCACCGTGCGGGCCTCCGAGCAAGGAGAGCAGCCATGACGTACGCCCATGCCGTTGTGTGGATCGACCATCGCGAGGCGAAGGTCGTCGACTTCACCAGCGATGCCGCGCGCCGCACCAAGGTCCGCAGCGAGAACGCATCGCGACGGGTGCATCATCGGGCCGGCACGGTGGGGTCGGGCCATGCCAAGGACGATCATCACTTCTTCGACCAGGTGGTCGAGGCGATCGGTTCGGCTCGCGAGGTGCTCGTCGTCGGCCCTGGCGAGGCCAAGCAGGCGTTCGTCAGCGACCTCTCGGCTCGGCATGCTGATGTGGCCAAGCGGGTGGTGGGCGTCGAGTCGGCCGATCACCCCACCGACGGCGAACTGCTGGCCATGGCCCGCCGCTCATTCACACGGATCGACGGCCTGCTGGGCGCCTGACGGTTCAGCCGTTGCGGGGCAGGTCGCGCCACGCGGTGGTGCGCTCGTTGCTCGGCTCTTTCGGCAGGCCGAGGACACGCTCGCCGATGATGTTGCGCTGCACCTGATCGGTGCCGCCGTAGATGGGCGGTGCCTGGGCGAACAGGGCCATCTCGGTGATGTGGCCGAGGAAGGGGTTGCCGGTGGCGGCATCGAGCGCAGCACGGTGCTCGCTGTCGTACGCGTGCAGCATGCCGTAGGGGCCGGCGATGCGCAGGCCGACGTCGCGCGAGCGGCGCACGATCTCGCTCATCGCCAGCTTGGCGATGTTGCCGGCACCGGCGATGTCGCGGCCCGCTGCCTTCTCGGCTTTCTGGCGCAGTGTGGTGTAGCGGCCGATCTCGGCCAGGGTGTGCAACTGCACGAGCTGCTGGCGGATGGTGGGGTCTTGGTTCTTGCCGGTGTGGCGGGCCATTTCGGTGAACATCCGCTGGCCCGCAGCGGTCGTTGCACCGCCGCCTGCGGTGGCCGGTGAACGCGTGGAGCGCACGAAGTCGCCGGCCCGCTTGGGCAGGTCGCCGACGATGGTGCCGGGTGCGGCCAGGGCCACGCCACCGGAACCACCCGAACCGAGCCCGGAACGCTCGAAGGCGAGGGTGGTGTTGGCGACAGCCCAGCCGTTGTGCAGGCCGCCGATGAGCGCGTCGTCGCCCACGCGGGCGTCGGTCATGAACACTTCGTTGAACAGCGCTCGGCCGGTCATCTCGCGCAGCGGCCGGATCTCGACCCCGTGCGGCTGGCGCATGTCGAATGCGAACCACGAGATGCCCTGGTGCTTGGGGATGTCGGGGTCGGTGCGGGCGATGAGCATGCCCATGTCGGCGACGTGGCCGCCCGAGGTCCACACCTTCTGGCCGTTGACGATCCACTCCTCGCCGTCGCGCACGGCGCGTGCGCCGAGGCTGGCGAGGTCGCTGCCTGCGCCGGGTTCGCTGAACAATTGGCACCAGGCCTGAGCGCCAGTGACGATGGGGCGCACGAAGCGCTCGATCTGCTCGGGTGTGCCGTGGGTGGCGATGGTGGTGGCGGCCAACAGCATGCCCAGACCGCCCGGGGCAGGCAGGGCACCGCGCTCGGCGATGCGTCGCGATACGGCGATTGCATCGTTGCGCGAGATCCCCTTGCCGTACGCCTCGGCCGGCAGGGCGGGCGCCGCCCAGCCGGACAGTCCGAGCCGTTCCCACCAGTCGCCCACGGTGAGGTCGGCATCCCAGTTGGCGTCGAGCCAGGCATCGAGTTCGTCGAGCAGTTCTCCCATGGCCTTACCTAACAGCACCGCAGGCACTGAATCCAACTCGTGCGCCAGATGGTGCGACCTGACAGAGTGCTGCGGATGCGGGTGATGACCTGGAATCTGTGGTGGCGGTTCGGCCCCTGGGAGGCGCGCGAGGGCGCGATCCACACCGTGTGCCGCTCCGAGCAACCCGATGTGCTGCTGCTGCAAGAGGTGTGGGGTGCCGGCGGCGACTCGGCGGCGCACCGAATCGCCGCCGCCCTCGGGTATCACGTCGCGCTCAGCGACGATCCGTTTGCGTCGCAGCGCGCCGACACGGGGGCTGGGTTCCACAACGCCATCGTCAGCAGGTGGCCCATCGGTGAGGTGGTGAGCCATGCGCTACCGCGCCTCGACGGCACCGCCGGTCATCGCCGGGCGCTCGGTGCCGTACTCGACACCCCGTACGGCGCGTGGCCGGTCGTCAGCACCCACCTCGACCACCGCTTCGACGAGTCGGCGGTGCGACAACTGCAGTGCGAGCGGGTGCTGCAGATCGTCGACGAGATGCGCGGCGATCCCGACCGCGATCCGCCCGTGGTGGTGGGAGGCGACTTCAATGCCACGCCCGACAGCGACGAGATCCGTCTGCTCACCGGCCGTCGTGCAGCGCCGGTGCGCAATCTCGTGCTGTCCGACTGCTGGGAGCATGTGGGCGAGGGCGGCGGTGCCACCTGGCGCTCCGACAACCCGTACCAGACGGCCACCGCGTGGCCCGATCGCCGGCTCGACTACGTGTTCGTCAGCTGGCCCCGCCCCAAGCCGTTCGGCAACCCACAGCGTGCGTATCTGGCCGGTGTCGAAGCCGTTCCTCTCGGCTCCCTGGGCCCCATCGTCGCCAGCGACCACGCCGCTGTCGTGGTCGACCTCGTCGTGGCATCGGCTCCCGCCACCTGACCAGCGCGCAGGGTAGGGTCGCGGCTGCATGGCGACGTTGCGCTTCAGTTTCGGCACGATGGGCTCGGGCAAGAGCACCATGGCGCTGCAGATCCACCACAACCTGGCGAGCCGCCAGTTGTTCGGTCTGCTGCTCACCACCCTCGATCGCGAGGGTGCCCAGGTGACGAGCCGTCTCGGTGTCGCCGCCGAGGCCGTCGAGGTGGTGCCCGAACTCGACCTCTACCAGCTCGCCCTCGACAACTGGCCGCTGCACTACCTGGTGTGCGACGAGACACAGTTCTACACCGAGGCGCAATGCGATCAGCTCGCCCGCGTGGTCGACGACCTCGGCGTCGACGTGTTCGCGTTCGGCCTCATCACCGACTTCCGCGGCCTGCTCTTCGACGGCACCAAGCGGTTGCTCGAGGTGGCCGACGAACGGGTGCCGATGCAGGTGGAGGCGCGCTGCTGGTGTGGTGCGCGAGCCACCCACAACGCTCGTCTCGTGAACGGACGCATCACCTACACCGGCGAGACGGTGGTGGTGGGCGACACCGGTGGGGGCGATCACGAACAGCCGTTGTTTGGCGACTCGGTACGCTACGAATTGCTGTGCCGTCGCCACTACGCGGCAGGCGAGATCGGTAGCTGAGCGGTGACTCGGCTGCGTCGGACACGGAGTGGTCCGGCGTGGTCGATGGTCGTCGCGTTGGGCATCGGCGTGCTCGCTGTTCCCGGCACCGGACGTGCGACCGACGACGTCGCGGTCATCGACGGATGGGCGGCAGCTCTCACCGCTGCAGAGCGACTGAGCCCGCCGTTGCCTACGGTCACGTTCGCGTTCGCCGGCGACACACTGGTGCACAGCCCGCTTGTGACTCGGGCCTGGGAGAACGGTGGACGGGCCCGGTACGACTTTGCGCCGATGTTCGCCCGCATCGCCCCCCTTGTTGGCTGGGCCGACCTTGCGGTGTGCCATCTCGAGTCGCCGGTCGCCCCGTTCGGCGAGGCGTTCAGCACGGCGCCGCGATACGGCATTCCTGGCGACATCGCCGTCGGCCTCGCCGCCGCCGGGTGGGACCGCTGCAGTACGGCTAGCAACCACAGTTACGACCGCGGCGAGGGCGGTATCGAGGCCACCGTCGCCTCGTTGACGATGGCCGGTCTCGGCCAATCGGGCATGGCCCGGGCGCCACTCGAGCGGATTGCGCCGGTACTCGACGTACGCGGTGTGGACGTGGCGCACCTGTCGTACACGTGGGGTCTGAACGGCATGCGCCTGCCTGCCGGGCAGCCCTGGCTCGTCAACCTCATCGATCCGGCACAGATCGTGGCCGACGCAACCGATGCTCGCAGGCGCGGTGCCGAGGTGGTGATCGTCAGCCTTCACTGGGGGGTCGAAAAGGAGTCGCGGCCGTCGTCGTACCAGCGCGAGGTTGCCGAGACGATCACCGCATCGGGTGCGGTCGACCTGATCGTCGGCCACCACGCCCATGTCGTGCAGCCCATCGAGCGGATCAACGGTCGGTGGGTGGCGTTCGGCTTGGGGAACCATCTGTCGAACATGACCGACGGTTTCGGATGGCCGGCCTCGAGTCAGGACGGCGCTGTGCTGCTGGTCACGATGCATCGAATGGCCAACGGCAGGGTCGCAGTAGATCCGCCGGAAGTGGTACCCACCTGGGTCGACCGCAACGATGGTTGGGTCGTCCGTCCGGTCATCGCCGACCTGGCCGACCCGACCACACCGCCCGGGGTTCGTACTCAGTTGGCGGCATCGCTCGCCCGGACCCGCAGCGTGGTGGGCGACTTCATCCGCGAGTGCGTGTGACCACCTGCGGCACGAGGGCACTGCGCACGAACGCGGTCGCTGCCTCGGCCGACAGGTGTACGCCATCTGGACGGCCCGTCGGGCCCTCGAGACCCTTCGTCGCCAGCCAGGCGGGAAGATCGACCTGTTCGACCGGCAACTCGTCGATGATCGCGCGAAGGGCTCGCCACCGTGCCGGGTCGTCCATCGGACTACTGACCCGCTTCCACTCGAGGTCGACGTCGGGCGGGGTGACCCAGACCACGCGGGCGCCGGCTGCCTCGACCTGGCCGACGAATGCACGGTAGGCCCGAGCGATCATCGTCGCGCCGTCGGGCTCGATGACCGACACGACACGACCGTCGGCCATCTCGATGTCGGTGCCGTCCCATGGGCCGATGCTGACGAGCACGATGTCGTAGGCCTCCGAGGCGACCCGCCGCGGGATCGAGTTCCACTCGTTCACACATGCCGACAGATCGATCATCGACTCTCGTCCGGCTCGGTCGGTCATCTCGTGGCGGCGGCCGTCGTCGAACGCCGATAGGCCACATCCGGGGAAGGCAGCGCTGCCGGCGAGCACCTTGTCGGCGTGTTCGGCGCTGTAGGGGAGGAGGGCTTCAGCCAAGTGCACTGCCGTGCTGTCACCCACGATGAGCACCCTGAGGGCCGGCGGGGGTGGGCGGGTCGTGCTCGGGGCGGAGGTGGGGGCGACGGTACTCACAGCCGACACGGAGGCGGTGGGCACAGTTACCGCGGGCACGGCAGCCGCTGGCGCGGTGGTGGGAGCAGCAGTGCTCGCCGTGGGTGGTGGGACGGCGAGGCTGACCACCGTCGCCTCGCTCGACCTCGTGGCGGGCACCGCTGCGACCGTGACGATCACGATGCCGGCCATGGCCGCTATGGCAGCGAGCGGGGCCCGCCGGCCGGTGAGCCACTGTCGGGTCCGCACCGGCTGTTCGAGGTACGTGAACGACAGGTGGGCGAGCGCCAGAGATACGACGACGCGGATACTGGCCAGTGCCGCGCCGTCGAGGTGCAGGCGCGTCTCGTCCAGCAACACGATCACGGGCCAGTGCCACAGGTAGATCGCATAACTGCGATTGCCCACCCAGCGCATCGGTCGGTTTGCCAGCACCCGCCCCCACAACCCATCGCCGACGGCGACGACCACGACCATCGCGGCGACAGCGAAGGCAGGGAACCCCCAGTGGTACAGCCAGTCCGAGCGCTCCGATGAGATGGCGATCAGCACGAGGGCGGCGAGAGCAGCAGCGGGCGCAAGCCGACGCGCCACGGGGGCACCGCGCAGTGATCCGCCTCGGTCGATCGTGAAGGCACCCGCCGCGGCTCCGATGAGCAGGGTGTGTGCTCGGGCAAACGTGTTCATGTAGGTGCCCGTTCGATCGGCCGGGTCGAACGAGGTGAGCATGAACACGATCGACGCAGCAGCAAGTACCGCCGCGGTGACGCAGATCGCAGTACGCGGCGCGACGCTCCAGCGTCGGGCGACCATCGCGACGACGACCACGCCGAGCGGCCACACCAGGTAGAACTGCTCTTCGATCGCGAGCGACCAGAAGTGGGTGAGCGGCGACACCTCACCGAAGCGTGCCCAGTAGTCGCCCCCGCCGGTGATCGTGCCCCAGTTCGATGACCAGAACGTGGCGAAGAGCGAGTCGCGACGCAGCGAGGCCACCTCGATCCCCAGGAGCGGCCACACGACAACGACTGCGGCGATCACGGCCAGACTCGCCGGCATGAGGCGGCGGACTCGTGCGGACCAGAACTGGCGCAGCGCGATGCGTCCGCTGCGGTCGTGTTCGGCGAGCAGGCGCCAGGTGATCAGCCAGCCGGAGATGACGAAGAACGCGTCGACGCCGAGGTTGCCGCCGTCGATCGCCCCGAGGTGGAACAGCACGACGAGGGCAACCGACACGGCGCGTAGCCCGTCGAGGCCCGCTCGGTAACTGAGCGGGGCGACAGGGGTCGGTGAACCGATGGGATCGGAGATCACCTCAACGGCGCTCATCCCGGAAACGTAGCAGCGCGCTCCCCGGTTACGGGAGGGTGAACAGTGCCGCCTTGTGTCGGATGTCTCGGTCCAGGAACCGCCGTTGCTCCACGAGACCGGCACTGTAGAGAGCATGCGTTCCGTCCGACGGACTTCCGTTGCTGTTGCCGTGTTCGTGGCCTTGGTCGTGGGTGCCCTTCCTGCTTGTGCCGCCGCCGCGTACGCCGGACCGATTCGACCGCAGTCGAAGCCCGGTCGTGTGGTGCTGCTCGGCGACTCGCTTGCGCATGAGGCGAACAACGTCGTGCAGTTCTTCGCGGCGCCGCGGCCCGTCGTCCCCAAGTTCTGGGGCGGGACGGCGCCCTGCGACTGGCTCGACGTCGATCTCGAGGCCGATCGCGCGAGCGTTGTGGTGGTGTCGTTCACCGGCAACTCGCTCACCCCGTGCATGGCCGATGGGAGCGGGGGGTTCCTTCGCGGCGCAGCCCTCGTCGAGCGGTACCGCGCCGACCTGACCGTGCTGGTCGATCGGATCCGTGCTGCGGGGGCCTGGGTGCTCGTGGTCGGCCAACCCCTGCGCGACCCGTCGTTCGGTGCGGACGCAGAAGTCGAGGGCATCAACGCCGTCTACCGCGAGCTGGCGAGGCGACCCTACGTGGCGTTCGTCGATGCCGGAGGTTTCGTCGAGCGCAACGGTGCGTATACCGATCGCCTCCCGTGCGCGCCGATCGAACCCGTCTGTGGCGACGATGGCGAGAACATCGTGCGCGGCGACGGGGTGCACTTCTGCCCGGTCCCCGGCCCTCCCGGGTCGTGCGAGGTGTGGTCGTCGGGGGCGCTGCGCTTCGGCATGGTCATCGCGGTTGCGGTGATGCGGCCCGCAGCGTTCGACTGACTGTCGGAACCAGGCCGCGCCGGGCTGCTACCAGGCGCAGGGCAGTCGCTTGATGCCGTTGATGAAGTTGCTCTGCAGGTAATCGGGTTCGCCCGTGATGCGCATGTTCGGCAGGCGACGACGGATCTCGTCGAACATCACGGCGATCTCGCGCCGGGCCAGGTTGGCGCCGAGACAGAAGTGCGGTCCACCGGCACCGAAGCCGGCCTGCTGGGGCTGCAATGGGCGACGCACATCGAACTCGTAGGGGTTGGCCCATACTGTTTCGTCGCGGTTGGCCGAGTTGTACCACAGCACCACTTTCTCACCGGCGGCCACCTTGGTGCCGTTGATGACGACGTCTTCGGTGGCGGTGCGGCGGAAGTGGATGACGGGCGTGGCCCAACGCACGATCTCGTCGACCGCGGTCTTGGTGGTGCCCTCGAAGTCGTTGAACCAGATGTCGCGCTGGTCGGGGTACTGGGTGAGGGCCCGCATGCCCTGGCTGATGGCGTTGCGCGTGGTCTCGTTGCCGGCCACGGCCAGCAGGATGAAGAACGAACCGAACTCCTGCGAGGTGAGCCGCTCGCCGTCGACCTCGGCGTGCATCATGATCGACGACAGATCGTCGGTGGGGTTCTTCAGGCGCTCTTCGCCGAGGGCCTGGGCGTAGCCGTACATGCCGATGGCTGCGCCCATCAGGGCTTCGAGTGAGCCGCCGAACTCGGGGTCGCCGGCGCCGAGGATGACATTGGTCCAGGTGAAGATCTGCTGCTCGTCGGCGGCAGGGATGCCCATCATCTCGCAGATGATCTGCAGCGGCAGGGGAGCGGCGATCTCGTTGACGAAGTCGCACTCACCATCGGGGAATCGCTCGAGCAGGCTGTCGACGAGCGACTCGGCCTTCTGGTGCACGTACTGCTCGACGCGGTTGATCTCTTTCGGGGTGAAGCCCTTGGAGACGATGGACCGGAGGCGGAAGTGCTTGGGGTCGTCCATCGCGATCATCGACCCGAAGAACTCTGCCATCTCCATCGGCAGGTCCTGGATGTTGCTGCCTGCGCCGCTGATGAACAGCTGCGGGTTGCGGCTGGCGAACCACACGTCTTCGTGACGCACCAGCGACCAGTAGCCGGGCCCCACCGGGAACGGCGAGTCCTCGAACGTCCGCTCCTCGTAGAAGTGCAGCCCGGGCGCCTGGCGCAGCGCCCGGAACGCGCCTTCTCGGTAATCGCGCGGGGCGGTCCAGAACTCCGGGTCGGAGAGGTCGAACGAGTCGGCATCGACGGTGGGGTCGACCAGGGGAGCGATGTCTGCCATGAGACGACAGTACCGGTTGTGTCTCACCTAGTGTCTCATCGTGGCTGAGTTCACGTTCTTCGTCGACGCCGATCTGTACGGGTTCGGGGCAGGTGAGTTGGCTGCCGACGAGGACGATCTGCATGCGGCCGGGGTGAGCCTGGTCGACATCCCCACCGGCTACGGCCTCGATCTGGGCGAACGCATCCCGGTGCGGGTGGTGGGCACGCCGAAGGGGCTGCGGTTCTACGCCAAGTTGCTGGGCCTGCGCGATCCGCTGCAACTCGACGAACTCGAACGGGTCATCGCGGCGGCCGATGCCCGCGGCGAGTTCCTCCACGATCTGTGACCCGGCAGGTGGGCGTGGGCGTGTGGGAGCGGGCCGTTAGGGTGAGATGATGCTTCGCCCGGACGAGATCGAACGACTGCTGGTGGTCACCGCCCATCCCGACGACGTCGACTTCGGGTCGGCCGGCACGATGGCGGTGCTGGCCGATGCCGGCGTGGAGGTGACCTACTGCCTGGTCACCGACGGCGACGCCGGGGGCAGCGACCGCGAGATGTCGCGTGCCGACATGGCGGCGCTGCGTCGCGCCGAGCAGACCCGCGCTGCCAAGGCGGTGGGTGTCGAGCGGCTCATCTTCCTCGGTCACCCCGACGGCCGGGTGGTGGCCGACCTCACGCTGCGCGAAGACATCAGCAGGGTCATCCGCCAGGTGCGCCCGCAGGTGGTGGCCTGTCAGTCGCCCGAGCGCAACCTCGACCGCATCTACGCCAGCCACCCCGATCACCTCGCCGCTGGCGAAGCCACCATCGGTGCCGTGTACCCCGACTCGCGCAATCCGTTCGCGTTCCCCGGCCTGCTCGAGGACGGTCTCGAGCCGTGGACGGTCGAGGAAGTGTGGGTGATGGGCCACCCCGGGGGTGTCGATTACATCGACATCACCACCCAGATCGACCGCAAGATCGAAGCCCTCCTGTGCCACGAGAGCCAGCACGCCGACCCCGTGCGCACCGAGGCGCTGGTTCGCGAATGGGGCCGCGCCCTCGGCGCAGCAGCCGGCCTGCCCGAAGGTTCGGCCGCCGAGTTGTTCCGCGTCGTCAACACCCGCTGACCCCGCCCCCATCCCGGTGCAATGAGCAGCATGCGCAGCTGCTGCGCACGTTGCTCATCGCGGCGGTGGGCCGGGCCGGTGCGATGAGCAGGATGCGCACCTGCTGCGCACGTTGCTCATCGCGGCGGTGGGATCGCGGCGTTGGTGGGGGTGAGGTGGGGTGGGGTACGATGCCGACGTTCGCTTGACCGGGCGGTCAAGCGCGAGTCGAAGGGGAACCAGCCATGCCCGAAGCAGTCATCGTCGCCACCGCACGCAGCCCGATCGGTCGGGCCAACAAGGGATCGCTCGCCTCGCTGCGACCCGACGACATGAGCGCCCAGATCCTGAAGGCGCTGATGGACAAGGCGCCCCAGGTGCAGGCCTCCGACGTGAACGACGTGATGTGGGGTATCGGCCAGCCCGCCGGCGAGGGCGGCTTCAACATCGCCCGTGTCATCAGCGTGCTCGCCGGTTTCGACGACATTCCTGGCGTCACGGTGAACCGTTACTGCTCGAGCAGTCTGCAGACCATCCGCATGGCGTTCCACGCCATCAAGGCCGGCGAGGGCGACTGCTTCATCGCCGGTGGCGTCGAGACCGTCAGTCGCTACGCCTCTGGTGCCTCCGACATGGCGCCCAACCCGCTGTTCAAGGTGCCGGGCGCCCGCACCGCGGCGCGTGCTCAGGGTGGCCAGGGCACCTGGACCCCGCCTGAGGGCATGCCCGACATGTACATCGCCATGGGTCAGACCGCCGAGAACGTGGTCGAGGCCGAGGGCATCAGCCGTGAAGAGATGGACCGCTTCGGTGTGCGCAGCCAGAACCTGGCCTGTGCCCATGTCGACAACGGTTTCTTCGCCCGCGAGATCACGCCGCTCACACTGGCCGACGGCACCGTGGTGAGCACCGACGACGGCCCTCGCCCGGGCACCACCTACGAGGGGGTCAGCCAGTTGAAGCCGGCGTTCCGTCCCGACGGCACCGTCACGGCTGGCAACGCCTGCCCGCTGAACGACGGCGCCGCTGCGGTGCTGGTGATGAGCGACACCAAGGCCAAGGAGTTGGGCCTCACCCCGCTGGCCCGCATCGTGTCGTCGGGTGTGTCGGGTCTGAACCCCGAGATCATGGGCCTCGGCCCGATCGAGGCCATCCGCAAGGCACTCGGTATCGCCGGGATGACCATCGACCAGATCGACCTCGTCGAGATCAACGAGGCGTTCGCCTGCCAGGTGATCGGCTCGGCCAAGCACCTCGGCATCGACCTCGACAAGCAGATGAACGTCCACGGTGGCGCCATCGCCCTCGGGCACCCGTTCGGCATGACCGGCGCCCGCATCATGACCACGCTCATCAACGGCCTGCAGTGGGAGGACAAGACCTACGGCCTCGAGAGCATGTGCGTCGGCGGCGGCCAGGGCATGGCCATGATCGTCGAGCGCCTCAGCTGACCAATACGTCGTCGGTGTCGGCTCGCTGCGCAGTGCGTTGCAGCGCCAGCGCAGCGAGCATCACCACCAGCACCAGCACCGCGGTAGCGATGAACGTGCCGCTGCCACCCCACCGCGCATAGGCCACCGGCGACGCGAACGCCACGATGGCCGCCGCCGCCTGGTTGATGGCGCCCGCCAGGCCCTGCGCGGCCGAACTGCGACCCACGGGCGCGGCAGCCGCCACCAGGGCTTGTGCCGCAGGGACGCCGAGTGCCTGGGCGATGCCTTCGACGACGAAGAGCGGCAACATGGCCCACGCGCTGGCGAACACCCCGTAGCCGAGGGTGATCGGTACCACGCACGCGAGGGCGATCATGCACAGCCGAAACGCGCCGTGCCGGTCGGCGAGTCGGCCGCCCATGGTGGTGAACAGCGCGAAGGGTAGGCCGTAGAGCAGGAAGCCGATACCGATCAGCCATTCGGGCGCGCCCAGGTCGGTGAAGTAGCGGTCGAGGATGGTGTCGTACACGCCGACGGGAAGGAACAGCGCCATCCACGTCACCACCCCCACCTGGATGTCGCGGCGGCGCAACAGGTCGAAGCTGATGCGGTGCACCTCGGTGGTGCGCGGCGGCTCGGGCAGGGTGAGCCGCGAGATGACGAGCGCTCCGATCCCGGCACCGATCCCGCACAGGGCGAACGGCCAGCGCACCCCGAGTGGACCGACGAGGATTCCGCCGATGAGCGGACCGACGATGAACCCGGCGAACTCGACACCGCTCAGCGTGCCCATTCGTTCGGCGGCCCGGGTGGGCGAGATGCTGGCGGCGATGGAGCGCGACGCTGGCGCGAACAGCCCGTTCGACACTCCCACCACAGCGCGGGCGAAGACCAGCAACGGCAGCGTCGACGACACGGCGAACAGCAGGCTGCCGATGAACGCAAGGGCGAGGCCGCCGGTGACGAACGCCCGGGTGTGCCCGCGGTCGGCGATGGGTGCCAAGGTGAGTTGGCTCACGAAGTTGGCCACCAACCCGACGCCGGCGATGAGTCCGAGGCCGGCGTCGCCGAAACCGTAGGTGTCTTGCAGATTGCCGAGCAGGCCGTACACGACGCTGTTAGCGACGCCGATGGCGACGGCCGCGAACAGCAGCACGCTCCAACCGGGGGTGCGGTCGCGGCTCACCAGTCCCACCGGTTCGGTCGGTCGGCCCTCACCACCACGATGCCTGGGTCGTTCGGCAGTCGTGTCGCCCTGACGACGTACTGTTCGCCGCCCGCCACCAGTTCGGCGAGCACCCACGAATCACTCGCATCGCGTCGGGGTGCAGGCAGTGGGTGCAGGGAATCGATGGCGAGTCCCGCGGTGTCGGCCTCGGCCTGCCAGAGTGCGGCGAGGCCGTGACGCAGCATCGGGTCGTCGAACAGGTCGTCACCGGGTAGGCGCAACTCGACCGAGGTGATGGTGACTGCCTCGAGTTCGCTGAGGTCGACGATGTCGCCACCGAGTTCGCCGTCGAGCATCACCACGACCGGCCCGTCGCGGCCGGCCATCCCGCCCACCGAGCCGTACCGGACGAGGGGGAGGCCGTCCTCGGCTGTGCTGACCATCCGCACACGGTCGCCGGATTGAAACGTCACGGGTTCGCAACCTCGTCGACGACAGCGTCGCCGAAGGCCGGCCACAGCCGCAGTGCATCGTCAGCCCACTCGTCGAACGGGCGGTCGGTGAGGGCGATGGCGGCAACGGTGCGGCCGGGTACGGCGGCGGGGTCGACCCACATCATCGTGCCCGAGCCGCCGAAATGACCGAATGCCGCGGGCGAGTTGCGAGTGCCCATCCAGTGCGGCTGCTTGTCGCCGTGGATCTCGACGCCGAGCCCCCACGAACACCGCGGGTACGACCCGAGGCCGGGCACCACGCCGCGCAGTTCGGG
>JBAXSU010000042.1:0-20216 GCA_037130535.1 Actinomycetota bacterium
GTCGAGGCCTGGGCGCCGATGATGCTGTTCGCCATCGTGTTCGGCCTGTCGATGGACTACGAGGTGTTCCTGCTGTCACGGATGCGCGAAGAGTTCGTGCGCACCGGCGACAACCACATCGCCGTGGCCGACGGCCTGGCCGCGACCGCCCGTGTCATCACTGCCGCGGCCCTCATCATGGTGTGCGTGTTCGGTGCCTTCGTGCTGGGCAACGATCGACAGCTGAAACTGTTCGGCCTGGGCATGGCGGTGGCGGTGGCGGTGGATGCCACCATCGTGCGCATGATCCTGGTGCCAGCCACCATGGAGTTGCTCGGCAGCCGCAACTGGTGGATGCCGGCCTGGCTCGACCGCATCCTGCCGCGCATCGAGGTGGAAGGCCATCACGCCGAGGCCGACGCAACAGGACTCGACGACGGCGACGACGACGATCGCCCCCTCGGCGACCGCGAGCCCCAGCTCGTCTGACCCGGATTCGTTCACCATTCATTCAGGAAATAGATGTCTTGAGTCCATTGTGCCTTTACGGCAGGGAACCGCACACTGCTACCGTCCGCGTTGCTAGTACCCCTCCCCGTGAACAAGAGGCATTCCATGACATCAACCAAGAAGGCGTTCGCCGCCCTCGCAGCGCTGGGCATTCTGCTCACCGCCTGCGGTAGCGACGACGAGAGCACCAGCACCACCGCTGCGGCAGCCGAGACCACGGCCGCCGCCGAGACCACGGCCGCCGCCGAGACCACGATGGCCGCCGAGACCACGATGGCCGCCGAGACCACGGCCGCCCCCACCGACGACCCCCTCGCCGCCCTCTACGAAGAGTGCAAGGCCGAGGGCAAGGTCAACCTCATCGCCCTGCCCGACGAATGGGCCAACTACAAGGGAATCCTGCAGAGCTTCCGCGACAAGTACCCGGGCGTCGAGAACCCGGTTGCCAGCCCGGATGCCTCGTCGAAGGAAGAGATGGAAGCCGTCCAGACCCTCGCTGGCCAGGACGACATGCCCGACAACGTCGACGTCAGCCCCGCCATCGCCCAGGAGATGGTCGACGCCGGTCTGTTCGAGCCCTACGTGCTCAGCACCGACGCCGAGATCCCGGCCGGCCTGAAGGACGCGGACGGCAACTGGACCGCCGCCTACTACGGCATCATGGCGATCGCCACCAACACCACCATCGTCCCCACCGCTCCGAAGTCGTTCGCCGACCTCACCAAGCCGGAGTACAAGGGCCTCGTGGCGCTGAACGGCGACCCGCGTGAGGCCGGCTCGGCCTTCGCCGCGGTCATGGCTGCCAGCATCGCCAACGGCGGCAGCGCCGACGACATCATGCCCGGCATCCAGTACTTCGCTGATCTGAAGGCCTCGGGCAACCTCGGTGGCACCGACGTCACCAAGGAGACCGTGCTGTCGGGCGAGACCCCGATCGCCATCGACTGGAGCTACAACGTTCCGGGTCTGAAGGCCGACCTCGAGGCCGCCGGCCTCACGGTCGAGGTCAACTTCCCGAGCGACGGCATCTACGGTGGCTTCTACGGCCAGGGCGTCATCAAGGACTCGCCCAACCAGGCCTGCTCGAAGCTGTGGATGGAGCACATCTTCAGCGACGAGGGCGCCCTCGGCTACCTCGAGGGTGGCGCTGTGCCGGCCCGCATCGTGTCGCTCACCGAGCGTGGCCTCGTCACAGACGAGATCAGCAAGAACCTGCCGCCGGCAGAGTTGCTCGACCAGGTGTCGTTCCTCACCCCGGCCCAGATTTCCGCTGCCAAGGCCGTTCTGGCCGAGCAGTGGGGCCCGATGGTTGCCGACGCCTGATCGTTTGATCAGTGACCGTCACTACGACTGACGCAGTCATTGCCGAAGGGGGCCGCGCCATTGGCGCGGCCCCCTCGGCGTCTGCGCGCCCGAAGCGCAGTTGGGCCTGGCTGGGCCTACTGCCGTTCTTGCTCTTCCTCGTGCTGTTCCTCTTCGTGCCAGCCGCCAGCGTGTTCGTCAACTCGGTCCGCACCGAAAGCGGCTGGTCGCTGTCGGCTCTGAAAGAGGGCATCACTGGGCAGAACTGGGAGGCGTTCAAGTTCTCCATCACCTTCTCGGCCGGCGCCGCGCTGGTGGGTGTGGTGTTCGGCACCCTGCTCGCCTACGCCGCGGCCACCGCCACCCGGCCGCGCTGGCTGCGCAGCCTGGTGGCCTCGTTCAGCGGCGTGGCCGCCAACATGGGCGGTCTGCCGCTCGCCTTCGCCTTCCTGTCGCTGCTCGGACGTCAGGGCGTGCTCACCAAGATCCTCAAGGCCGCCGGCTGGGACCTGTACGGGGGCGACTTCGACCTCGGCAACGTGAGCGGCCTCATCGTCGTCTACGCCTACTTCAACATCCCGCTCATGGTGCTCATCACCCTGCCCGCCATCGACGGCCTGAAGCAGAGTTGGCGCGAGGCCTGCGCCAACCTCGGCGGCACCACGTTCACCTATTGGCGACGCATCGGCCTGCCGGTGCTGGCGCCCTCCATCTTGGGCGGCTTCCTGCTGCTGTTCGCCAACTCGTTCAGCGCGTTCGCCACGGCCCGCATCCTCACCGACAACTCCAAGATCGTGCCGCTGCGCATCGCCTTCTTCCTCGGCGGCGATGTGAGCATCGGCGAAGACGCCGTGGGCTACTCGCTGGCCGCATGGATGATCATCACGATGGTGCTGTGCATGGCCCTGTACTGGGCGGCCCGCAAGCGCGCCGAACGGTGGCGGTCGTGAGCATCGACATCATCGATCCGCGCCTTTCGGGCGGCGACGCCACGCCTCCGTCAGCGGCCCGTGGACCGGTCGGGCGGCGGCGGTGGGTCGGCCGCATCGTGCCGACACTGGTATTGCTGCTGTGCGCCGCGTTCTTCGTGGCGCCGCTGCTCACCCTGGCCCGCTACGCGCTGCAGAACGTGCCCACCATCCTCCTGGGTGGAAGCACTCTGTTCAAGAAGTGGTCGCTGAAGGGCCTTACGCTCGCCTTCGAGGATCCGGCGTTCTGGCCGGCACTGAGGCTGAGCCTGCAGCTGGCCCTCGGCACCGTGCTCATCACCCTGCTGCTGCTGGTGCCCACGGCCATCTGGGTGCACCTGCGGGTGCCCAAGGCGCGCGGCTTCATCGAGTTCCTCACTGTGCTGCCGTACATGATCCCGCCCATCGCCCTGGTTGCCGGCATCTTCGTCATCAAGCCGTACGCGAAGTGGTTCCTCAACTCCGATTACTCGCTCATCCCGTTCTACGTCGTGCTGGCGCTGCCCTTCACGTTCCGCTCCATCGACGCAGGCCTGCGGGCCATCGATCTGCGCACCCTGGTCGATGCCTCGCGCAGCCTGGGCGGCGGCTGGGGCACCACCCTACGAAGAGTGCTGATCCCCAACCTGCGCACCAGCATGATCTCGGCCTCGTTCCTCACTGCCGCTGTGGTGATCGGCGAGTTCACCATCGCCGACACCCTGCTGAAAGAAACGCTGCCCCGGTTCCAGGCCACGTTCACCGGGCGCGAACCACAGGCGGGCTACGGCCTCAACCTGCTGGCGCTGATCGTCACCATCCTGCTCTTCGTCATGCTCAGCCTGCTCACCCGCCCCCGCAAGACACCACGCCACCCATTCGTCCCCGCTGCCTCATCCGCAGCCGCTGCTGCAGAGAAGCACTGATGACCACACTTTCGTTCCAGGGCATCCGCAAGACGTTCGGCCCCACGGTGGCGCTCGAGAACTTCCACCTCGATGTACGCGACGGCGAGCTCATCTCGCTGCTCGGCCCATCGGGATGCGGCAAGACCACAGCGTTGCGCATCGCCGCCGGATTCGAGTTCGCCGATGCTGGTGCCGTGCAGGTGGGCGGAGCCGACATCACCCGTACGCCGGCTCACAAGCGCAACATGGGCATGGTGTTCCAGAGCTACAGCTTGTTCCCCAACCACACCGTGGCCAGCAACATCGACTTCGGGCTTCGTACCCGCAAGCTCGACAAGACCGAGCGGAACCGCCGCGTCAGCGAGACACTCGAACTGGTGCAACTCACCAGCATGGCCAACCGCTACCCGCACCAACTGTCGGGCGGCCAGCAGCAGCGCGTCGCCCTGGCCCGTGCACTCGCCGTGCGCCCACAGCTGCTGCTGCTCGACGAACCGCTCAGCGCCCTCGACGCCAAGGTACGCCTCACCCTGCGCGACGAGATCCGACGCATCCAGACCGACCTGGGCATCACCACCCTGTTCGTCACCCACGACCAGGAAGAGGCCCTCGGCATCTCCGACCGCATCGGCGTGATGTCGAATGGCCGACTCGAGCAACTCGGCACACCCACCGAGGTGTACCGCAGCCCGGCCAATGCCTTCGTCGCCCGGTTCGTGGGTTCGATGAACGCGATCCCCGCCACGGTCGTGGGGCCGGATGCCGTGCAGGTGAATGGCCGCACCATCGCCACCACGATCAGCCAAGCAGTTGGCAGCGCTGTCACGCTGCTGGTGCGCCCCGAGGACCTGTCGCTGGTGGGCGAGGCCGACGGCATGGCGGGTACGGTCACCGCCACCACCTTCCAGGGCGCCACCACCGTGGTCACCGTCCGCCTCGACGTGCTCGACTCGCTGGTGGCCGTCAGCACCCCCGGTAGCGCCGACGCCCACCGGGCCCCCGGCGACCGCGTGGGCGTGCACGTCGACGGCTCGCGGGCACTGTGCGAATCGGTCGGTTGAGCCCGGTCGGCACCAGGTCGCCGATCGGTCATCCGCCGATTGCCTTGACAAGCCCCCTGCGTTTGCCGTAGCGATACACGCCAATGTCCAAGCCCCTCGTCATCGTCGAGTCGCCAGCCAAGGCGAAGACCATCTCCAAGTTCTTGGGGAATGCCTTCAACGTGCGCGCCTCGGTGGGTCATGTGGCCGATCTGCCCAGCAAGGGCCTGTCGATCGACGTCGACAACGGGTTCAAGCCCACCTACGAACTCACCGAGCGCGGCAAGACCGTGGTGAAAGATCTGCGCGCGGCGATGAAGGACGCCAGCGAGCTGTACCTCGCCACCGACGAAGACCGCGAGGGCGAGGCCATCAGCTGGCATCTGCTCGAGTACCTGAAGCCGAAGATTCCCGTGAAGCGCATGGTGTTCCACGAGATCACCAAGAGCGCCATCGACGCGGCGGTCGCCAACCCCCGCGGCATCGACTACGGCCTCGTCGATGCGGCCGAGACCCGCCGCCTGCTCGACCGCCTGTACGGCTACGAGGTGTCGCCCGTGCTGTGGCGCCGGGTGAACCGTGGCCTGTCGGCGGGCCGCGTGCAGAGCCCGTCGGTGCGCCTCATCGTCGAGCGCGAGCGCGAACGGATCGTGTTCGTCGCCGCCGACTACTGGGACATCGAACTGCTCACCGGAACCGCACCCGCCTTCACCGCCACGCTCGTGGCGCTCGACGGCACCAAGGTGGCCACCGGCAAAGACTTCGGCAGCAACGGCCAGCCCAGCGCCAAGGTGGTGGTGGTCGACGAGGCTCGCGCCCGTGCGCTGGCCGACGCGCTGCAGGGCGCGGCGTTCGCCGTTCGTTCGGTGGAGGACAAGCCCTACCGCAGCAGTCCGAAGGCGCCGTTCATGACGTCGACCCTGCAACAAGAGGGTGGCCGCAAGCTGCGCCTCGGTGCAGCCCAGGTGATGCGCCTGGCCCAGGGCCTGTACGAGCGCGGCTACATCACCTACATGCGTACCGACAATGTGGTGCTCAGCGAGGAAGCCCTCGCCGCGGTGCGCTCTGAGGTGGGTAAGGCCTACGGGCCGCAGTTCCTGTCGAAGGGACCGCGCCAGTACTCGGGCAAGGTGAAGAACGCGCAGGAGGCCCACGAGGCCATCCGCCCCACGACCCCGCTGCGCTCGCCCGACGCCCTGGCCGGTGAACTGAACGGCCAGGAACTGGCGCTGTACCGGATGATCTGGCAGCGCACCCTGGCCAGCCAGATGGCCGACGCCGTGGGCACCACCGTCAGCGTACGCTTGGGCGCCACAGCGCTGGTGGCCGGCGCCAGCACCGACACCGAGTTCGCTGCCAGCGGCACCACCATCACGTTCCTCGGCTACCGCCAGGTGTACGTGGAATCGGTCGACGAGAGCGAGGCGAGCGCCGACGAGCGCGAGGCGCTGCTGCCCGAGCTGACCGTCGGCCAGGCGGTGCCCGTCGAGTCGCTCACCGCCAACGGCCACACCACCTCGCCGCCCGCCCGCTACACCGAGGCATCGCTGGTGAAGAAGCTCGAAGAACTGGGCATCGGCCGCCCCAGCACGTGGGCGTCGATCATCCAGACCGTGCAGGACCGCGGCTACGTGTGGAAGAAGGGGCAGGCGCTGGTACCCACCTGGACCGCCTTCGCCGTGGTGGGGCTGATGGAGAAGCACTTCGACGAACTCGTCGACTACGCCTTCACGGCCCGCATCGAGGAAGACCTCGACTCCATTGCCCGTGCCGAACTGCAGAAGCAGGACTGGCTGGCCCACTTCTACTTCGGCGGCGACGACGACGCACTGCCCGGCCTGAAGCAGTTGGTGGCCGAGAATCTCGACGAGATCGACGCCGCCGAGATCAACACCTTCCCCATCGGCCACGACCCCGCCGGGGTGGCGATCGTGGTGAAGCCGGGCAAGTACGGGCCCTACGTGAAGCGTGGTGACGACACCGCCAGCGTGCCCGACGACCTGGCACCCGACGAACTCACCATCGAGGTCGCGCTGAAGTTGCTGGCCGCCCCGAAGAGCGACGAGCCCATCGGCGAACTCGACGGCTATCCGGTGTTCGCCAAGAACGGCCGCTACGGGCCGTATGTGCAGTGGGGCACCGCCGACAACCCGCCGCGCGGGCTCGACAAGCCGAAGATGGCCAGCCTGTTCAAGACGATGACGCTCGAGCGCATCACCGTCGACGACGCCGAGGAACTGCTGCAGTTGCCGCGCACCGTGGGCGTCGACCCCACCGACGGCGTAGCCATCGTGGCCAACAACGGCCGCTACGGGCCGTATGTGCAGAAGGACAAGGACTACCGCAACATCGCGAGCGAAGAGCAGTTGCTCACCATCTCGCTCGAGCAGGCGGTTGAAATCTTCAAGCAGCCCAAGCAGTTCCGCCGCGGCGCTGGCGCCAACCTCGCCGCCAAAGGTCCGCTGCGCGAGTTCGGTACCGACCCCGTCAGCAGCAAGCCCGTGGTGGCCAAGGACGGCAAGTTCGGCGTGTACGTCACCGACGGCGAGACCAATGCCTCGCTCAGCAAGGGCGACCGTCTCGAGGCGATGCTGCCCGAACGGGCCTTCGAACTGCTGGCCATCCGCCGCGAAGCCATCATCGAAAAGGGCGGCCCTGCGGCCAAGAAGGCCACGGCCACCAAGAAGGCCGCAGCGAAGCGCGCCGCCCCGTTGAAGAAGGCCCCGGTGAAGAAGGTCGCGGCCAAGAAGGCTGCCCCAGCGAAGAAGGCTGCCGCCAAGAAGGCCGCCCCCCGCAAGCAGGCCTGAGCGTTCCGGATCTGTGCCCCACCCGGCCGGTAGCGTGCCAGCCGTGACCGGAGCGGGGCGATACATCGCGTTCGAGGGCGCCGAGGCCTGTGGCAAGAGCACCCAGGCAGCCCGCCTCGCGTCGCGGCTCGACGCCGTGCTCACCCGCGAAACCGGTGGCACCGACATCGGCCGGCGCATCCGCGAGATCCTGCACGACACCTCGGTGCACAACCTCGCGCCGCGTGCCGAGGCACTGCTCACCGCCGCCGACCGGGCCCAGCACATCGAGCAGGTCGTCGCACCCGCGCTCAGTGCAGGCCGCCATGTGGTGAGCGACCGCAGCGTCTACTCCACCCTCGCCTACCAGGGCTATGGCCGCATGCTGGCGCTCGACGAGGTGCGCGAGATCAACCAGTGGGCCGTGCACTCGTGGTGGCCCGAACTGGTGGTGCTCATCGAGGTCGACCCGGCTGTGCTCGACGAGCGCATGCGCGGCCGCGACCTCGACCGTTTCGAACGCGAAGGTGATGAGTTCCACGCCCGGGTGCGCGCCGGGTTCGCCGACATGGCTGCCGCCGACCCGCACCGCTGGGTGGTCGTAGACGGCAATCGCCCCATCGACGATGTGGAGGCCGACATCGTCGCCGCGGTCGTCGAACGTCTGGGGCTCGCGCCCGCATGAGCGACGACCTGTTCTCCCTCGACGCCACCGTGTGGGACCACGTCATCGGCCAGGAGCGGGCCGTCGCCGCACTGCGGGCATGTGCGGTCGACCCGGTGCACGCCTACCTCTTCGTCGGGCCACCGGGCAGCACCAAGGATGTCGCAGCGCGCGCGTTCGCCGCGCTGCTGCTGGCAGGCGACGAGTCGGCCCACAGCCGCACCGGGCGGTTGGCCCTCGCCGGCGAGCACCCCGATGTGCGCGAGGTGCGCCGCGTCGGCGCCTCGCTCGACAAGGACCAGATCACCGAGATCATCCGCATCGCCTCGCGGGCCCCGGTCGAGGGCGATCGCCAGGTGATGGTGCTCGACGAGTTCCACCTGCTCAGTGCCGACGGCGCGGCGCGCCTGTTGAAGACACTCGAGGAGCCGCCCACCTCGACGATGTTCATCGTGCTGGCCGACTTCGTGCCGCACGATCTGATCACCATCGCCTCGCGCTGTGTGCGCATCGAGTTCGGGCCGGTGCCCGAGACCACCATCCAACGAGTCCTGCTGGCCGAGGGCGCCGATGCCGTCACCGCCACGGCCGCCGCACGGTCGGCAGCAGGCAACCTCGACCGTGCCCGCGTGCTGGTGAGCGACCCCGGCCTCGCCCGACGTCGCGACCAGTTCGCCTCGGTGCCCCGACGCCTCGACGGCACCGGCACACGGGCGGCCGCCGTGGCCGACGAGATCGTTGCCGTGGCCGATCTGGCTGCCACCATGCTGGGGTCGGTGCACGACACCGAGGTGGCCGAACTCGAGGCCCGCATCGCGGCGATGGGCGAACGCGGCAGTGGCCGCAAGGCGCTCGAAGACCGACACAAGCGCGAAGTGCGCCGCTATCGCACCGACGAGTTGCGCAGCGGACTCGCCGTCATCGCCGGGGTGTACCGCGACGCGGCGGTCGCCGGCTCAGGGGTGCACCCCGATGTGCACGTTCGGGCGGTCGAACGGGTTCACACCGCCCTCGAGGCGTTGGAACGCAACCCCAACGAGACGCTGCTGCTGCAGCACCTGCTTCTCGACCTTCCGTCGCTGTAGTCACCGCCGATCGGCAGCGACCGGGCGGCCGCTCTCGCTCAGCCGGGCACCACCACAGTCGCAGAGGTCGCTCCAGCACGATCGAACCGAGTGATGCAGGCAGCGAACAGGGCGGCGCTGGCGAGCAGGTGGACCAGCACCAGCAGCGGGGGCGGTATCGGGGCGTTCCACGTGCTCCACTCCCACGGCAGCAGCGAGCCCCGGACCCCGACGGCCCACCGGCGCTGAACATTCATGAAGGCAAGATTGACGACGATCCACATACCAGTGGCAAGGGTGATGACGACCCGACGTGGCGGCGCCTCGACCAACCACGCCATGGCGAGCAGCAACGGCAGGCCGACGGTGAGCGGCAGCGAGTATCTCCCTTGCCACATCGCCCCTTCCGTCAGCGAGGCGCCGATCTCGAGTACCCACGCCACGACGATCACTGCCACCAACGACATGAGTGCTACGACAGCACTGCGGACCCGGGTGATCATCGCGATCGCGAACATCATCCCGATCAGTACCCACCACAGGAACACGGCCGAATCAGGCGTCGGGGCATCGAGCCATCCCATGAGACCCACGAGTTGACGGAGATGGCTGCCCGTCGACGAGATCACGATTCGCAGCGTGTCGAGTCTCAGGCCGTCGGGGCGGACCCGGTCGAGCACGATCGCGCAGAGTGAGACAACCCCACCACACAGCACGAGGCACCCGGCGACGACGGTGCTGCGTTCGAACCGCGCCCGCGCTGCGCTCCAACTACGTATCGCCAATTCGACGACAACCAGCACCAGTGGGGCCATCGCGAGAAGGAGGTCTGCCCGAGCCGCTTCCGACTTCATCTTGCCGAGGGCCTGAAGCACGACAATCGCGACCGTGACCAACTGGGCCCGCCGCGACAGCGCTGCCCACATCCGAGATGGCCGGACCGCGAAACTGGCACAGACCGCAACCACCAGCATTGATCCCCAGAGCGTGCCATCGCGGCGTGACAACTCCAGCGCAGCGAAACCGATGACGGCCAACCAGCCGATCTGCGCATCGCGTCCGGCCATCCGCCAGTCGACCCCGAGGAGGCCGACCCACAGTGCCAGGCCACCGGTGATCGCCATCGACGACGGGTTCACGACACCGAGCGAGAACCAGGCGATCGGCGTGAACCCGATCAGCGCAGCAACCGCCCCGTGGCCACCGCGCCGTCTGAGCGCGAGTAACGACCAGATCAGGAGCGCGACGGGCAGTACCGCACCACAGACCCGGGCGAGGTACGGATACCCGGCCGGCCACGGAACCAGCGATGCGACCCCAGGCGCGAGATGCCCCCAGACGGGGTACCACCCAGCGCTCGAGAGCGCGAGGCCATCGGCGGGATCGATGGCGATGGAGTCGGCACAGCCGGCGGGCACGGAGGGCTTCAGCGCAAAGCACCCCGGTTCGGGCCGTCCGATGTAGCCGGGCATCCGGTAGATGCGGTTCCGTTCCACGTCGGCGCTGAACACCAGCGGCCGCTGGCCGCGCACGAGCGCCGCCGAGGCCACGGCGTGGCTCGGTTCGTCGGGGCCCCCGTTGCGGGGTGTGCCGAGGATGAAGCACAACGTCATCAGCACCACGCACACCGCAATCGTCGACACGGCGGTGCGGTCGCTTCCCAGGAATCGCCACCGCGCCACACCCCCACCGTACCTCCCAGTGACTGTGGCTCGTAGAGGCCGCTGGTGGCGAGTCTGAATGGTGGCCACCGTCCGCCGGCCAGATACCCGACGGATAGGGTCGCGGCGTGCCCAAGCTGACCGATCACGACCTCGCTGCCTTCCTCGACGAGCCCGGCCATCTCGCCCGCATCGGCACCACCGATGCCGACGGCATGCCCCGAGTGCTGCCGCTGTGGTTCATCGTCCACGACGGCGCCATCTGCTTCACACCCCGTCAGCCCGCCGTCATCTGGCACAACATCGTGCGCGACCCGCGAGCCAGCATCAGCATCGACGAGGAGGCCAGCCCGTACCGCAAGGTGTTCGTGCAGGGCCATGTCGAGGTGCTGCACCAGCCGGGCGACGACCTGGCCTGGCAGTCGCTCTACCGGCGCATCGCCAAGCGCTACACCCGCGACGAGTGGGCCGACAGCTACGTCGACACCACCAGCAACCAGCCCCGTGCGTTGTGTGCCATCCGCCTCGACGCCCCTACCACCCGCATCCAGACCTGGCGCATGCCCGTGGCCGGCGAAGACCCCACCGGGATCTGGCACCAGCGCTACTACGTGTAGACGCGGCTGTTGGCTCGTTAGACTCTCCGCTCGCCGCCCAGATAGCTCAGTCGGCAGAGCATTTCACTCGTAATGAAAAGGTCGAGGGTTCGATTCCCTCTCTGGGCTCCACGTGATCGTCGGAGGTGTGCATGACTCCCTCACCGCCATCTTCTTCATCGGCATCGGCTTCATCTGCATCCGACGAACTCCGCACTCCGGGTGGTCTGGTGGTGCCCGCGGCAGCACTCGACTGGTCGTTCGCCCGCTCCGGTGGGCCCGGTGGTCAGCATGTGAACACGACGTCGTCGAAGGTCACCCTCACCATCGCCGTCTCGGCGGTGGGGGGCCGGGTTGCCGCCCTCGAGCGCCTGCGCGACGCACTCGGCGACACCCTCCGTGTCACCAGCCAGGCTCATCGCAGTCAGTGGCGCAACCGGCAGGACTGCCTCGCCCGCGCCGCCGCACTGCTCGACGATGCGGCCCGCCCACCCGATCCGACTCGACGCGCCACCCGACCCACACGCGGCGCCGTCGAACGGCGACTCGACGCGAAACGGCGCGAGGGCCACAAGAAGCAGGGCCGCAGCAGCGGCGGGCGCGACAACTGGTGACGGAGAGCGCCCGCGTCGACAAGTGGCTGTGGGCCGTGCGCGCCTACCCCACCCGCACGGCTGCCACCGATGGCTGCCAGGGAGGCCACGTACGTGTGAACGACACGCCTGCGAAACCCGCCACACCGGTGAAGGTGGGCGACCGCGTGGCCGTCACCGGGCAGGATCGCAAGCGCATCTACGAAGTGGTCCGCGTCATCGACAAGCGCGTCGGCGCGGCCATCGCCGCCGAGTGCATCGTCGACCACAGCCCGCCTCCTCCGCCCAGCGACCATGCGGCGCCGTTCCTCGTGCGCGACCGCGCCACCGGCCGACCCACCAAGAAGGATCGGCGCGAGATCGACCGCTTCCGACGCCGCTGATGCTCCGTGGCCGACGCTGGTCGTAGGGTGGCGCCGCTCAGCGATCCGCCCAGCGAACCATCGGAGTGCACCATGACCGTCGACATCCCTGCCACCATGCGCCAGATCCGCTCGCTCGTCACCGCCGACGGCGAACTGCAGTTGTCGATCGCCACGGTCGACACACCGCAGCCTGCCGAGCACGAGGTGCTGGTGTGCATCGGCGCGGCACCCATCAACCCGAGCGATCTCGGCCTGCTGCTGGCCGCCGCCGACGTCAGCCGCGCCACATCCACCGGCCCCGCCGACTCGCCCGTGGTGACGGCACCCATCGCGCCGCAGGTGATGCCCGGCCTGGCCGCCCGCGTCGGTGAGTCGATGCCGGTGGGCAACGAAGGGTGCGGCGTGGTGGTGGCCGCCGGTTCGGCCCCCGACGCGCAGGCACTGCTGGGCCGCACCGTGGCCATCATCGGTGGCGCCACCTACGGCGAATATCGCAGCGTGCCCGCCGCGTCGTGCCTAGTGCTGCCCGATGGCACCGACCCGGCCGATGGCGCATCGTGCTTCGTGAACCCGCTCACCGCGCTGAGCATGGTGGAGACGATGCGGATGGAGGGCCACACCGCCCTCGTGCACACGGCCGCCGCGTCGAACCTGGGCCAGATGCTCGTGAAGATCTGCCTCGCCGATGGCGTGCCACTGGTGAACATCGTCCGCCGCCCCGATCAGGTCGAGCTGCTGCGCTCACTCGGGGCCGAGCACGTGTGCGACAGCAGCGCACCCACCTTCACCGCCGACCTCACCGCGGCGCTCGTTGCCACCGGCGCCACGCTGGCGTTCGATGCCACCGGCGGTGGCCGCCTCGCCGGCCAGATCCTCGGCTGCATGGAAGCGGCCGCCAACGCCACGGCCACCGAGTACAACCGCTACGGCTCGACGGTGCACAAGCAGGTGTACATCTACGGTGGCCTCGACCGCAGCCCCACCGAGTTCGTTCGCAACTTCGGCATGGCCTGGGGTATCGGCGGGTGGCTGCTCACCCCGTTCCTGCAGAAGCTCGGCCTCGAGGGCATGCTGCGCCTGCGTGCACGAGTGGTGGCCGAGCTCACCACCACCTTCGCCAGCCACTACACCGACCAGGTGTCGCTGGCCGGCGCGCTGAGCCTCGACGCCATCGGCACCTACGCCCGCCAAGCCACCGGCCAGAAGTTCCTCATCCGCCCGTCGCTGCCGTAGCAGGCGGCTGCCCGGGTCAGAGCCCGAGTGGGCCGGGCAGCCACTCCTCGAGGCGCTCCCACAGCACATCGCCGCTCTTGGTCAGCAGATGACCGTCGCCGGGCAGGCGCACGAGGTCGCCGTACCCCGCGATTGCCTGCACCATCGCACTGGTCTCGAACGGCAGAATCTCGTCGCGGTCGCCGTGGAACAGCAGGAACGGCGTGCCCTGCAGCCCGCCGGCCACCTCGCAACCGGCCGACTGTGTGGCGAACGTGACCACACCCGACACGATGCCGCGCAGCCCCACACCCACGCGCACCGCCACGGCACCACCGAAACTGTGGCCCATCACCACCACCCGCTCGGCACCGCCGCCGGCAACTGCCAACTGCACCGCTGCAGCAGTGTCGATACAGCATGCCTCGATGTCGTTCGGGCGGCGATAGCTCACCCGCAGCACCGGCACACCCCGCGTCGCCCACTCCATCCCGAGACGGTGGTACAAGCCGTCGGCCGGACCGAGCAGACCGCCCATCGCCCCACCGCACAGCACCAGCGCCGCCGGCCGGGGAGGCATCTCGTCGCCCGGTTCGTGCCACAGCAGGCTGAGCAGCCCGCGCATCGTGTACATCTCCACATGGCGCAGCGTGGGCGTCAGCATCACGTCCTGGCTGGCCATCACCCCGAGCGCATCGAGCGGTGTCGCGCCCGACCCCGGGCCCTGCGACGAGACCTCGGGTCCGTCAATGCGCTCATCGCTCATCGCAACTACCCTACTGCGACCATGTCCCCCAAGTACCCCGTCGACCTGCGCGACCCGGACAGTCACGAACTGGCCCGCCGCATCGGCGCGGCCTGGATCGAGATCCGTCGCGGCGCATCGATGGCGGCACTGCGCGACCACCTCTTCGGCACCGGCGACGACGCGCTGGAGCAGGGACAGATGGACACCCTCGACCTGCTCGCCACGCAGGCGTCGTGGCGGATGAGCGACCTCGCCGAGGCACTGCGCGTCGACCCGTCGACCGCTACCCGGGCCATGCAGCGTCTGGTGAACGTCGGCCTCGCCTGCCGCAAGCCGAGCGACGACGACGGCCGCGTGGTGATGGCGGCCATCACTGCGGCGGGTCGTACTCGCCATGCCGAGGTGGCCGAGCGTCGGGCGGAGCTGGTGGTGCATCTGCTGGGCTCGTTCTCACCCGCAGATCGTGCCGTCCTCGCCTCGATGCTCGAGCGCTTCGTCGGCTCGGTCGACGACTTCGTCGCCCACCTCGACGAGCACGACCACACCGAATCCGCCTGACTCGGTAGCGCCCGATAGGGTCACCCCATGGCCGACCAGCAGGCGTTTGCCGCAGCAGCGATGCAGTACGCACCGCAGTTGTACAACGCAGCGCTGCGCATGACCCGCAACCGGGCCGACGCAGAAGACCTGGTGCAGGAGGCCTACCTGCGCGCCTATCGCAGCTACGGCACCTTCGAAACGGGCACCAATCTGCGCGCGTGGTTGTTCCGCATCCTCACCAACACGTTCATCAACACCTACCGGGCGAAACAGCGTCGGCCGCAGGAGACCGACCTCGGCGACATGGAGGATCTCTACCTGTACCGCCGCATCGGGCAGGTGAACCCGGCATCGGTCAGCGCCGAGGACCAGTTGCTCGACCTCTTCACCGACGACGAGGTGAAGGCGGCGCTCGAAGAGCTGCCCGAAGCCTTCCGCCTGCCGGTGCTGCTGGCCGATGTGGAGGAGTTCTCGTACAAAGAGATCGCCGAGATGCTCGACATCCCCATCGGCACCGTGATGTCACGCCTCCATCGGGGAAGAAAGGCGATGCACAAGCGGTTGTTCGACTTCGCACAGGAGCGCGGCCTCGTCGTGCCGAGCCAATCCGAAACGACCGAGACATGAACGAATCCACCGATGGCTGACTGCAACCAGACCCTGAACGAACTGTTCACGTTCCTCGACGGCGAACTCGCCGACGACACCCGTAGCCAGGTGCTCGAGCACCTGATGGTGTGCACCGACTGCCAGGGTGCGTTCGAGTTCCACCACGAACTGAAGTCGGCCGTGTCGCGCAAGTGCCGCAGCGACGAGATGCCGGCCGGCCTGATGGAGAAGATCGAGGCCTGTTTCGGCGACGACTTCGCCGCCGGTCTCGACAGCGCTCCCTGACCTCGCCACCACGACGGTCGCCAGGAATGGCAGGAGCAAGGCTTGGGCTGGCTACGCTGGCGGCATGTTCGCTGCAAACATCTGGCACTGGTGGCTCGGCGTGCTCCTCGCCCTCGGGAGCGCCGCGGCAGTGCTGGCCCTCGTGGCCGGATACCTGAAGAGCGTCACCTCCCAGCGCTACCCGGGCAAGCGCTTCCGCAGCGAGGACTGACCACCGCGTGGATGCCGCGTCGGCCCGCTTCACGGGCGCCGCGGCCGAACGCATCGCTGGATTGCTCGCCCGGTGCACCTTCCCCCCACCGGGCACCGCGGTCACGTGTGCCGTCTCCGGCGGCGCCGACTCCACGGCGCTCGCCCTGCTGGCCGTCGAAGCAGGTTGCGTTGTCGCCATCGCCCATGTCGATCACGGGCTGCGCCCCGGATCGGCCGATGATGCTGCGCTCGTGCTGCGCACGGCCGCTGTCCTCGGCGTGCCCTGCGCCGTGCACACGGTGGCCGTGGGCGATGGCCCCAACCTCGAGGCGCGTGCCCGGGCGGCGCGCTATGCCGTGCTGCCCGCCGACGTACTCACCGGGCACACCGCCGACGACCAGGCCGAGACCGTGCTCATCAACCTGTTGCGCGGTGCAGCAGCGAGCGGTCTGGCCGGTATGCGGCCCGGACCCACGCGGCCGCTCCTGGGGTTGCGCCGCGCCGACACTGTGGAGGTGTGCCGGCTCGCCGGGATGGCCACGGCCGACGACGAGTCGAATACCGATCCACGATTCGTGCGCAACCGCGTGCGCCACGAGGTGCTGCCACAGCTGGCCGATGTGGCCGCTCGCGACCTGGTTCCCGTCCTCACCCGACAGGCCGACCTCCTCCGCGCCGACGATGACCTGCTCGACACCCTTGCCGCCACGCTCGACCCCACCGACGCCCGGCAACTCGCCGCTGCACCGCCACCGCTGGCCCGACGCGCCGTGCGCCGCTGGCTCACCGGCCTCGACCAGGCCGGGCACCCACCCGATCTGGCCACCGTCGAGCGAGTGCTGGCGGTCGCCCGAGGCGAATCAACGGCATGTGATGTGGCGGGAGGACACCGTGTGGCCCGTTCCAGGCAACGATTGTCACTGATAACGCACGACAGGCCGTTCGCCTGACCCGATCGGGGCCACGGCCGTATAGCCTGGCCACGCTTTGTCAGTCCGACCGTAGAGCAGCAGATGCCACCTCGCCTTCGCGGGAAGTGGGCCCTCGGGATCACCCCTCGCAACTTCACCTGGATCATGAAGGACAAGCTCGCCCTGTGCGAGCGTCCTGGCGGCTACGGCGACAACCATCGTCGCGTTCGTCGGCAGGAAGAGATCATCTGGCTGCGCGAGAACGGGTTCGGGTGCCTCATCAGCATCATCCCGGCGCCGCACAACCTGCACAACTACGACGAACTCTCACTGCCGTACCGCCACCGACCCTTCACGGGCCTCGACGATCTGGGCGAGTGGCTGCGCGCGTTCTACATCGAGCTGAACGACCTGCTCGGTTCGGGCGTAAAGGTGATCGTGCACAGCGAGCACCTCGACGACCGCATCGTCGGCATCATGGGCGGCTACATCCGCTGGAGCGGGCTGGTCGACGACCCATCACAGGCGATCACCGTGATCGAACGCATCGCCGGGCGTCCGCTCGACCCCTTCGGGCGCGAGGTCATGCTGATGGCCGCCGACCTGCGCTGAACCGCTCGCCGCTCAGCCCGCAGCGATCACGTCGACGATGATGTCGACCGGCTGGATCGACGAGACGCACACCGCACCGGCACCGAGCCGTACTGCGACCATCTCGCTCGACACCCGCTGTGCCGACTGAGCCGACACCGACCCGGAGCTTCGGCCTTCGCCACAGGGCACCACGAACACACTGGTCGCCTTCTCACCGCTGACGGTGGTGAGCGACAGCACCGCCGTGGTGGCCCAGCTCGACACACCCCCGACACCAGCGACGGGCACCGTCACCGGCGACAACCACACCTTCGAGCCTATGTTCCGCGAGTCGTAGATGCGCACCGGATCGACCGCCGTCGGCACGGTGGCACCGGCCCAGGCTGCAGTGACGTCGACGATGACATCGGTGTCGACCGTACTGCTGAGGCACCAGCCCGAGGGACTCACCCGCATCGTCATCGAGAACGACGAGATGGCGTCGCCGGTGAAGGGTGTCTGCCATGGGCCCTGCCCGCAGAAGCCGAGCGACAGCGTGCCAGGGGCACCAGGGTTCACCACCGTGATCGAGGCAGTGAGCGCCTGAGTGCCGTCGGCCACGCCGAGCATGGCGGGCGTGAGCGTGAGGGTGGATCCGGCGGTCAGACGAGCAGTGTTGCGGGTGTCGACGACTCGACTGGCGCTGACGGGTTGCACACCGACACCTGTCGCGGCCTGTGCGGCGAGCACCTCTACCTTCACGTCGGCAGCGGTGCTGACGAGCAGGCAGATACTGCCGTTCACCACCTCGACCACCGAGGTGCCGACCGACGTCTCGCCGACGCCGTAGCTCACCTGCGATACGCCGGGGGCAGCCGGAAGGTCGCACGGGTAGGTGGCCAGGTAGCCGGGCAGACCGGCGCTCTTGGCCGTCAGGCGCACGATGACGCCCTGCGTGCCTGCTGGCACGCCGGCCAACTGGTCGACCCTGATCTTCTGGCGGCTCTGACCGGCCATCGGAACGGCACCCCAGGCCGAGTCATAAGCGGTCTTCGGGGCAATGAACTGCCACCTCGTGCCCGCCGCGGGCGTGAGGGGCGCGGGCGTTGTGAGAGCAGGCACAGTGAGGGCAGGCACGGTGGGGGCAGGCACGGTGGGGGCCTGTGTCGACGGAGGCGGCCCGGTGGTGACCGGCGGCATGATGGGCGGGCTCACGCCATCGGGCTGAGGCAATGGCTCAGTCACCCGACACGCATCGACCGCACGGATCGAGGCCGTCGGGTTGATGGCCTTGCCTCCGTAGGGGTGGATCTCGAAATGGAGGTGCGGCGACGACGCGTTGCCCGTGCGGCCGACCCAACCGATCACCTGCCCGGCCTTCACTCGCGACCCCACCTGCAGGCCAGGAGCGAAGGCAGCGAGGTGGGCGTAGAAGAAGTACGTGCCATCGTCGGCGGTGAGCCACCAGGCATTGCCCGACAGCGAACCCGGCCGGTCGAGGCTCTGTCGGGTGAGAGTGCCGTCGGTGACGGCATAGAGGTACTGGCCCGAACGAGCGATGAGATCGACACCCTCATGCTTGCGACCCCCGCCGCGCGGCGCCTGCCAGGTGTCGGTGTACCAGCACGGACCCTGCGCGGGGAAGGCCGCCATCTCGACGAGGACGGGGGGCACCGTGGTGGTAGGAGAGGGCACGGTGCTGGTGGGCGAACCCGGAACCGTTGTGGCCGGAACCGTGGTGGCCGGAACCGTGGTGCTGGGCACCGCCCCGGCGGGCAGGCAGATGGTGGTGCCGACGTACATGGGTGTCGCCTGTACGGCGGCGTTGATGCTGAGCAGTGCGTCCATCGACACGCCCACCTTGCGGGCCACACCCCACCAGCTGTCACCCGCGGCGACGACATACGGGTTGGTGCAGGCGGGTGACCTGCGGGGTGCCGCTGCCGTTGCGGAGGCGGAGCCGTTGTCGTTTCCGGCGTACGCCGTGACGGCAAACGTGCCTACCGCCAACTGCAGCGTCAGGCCGAGCGAGGCCGCCCGCCGATGCCATCGAAGACCCGTCGACCGGTGTTCTTGATGATTGCCCGACAGTTCCATGACCACGGCCGACCTCCTCTCCGTTCTCGCCTTGCAAGGGGGTATCGGAGGGGTCGTGCGGGGGCTTGTGCCGCGACAGCGCTTCTTGAGGAAAGCCTGAACACACCTCACCCAGGGCGCGACGGGCGGGCTGGATGCTTGACGACCGGCAGACACATCCCCTGACAGACGTCCTGCACGGAACGCCCGGTGACACCCCTTCGACCCGGCGTGCACGGGTCGTGGTACTGCCGATCCGACCGACCAGGGATAGGGTGATCGGATGCGGGGCCAACGGCTACTCGTGAGCGGGATGGGGGGCGAGCTGGGCTCGCTCGTCGCATCCATGCTCGAAGCCGAACCGTGGGTTGGTGCGCTGATGGGGATCGACATCGATCCGCCGCGTCGGCGACTGCGACGCGCCGAGTTCCACCGCATCGAACCAACCGACCGCGACCGCATCGTCGACGTGGTCACCACGTTCGATCCGCACGTCCTCGTCCATCTTGCGGTCTGGGAACCCGATGCCCGCGTCGGTACCGACCTCGCCCGGTCGTTCACCGACACCGCTGCCACCGCCTTCATCGGTGCTGCCGCCGAATGTCGCTCGCTCGAGAGCATCGTGGTGCGCAGCGGCATCGAGTTGTACGGCCGC
>JBAXSU010000043.1:0-19844 GCA_037130535.1 Actinomycetota bacterium
CCGCAGTACATGAAGGACTTCTGCGTCTACTACGCCGGGCCGGCCAAGACCCCCGAGGGGATGGCCAGCGGCTCGTTCGGCCCCACCACGGCAGGCCGCATGGACAGCTACGTCGCCGAGTTCCAGGCCGCCGGCGGCAGCTTCGTGATGCTGGCCAAGGGCAACCGCTCGAAGCAGGTCACCGACGCCTGCAAGACCTACGGCGGGTTCTACCTCGGCTCGATCGGCGGCCCGGCCGCCCGACTGGCCCAGGACTGCATCACCAAGGTCGACGTGCTCGAGTACGCCGACCTCGGCATGGAAGCGGTGTGGAAGATCGAGGTCAAGGACTTCCCGGCCTTCATCGTCGTCGACGACAAGGGCAACGACTTCTTCGACCTCGTGAACAAGCCCTACCAGGGCGGCGGAACGCCGGTGGCGCTCAGCTGAGTTCGGTGGCGAGGTCGCCGAGGCGGCTCTCGCCGGCGACCGTCTGGCCGCCGTGGTCGAGAAACGCCTGCAGGGCGTGACGGGTGGTGTCGTGGTCGAGCGTGCCGTTGAAGGCGTAGGCCTCGGCCAGCAGATCGGGCACGACGTCCTTCTCGGCGCGCAGCACGCTGGCCTTGGCTGCGGCCACCGCGTGCGGCGGGAAACCGGCGATTCGGCGAGCGAGGCGAGCGACGAGGGGCCGCACCTCGTGGGCGGGCAGCGCCCGGTTCACCCAACCCCACGCCTCGGCCGTGGCGGCGTCGATGTCGTCGCAGCCGAGGATCACCTCGAGTGCCCGCGATCGGCCGATCAAGCGGGGCAGCCGTGCCGTGCCGCTGCCACCGGGCAGGATGCCGAGGGCCACCTCGGGCTGGTTGAACACCGCCCCTGATCTGCCGTCGGACGGCAGCGCCGCGAACCGCATGTCGCAGCTGAGCGCCAGTTCGCTGCCGCCACCACCCACGCGGCCCTCGATGACGGCAATGGTGGCCTTGGGCATCGTGCGGAACGCCTCGCACATCGCGTGGAAGTCGTTCAGTTCGGTGGGTACAGCCATGCCGGTGGGGATGTGCTGGATGAGCGACACGTCGAAGTGGGCGATGAAGAACGCCGGGTTGGCACTCTGCAACACCACCACGCGCACGTCGTCGTCGGCCGCCAGTTCACCGGCGAGACGCACCATGTCGGGGTAGAGCACGAGGTCGAAGAGGTTGACGGGTCCGTTGTCGATGGTGACGGTGGCGATGCCGTCGACCACCTCCACCGACACAGCTCGGTAGCCCTCGTACGCGCCCATGGCTACAGCAGCGAACGCAGTGCCGCACGGGTGCGGGCAGCTTCCTCGGGGTTGCCGGGGAAGACAGCGGCGTTCAGGTCGGTGACGCCGATGGCACCGAACTCGCGGAGCTGGTCGACCACCTCGGCCTCGGTGCCGACGATGGCGAGGTCGCTCGGCCCGGCCACGCCCTCTTTTTCCATCATCGCCTTGTAACTCGGCAGGGTGTTGTAGATGGCGAACACCTGCGAGGCGCGCACCCGGGCGGCGCCGACGTCGTCGGTGACGCACACCGGCACACCGGCCACGACGCGTGGCTCGGGCCGACCGGCGTCGGCCGCCGCCTGACGGAGGGTGGGGATCGTGTGGTCGGCCAGCGTGCGCGGTCCGGTGCACCAGGTCGACGTACCGTCGGCCAGGGTTCCGGTGACCCGCAGCATCTGGGTTCCCAGCGCCGCCACCAGCACCGACGGCCGCGAGCCACCGTTCACGGTGACCGCACCCTGCACCCGGTAGTCGTCGCCCTGGAAGCCCACCGGCTGCCCCTCGAGCAAGGGCATCATCACCGACAGGTACTCGCGCAGGTGACGCACGGGCTTGTCGAACGACAGGCCCCACATCATCTCGACGACGATCTGGTGTGACAGGCCGATGCCCAGCGCCAGCCGGCCGGGCTGGCCGTTGCGGGCAGTCGCCGCCTGCACGGTGAGCGCCTGCTGGGCGAGCATCATCGGGTGCCGCGGATACGTGGGCACCACTGCCGTGCCAACCTCGACACCCTCCACCTCGCGGCCGATGACGGCCAACACCGTGAGGGCGTCGTGCCCGAAGATCTGCGGCACCCAGTAGGTGTGCAGGCCATCGGCCGCCATCTGTCGTGCTTCGTCGACTGCCTGATCGATCGTGCCGTCGTTGACGGCACCCCCCATGATTCCGATGCGCATGGGCGCACCGTAGCCGTGGGCCCGAGGCACGATCGCATGCGGCGTCGTTGCGTTCCCTGTCACACCGCTCGTGCACACTGGCGACGGTGGTGCTGTCTTCCCCCGGCACCGCCCGTATCGGGTCGTTGCGGCCCTTCGACTACGTCACACGATCACCACACCGCGGCCTCGGCTGTGGGTGTGGAGGGGAGGATGCACATGCACACGGTCATCGACACCGACGTCGATGTCGGTAGCGATCAGGTGCTGCTCGACGCGGCCCGCGAGCACGAACTGCTCCGCCGCCGCGCCGAAGGGTTGCTGCTCCGGTCACTGATCGACATCGACCGGCGCGGCCTCTACCGTGCCAACGGCTACACAGATGTGGCCGCCTGGGGTCGCGGCGAACTGCGCTGGGAACCCGGCGAAGCCAGGTCGCGACGCGGGCTCACCAAGCTCGCCCAGCAGGTTCCCGAGATCATCGATCGGCTGCTCTCCGGTCGTCTCGGCGTGGCGCAGGCCCATCTGCTGGGTCGATTGTTCAGCGCACCACGGGTCGGCCGGCACGTGCCTGAGTTCATTGATTCGTTCTTCCAGTACGCGAGCGAGATGTCGTACCACCACTTCGAGCACTACTGCAGGTCGTGGCGACTGCTGATGGACCAGGACGGCACGCTGCCCAACCCCGCCGGCCGACACGCCTCGCTCGTGTTCACCGACACCGAGTACCGCCTCACCCTCACCGGACCCGCCATCGACGGCGCCGCCTGGCAGGCCGAGTTGCAACGGCTCGAGCGCATCGAGTTCGAACACGACTGGCAGGCGGCGAAGCAGCAGTACGGCGAGGCCGTGTGCCACGACGTGCTCGCCCGCACCAACACCCAGCGCCGCTACGACGCACTGCAACGACTCGTCACGGGTGATCCGGCCGGCAACCCAGCCGGTGGCGTGTCGACCGTGGTGAACATCGTCGCCGATCTGCCCACCTGGCTCCACCAACTCGACCGCATCAGCGGCATGCCGGGGGTGGCACCGCAGATCGAACCGTTCGGGCCAGCTCGCGGCAGGTCGCACACCATCGACGGCACCCAGGTGCACCCACGCGATGTCGTGCTCGCCAGTCTCACCAACCACGTGCGCTGCATCGTCACCGACACCACCGGCCGGGCCGTGGCGATGACCTCCAAGCAGCGCCTGTTCACCGGCCCGCTCGCCGATGCCATTCGACTCACCTCCACCACCTGCACTCACCCCGGTTGCCTCGCTCCTGCCAGCACGTCGCAACTCGACCATCTCGTCCCCCACAGCCGAGGCGGCGTCACCTCGGCAATCAACGGCGGGCCGGTGTGCGACCACCACAACCCCTGGCGCTACGCCGCGGGTGTCCGCACCTACCTCCGCGACGACGGCATCTGGATCACCGAGCACCACGACGGCACCCGCATCGCCCCGCCTGACTGAGCACTGGGCAGGCGGTCGGCACTAGGCGAGATCGACGAGGTCGAGCCAGCTGGCGTTGAAGTAGTCGAGCTCGCCGTCGGGCAACAGCAGCACCTTCGTGGGCGACAGCTGCTCGACGAACTCGGGGTCATGGCTGACCACGATGATGCTGCCCTTCCAGGCACTGAGCGCATCGGCCACGGCCTGGCGGCTGGGCGGGTCGAGGTTGTTGGTGGGTTCGTCGAGCAGCAGCAGGTTGTTGCGGCCCACCATCAGCATCGCCAGCGCGAGCTTCGTCTTCTCGCCGCCCGACAGCGTGCCGCTCTCCTGGTTCACCTTCTCGCCCGACAGACCCACCATGCCCAGCAACCCGCGCAGTTGGGTCTCGGTGAGCTGCACCCCGGGTGGCACAGCCGTGCGCATGTTAGTGAGCAGGCTCTCGTGGCGCAGGAGGTTGTCGTGCTCCTGCGCGTAGTAGCCGACGTGCACATCGTGACCGAAGCGGATCTGGCCGAGGTTGGCCTCGGTCTCACCGGCGAGGATGCGCAGCAGGCTGGTCTTGCCCGCACCGTTCAGGCCCAGTACCAGCAGGCGCTCGCCGCGGCCGAGATCGAACGAGACGTCTTCGAACACAGCCGGTCCGCCGTAGGCCTTCGACAGCCCCGTGGCCTCGATGACCGTGACACCGCACGACGGCGGGTCGGGAAAGCGCACCTTCAGCGTGCGCTCGGCATTGGGGGCATGCACCCGCTCGGCCTCGAGCCGGGCGATCTGCTTCTCCTTGCTGTGCGCCATGGCCGCCTTGGTGGCCTTCGCGCCGAAGCGGTCGACCACCGACTGGAGGCGGGCGATCTCTTTGCCCTGCAGGGCCGCCTTGCGGGCCATGCGCTCTTCGTCGAGTGCCCGGGCGGTGCGGTACTGGCTGTACGTGCCCTTGTACTCGACCACGTGCCCGGTGGCATCCTCCGCGGGGCGGTCGAGGTGCAGAACGCGGGTGATGGCCTCGTCGAGCAGTTCGAGGTCGTGGCTGATGACCAGCAGCGCGCCGCGGTAGTTGCGCAGGAACCCGAGCAGCCATTCCTTGGCGTCGACGTCGAGGTGGTTGGTGGGTTCGTCGAGCAGCAGCACATCGCTGCCGGCGAACAAGATGCGCGACAACTCCACCCGCCGCCGCTCGCCACCAGACAGCACGTCGATGGGCAGGTCGAGCCGATCGGCGCGCAGGCCGAGGCCATGGGCGATGGAGCGGGCCTCGCTGTCGGCCGCATAGCCGCCCGAGGTGGCGAACTCGTCCTGGGCGCGGCTGTAGCGGGCGACGTTGCGGTCGCTCGGGTCTTCCTCCATGGCGATGCGCAGCTTCTCGATGCGCACCAGTGCGTCGTCGATGCCCCGGCCCGACAGGATGTGGGTGATGGCGCTGCGACCCTCGGTGCCCTCGATGCGTGGGTCTTGCGGCAGGTAGCCGAAGCCGCCCTTGCGCACCACGCTGCCGTGCGCCGGTTCGGTCTCGCCGCCCAGCACCTTGAAGAAGCTCGTCTTCCCGGCCCCGTTGCGGCCGACCAGGCCTACCTTGTCGCGCGGCATGATGGTGAACGAAGCACCGTCGACAACGAAGCGGCCCCCCACTTCCACCGACACCTGGCGCACCTGCAACATCTGCTGCAGGGTACTGGCGAAGGCCCGTCGGTAGGCTCGCTCACCGATGGACGCCGCCGCCGCCACCGACGCTGCCGCCGATGTCGTCGCGCCCCGTACACGCGATCGCCTCGCCGCCGCAGCCTGCGGATGTGCGCTGGCGGGGGCTGCGGTGTACACGGCGCTGAACGAACCCGGCGCTCCCGGCAGCCGCTTCATCCCCTGCGCGTTCCACCGGCTCACCGGCCTGTGGTGCCCAGGGTGCGGCCTCACACGAGGCACGCATGCGCTGTTCACCGGCCACCCGTTCGAGGCACTCGGCTACAACCTGTTCACCCCGCTGGCGCTGGTGGGCATCGTCGTGGCCTGGGCCGCCTGGGCGCTGCGCTGCTGGGGCCGGCCGGTACGCAACCCGTTCGAGCGCATGCCCGAACGATGGGCGCAGGTACTACTCGTGCTGGTACTCGCGTACGGCGTCGTGCGGAACCTGCCCGTCGCTCCGTTCCGTTCGCTCGCGCCCTGACGCGCCTATTCCGACGGTGGTGCGGTCGGCGGTGCGGTCGTGCTGGTGGGTGCAGCCGTGCTCGTGGGTGCAGACGTGCTGGTGGGTGCAGCAGTCGTGGTCGACTTGGGCACGGTCGAGGTGGTGGACGATGTGGGTGACGCGTCTGGCACCGAGGTGCTGGTGGTCGTCGTCGGGAAGCCAGGGATGCCACCGGTGTCGTCGACGAACACCTGGTCGAGACAACGCCCCTTACCGTTGCCGGGTGGAGCCGTCCCGAAGCGCTGCGTCAACAGCACCGCCAACGAGAGTCGGCCGATCTCGCTGGGGTGGATCGAGTCGTCGACCAGCAGGCTTGGGTCGGCTGCAGTGGCGGCCGCCCAGTCGACGATGCTGACGTTGGCGTAGGTCTCGTCGAGGGCGCGCAGGATCTGGTTCACCTCGACCATGTCGTCGTTGCGTTCGCTGACGGTGACCACCACCACCGGTCGGTCGCCGAACCGGTTGATCAACCGGTTCATCAGCTTGAAGTACTGCTTGGCGTCTCGGTTGTAGTTGGTGCCGAGGAAGATGACGATGGCGTCCCAGTCCTGCTCGAGCATCGTGTCGGCGACGATGAACCCAAAGTCGATGAACCGGCTGACCTCGGCTTCGATCTCCACCCGCCAACCGAGGGGTGTCATCGTCCGACACACCTCGTTGCCATAGCGCTTCGACACCGACGCCAGGATCGAGTCACCGATCATCAGCACCCGGTTTCCGGTCACGAGTTGCCCCAACTGCACCAACGGAGTGGCCGGAGCGGTGCTGCTGGTGGCCGTGGGTTCGACGGACGTGGTGGTGCCGATGGGGAGGGCCACAGTCGACAACACGGGCGGCAATGGCCCCACACCCAGGCTCGCTGCTACGGCGACCGAGGTGGGGGCCGCGCTGTCGCCGTCGCCACCGATGGCCGAACAAGCCACCAATACGACGGCGCACAGCGCTGCCACCACCTCGCGTCGAACAGTCATGAGCGCTCTATTCGACCCAGTGGGCCGACCGGAAGCAAGTCACCTCCGATATGTCGTCGGTGACAACCGACGTCAGGAGTTGCGTGACTTCAGTTCGTCGCGGATCTCGGTGAGCAGGTCGACCTGGGTCGGGCCGGCGGTCGAGAGATCGCGCTTGGTGGCTGCCCGATAGAACTTCACCAGGCCGAACACGGCCAGCGCGGTGAGCACGAAGACCACCATCTGGTTGATGAACGCGCCCCACTTCACCGTCTCGTAGGCCTTCCCGGCGATACCGGTGCAGTCTTTCTTCCCGGTGGGCTTGCCCTCGGGACCGAGGATGTCCTCACACTTCACCATCAGGCCGATGATCCCCATCACGATGTCGTTGACGAACGAATCGATCAAGGCCTTGACGGCAACGCCCATGATGAACGCAACGGCGATCGTCATCAGATCGCCGGTGGTGATGAAATCCTTGAACTCCTGGATGAGGCCCTTCTTCGGCGCCTCGGCTGTGTCTGCCATGTGGTGTCCCCTGCTCTTCTTGGATCTGACGGCGACAAGTGTGGCAGAGGCGGTCGGCCCCGCTCGCCACCCTGGCCGGGTGAACGACGCGCTCGTGTGCGAACCGTTATCGATGACCGCTGCGCCGCATCTGAGCTCGCGCTCTGGCAACATCGTGTCGTGAGGCGAGCTCGATGACCCCCCAGAGCCGAGGCGCGCGCCGCCGCTGCGCTGCACTCGCCGGCGTCGCCTGCCTCCTGCTGGTACCCGCCGCCTGCACGGTGAACCAGGCCACTGCACCCACCTCGATGGTGCCACTCATCCCACCCGACCAGCTGCCCATCACCACGCTGGCGGCCACCACGACGACGGCTCCGAGCAGCGACCCGAACGACCCTCTGCTCGTCGCCCTCCCGGAGAGCGACTGTGCCTACGCCGACGCACCGGCCGAGGGTGAACTCACCTTCGTGTTCGGCAACCGGTTGTTCGGAACGACGTTCGACGCGACAACGGTGCGGTGCCTGGCGGAGTTGGAGCTGAGTCAACGCGGTGTCATGCGCTGGTCGCCCGTCGCCAACCGGGTGCTGCTGAACCCGGCCACGGTGTTCGACGTCGGCGGCATCAGGTCGAGCGGGTTCGACCCCGCAACCACCCGCATGGTGTGGGAGTACCCGGTGGGCGATGCGCTCATCGCCCCCACCCCGTCGAGCAAGACGCTGGTCCGCCGCAGCGCGGCCGACGGCAGTCAGCGCGCCGAGATCACGTTCCTGCCGCGCACCTGGCTGGTGGCATCGCATCCGTCGGGGCAGGCGCTGCTGGCGGTGGGCCGCACCAACGACGAGGTGACCGGCCTGTTCGCCGCTGACCCGACGGGGCAGAACGGCCGGCCGCTGCTGTTCATCGCCGCCGATCGCACCGTGCAGGAACTGGCCATCGACCCGTCGGGCCGTTCGGCATACCTCATCAGCACCCGCGGCGATTCGTTCGCGTTGCACCGTCTGTCGCTCTCCGACCTCGCCCTCAGCGAGGTGTCGTCGACCCCAGCCCCGCTGCTGCAGGTGATCCCCGGCCCCTCGGCTTCGGCAGTCGCGTGGAAAAGCGGCCTGTGCAACAGCGTCACCGACACCTGGGTGTTCGACGAGCGACTCGGCAGTGCGGTCGTCGCCGGCGTCGGCACGCCGCTGGAGACCCTGTCGGTGGCGCCACTCGGCTGGCTCGACGCCACCCGCCTCGTGGTGACGGCACGCGCACTCGGCTGCGACGGCCCGGCCGACGTGTGGACGTGGAACCTGCTCGACGGCTCGGCGACCCTCGTGGTGAAGAGCGTCGAGCTGCCGGCCCTGCGGCTGCTGCAACCGCAGGCGACGATGCCCGTCATCGATCCGGCCATCGCACCTCCGTCGCTCTAGGCCGGCGAGCTACGACTGCGCCTCGTCGAGATCCTCGAAACGGTCGATCCCGCGCAGCGACGGGAAGGCCACACCCCACCCTGCCACGACGAGCAGGGTGGCGATCCCTCCTCCCACCACCGTGGCGGGTGTACCGATGGCCTGGGCCACCACACCACTCTCGAACGCGCCCAGCTCGTTCGACGCGCCAATGAAGACGTTCTCGACGGCGAGCACGCGCCCGCGTTTCTCGTCGGGGGTGACGAGCGGAACCAGCGAGCTGCGGATGAAGACGCTCACCATGTCGGCGGCTGCCAGCACCACGAGACTCAGGAACGCAACGGTGTAGCTGTGGGTGAGGCCGAGCACGATGGTTGCCAGGCCGAAAACGGCGACCGAGACGAGCAGCGTGACACCCACCCGGCGCTGCACCGGCCGCACCGCCAGTGCGACGGCCATGGCCGCCGCACCGATCCCAGGTGCGGCACGCAACCAGCCGTAGGCGATGTCGCCCACACCGAGCTGCTCCTCTGCGATCACCGGCAGCAGCGCCACGGCACCGCCGAACAGCACGGCGAACAGGTCGAGCGAGATGGCCGCCAGCAGCACCGGGGTACGCCGAATGAACCGCAGGCCCTCCATCGCCGAGCGCAGGCTGGGGCGCTGGTCGGGCGGCGGGGGTTCGGGAGTGCGCAGGAACTGCAGCCGGAACAGCCCGAGCCAGCCGACGAAGATCAGCCCGGACGATGCGGCGTAGGCCACCCACGGGTCGATCGAGTACAGGAATCCCGATGCAGCCGGGCCGATGATGATGGCAGCGGTCCAGGTGGCCGAGAACAGCGCAATCGTGCGCGGCAGGCCGCCCTCGGGGGCCACCATCGGCGGCATCGCCCGCAGCGCCGGCGCCTGGAATGCCCGGGCGATGCCGTAGACGAACGCGATGACGAACAACGGGAAGGTCGCAGTGGGATCCGTGAGCGCGTAGGCCATCAGCGCGAGCGAGCCGAGCAGTTCGCCACCCACTGCCACGATTCCCACCCGCCGTCGGTCGAAGCGGTCGGCCACGGCTCCGGTGACCAGGACGAGCAGGATTGCGGGCAGGAACTCGGCCAACCCGATGAACCCGATGTCGGCCTCGCGGCCGGTGATGTCGAACACCTGCTTCAACAGGGCGGCGGCCTGGAGCGACACCCCGCAGTAGAGGACGAAGTTGCACACCAGCAGTCGGCGCACCGGCGTAGAGCGCCACAGATCGCCGACGGTGTACTCGGGGCTCGGGTCGGCGGTCTGGGTGCTCACAACGGGTCGGCACGCTACTCGCCGCGTGCTACAACGACCCCATGACTTCACTCGCCGACGAAACCCGCTGGATGGACGCCACCGATCAGGCTGCCCTGGTGCGCACGGGTGCAGCGAGCGCGGGCGAACTGCTCGAGGCGGCCATCGAGCGCATCGAGGCGATCGACCCAGCGCTGAACGCCGTGAACCTCCGCTGGTTCGACCACGCCCGCACGGTGGCGGGGGGCGGGGTGGCGGCGGGCGAGCTGCTCGACGGCCCGTTTCGCGGCGTGCCCTTCCTGCTGAAAGACCTCTGGGCCGCGTATGCGGGCCAGCCGCTCAGCAACGGCAACAAGGCGTTGCGCGCAGCCGACATCCGCCCCGACTTCGACACCACCTTGGTGAGTCGCTTCAAAGCGGCGGGTCTGGTGATCGCCGGGCGCACCAACAGCCCCGAGTTCGGCGCGCTGCCCACCACAGAGCCCGAGGCGTGGGGTCCCACCCGCAACCCGTGGAACACCGACCACTCGCCCGGCGGGTCGAGCGGCGGTTCGGCTGCAGCAGTGGCCGCGGGCATGGTGCCGTTCGCCCACGCCAGCGACGGCGGCGGCTCGATCCGCATCCCGGCCTCGTGCTGCGGGCTGGTGGGGTTGAAGACTTCGCAGGGGCGCATCACCCTGGGCCCGGCTCGCGACGAGAGCAACCTCGGCGTCGAGTTCTGTGTCAGCCGCAGTGTGCGCGACAGCGCGGCCCTGCTCGACGCCGTGCACGGCCCGGGGGTGGGCGACACGGTCATCGCACCCACACCGGCGCGGCCGTACATCGACGAGGTGGGGGCCGACCCCGGCTCGCTGCGCATCGGCCTGCTCGACCACCATCCGTTCGGCCACGCCGTGCACGCCGACTGCGCTGCCGCCGCGAACGAGGTGGGACTGCTGCTCGAGAGCCTGGGGCATCGGGTGGAACGCGACTATCCGTCGGCGATGGCCAACCCCGAGTTCTCACGGCGCTTCGGTGCGCTGTGGAGCACCAACATGGGCATGGCGATCGAGCGCATCGGCGAGCAACTGGGCCGCGAGGTCACGGTCGACGACGTCGAGTTGCACGACTGGGCGCAGGCGCAGTTCGCCCGGCAGTTCAGCGCCACCGACTACGCCAAGGCGATGGCCGCCAACGTGACGTTCCGCCGGGCCGTGCAGCAGTGGTGGGCGGGCGAACAGGGCAAGGGCGCGTTCGACCTGCTGCTCACGCCCACGCTGGCCGAGCCACCGACGCGGATCGGCGAGTTCACCAACGATCCCGACAGCCCGATGGCACCGCTGATCCGCGCCGGCGGCTACGTGGCCTTCACCCCACAGTTCAACTCGAGCGGGCAGCCGGCCATCAACCTGCCCATCGTGTGGAATGCGGCAGGTCTGCCCATCGGCGTGCAACTCGTGGCCGCCTATGGCCGCGAAGACGTGCTGTTCCGGGTGGCGGCCCAGCTCGAGCAAGCCCGGCCCTGGGCGCACCGCCGGCCGACCGTGTAGCCCGGTCGCCTGTCAGCGAGCGGTCCAGCCTCCGTCGACGATGACGCTCTGACCGGTCATGAACGTGCCGGCCGAGGTGGCCAGCAGCAGCAACGCTCCGTCGAGTTCGTGCTCGGCGCCCATGCGCGGGATCGGCGAGTTGGCGCGGATGAACTGCTGACTGCCCTCGTCGCTGTCCATCCCCGCGGTCATCTCCGACGGGAACCAACCCGGGCACAATGCGTTCACGCGCACGCCCTTGCGGGCCCACTGCAGCGCCATCTCGCGGGTGAGGTTCACCACCGCGCCCTTGCTGGCGCAGTAGTGGGCCTGCTTGATCGGGGTCGACCCGACGTGGCCGAGCATCGACGCGATGTTGACGATGCTGCCGCCGCCGTTGGCGATCATCGACGGTGAGCTCAGCTTCGACAGGTGCCACAGCGCGGTGACGTTCAGCTCCATCGCCTGACGGAATGTGTCGAGGTCTTCCTCCTCGATCGACACCTTGTGGCCGATGCCCGCGTTGTTCACCAGCACATCGATGCGACCGTAGGCGGCCAGGGTGTCGGCGACGACGCGTTCGCGGTCGGCCGCCACACCGAGATCGGCGGCGACGGTCAGCGAACCGGGCAGTTGAACTGCCAGCGCAGCCAACCGCTCAGCGCGCCGGGCCACCAGCACCACACGGGCACCGACGGCGTGCAGCACGCGGGCGAAGCGGTCGCCGAGGCCCGACGATGCGCCGGTGACGACGGCCACCTTGCCGTCGAGACGGAACAGCGCGAGCGGGTCGAGCAGACCTGGGGAACTGGCAACAGGGTCATTCGTCATGGGGCGACAGTACTGATCGCCCCGCCGCCCCACTGCGTTGTGTTGCTCTTCGATGACATTGGTTTCAGCTGCGAGAAATGTTCGACCCTCGCGGAACCATTCGCCTCTGAGCGACGTTGTATGGGCATCGGTGCGACGGACTGAGCGGAGGCAGAGACGATGAACGAACACCAAGATCACGTCTCCACCGATTGGCATGCCATCGTGATGCTCGGCGTAGTAGCCAGCATCGTCGCCGCACTCAGCGCCGTGGCCCTGGCCGCCGTGCTGTCGGAGACCACCATCGTCGTCGGCGTCATCATTGCTGCCACGCTGGCGAGTTGGTTCCAACTCGAACACGGCTCTCGCCCCGTCGGCCGGCACTGACGATGTGACACGATGCGTTGCATGAGCGACGTGTCGACTCCCAATCCGCTGGTCGTGCTGGTGCACGGCGCCTGGCACGGCGCGTGGTGCTACGCCGCGCTGCAGGCCGAACTCGACCAGCGCGGCATCGCCTCGCTGGCCATCGACCTCCCTGGTCACGGCGCATCCACCCTGCCCCTCAGCGACCTGCACGGCGATGCCCAGCACGTGGCCGAGGTGGTGGCGGCGCTCGACCGGCCGGTGGTGCTGGTGGGGCACAGTTACGGCGGTGCGGTCATCTCCGAGGCCGCCGTGCGCGTGGCCCGTGCGGGCACTGGGCCGGTGCGCCATCTCGTATACCTCACGGCGTTCGCGCTCGACGAGGGCGAGAGCATCGGAAGCCTGCTGGGCAGCCTGCCCCGCGTGTCGGTGGCGTTGAGCGCCGCGATCACACCACGCGACGACGGCACCAGCGTGCTCGAGCCCGGCGCGGCGGTGCCGGCCCTCTACGGCTCGTGCCCGCCCGCCGTGGCCGCCGCCTCGGTGGCCCGCCTGTCGCCGCAACCGATGATCACCTTCGGCCAGCCGGTCACCGGAGCAGCACGCGACGGCATGCCGACGACCTATGTGGTGTGCACCGAAGACCAGGCCATCGCGGTCGAGCACCAGCAGGCGATGTCCAGCCGGTGCGACACGGTGGTCACACTGCACACCGATCACTCGCCGTTCGTGTCGATGGTGGGCGACACCGCCGACGCCATCGAAGCCGCGCTGGCGAGGTCGTGAGATGACCGCGCCGAAGGTGCGCATCGGCTACGGCTTCGGGGTGCGGACGAAGTTGAACGACGCCGGCTTCGCCCAGGTGGTCGACGCGCTCGAACGGCTGCGGTTCGACAGCCTGTGGCTGAGCGAGCGCATCGGTGGCGAGGCACCCGACCCACTGGTGGCCATGGCGTTCGCCGCCGGCCGCACCACGAAGCTGAAGTTCGGGATGAGCGTGATGGTGCTGCCCGGCCGCAACCCGGTGGTGCTGGCCAAGGAGTTGGCCACGCTCGACCGGCTGTCGAACGGCCGACTCCTCCCCGCCTTCGGGCTGGGTGTGGCCGACCCGCACGAACAGCAGGCGTTCGGTGTGGAGCGCACCGAACGGGCCGCGCTGTTCGACGAGAGCCTCGCCGTACTGCGCGCTTGCTGGAGCGGGCAGCCGGTGACCCACCACGGCGCCCGCTTCCACTACGACGACCTGCAGGTGCTGCCCACACCGCGCCAGGAGCACATCGACGTGTGGCTGGGTGGCATCGCCCCGTCGGAGCTGCGCCGGGTGGGTCGCCTCGCCGATGGGTGGCTGCCCAGTTTCATCGTGCCCGACGACGCCGCCCGCGGGCGCGAGGCGATCGAGGCAACGCTGGCCGAGCACGGCCGCACCATCGACGACGACCACTATGGCGTGCTCATCCCCTATGCCAACGGCCCGGTGCCCGCGGCGCTGCTGGCAGGCCTGGCCAAGCGCCGTCCCGACCTGGCCGACCCGAGCGTGCTGGTGCCGCAGGGCTGGGACGCGCTGATGGCCATGATCGACCAGTTCGTTGCTGTGGGCACCACCAAGTTCGTCATCCTGCCCCTCAGCGAGCCGGCAACCCCCGACCTGTGGGAGGCCCACCTCGAGGAGGCGGCGCCGATCGTGCTCGCCCGCCAGACCTGACCCGGTGCGTCAGGCGGTGAGCAACGCGGCGAGGAGGTCGAGGTAGGGGCCTGAGGGCACGTCGAGGCCCTCGCCGTACAGCTTCACCTTCGGTTCGGTGCCGCTGGGACGCACCTGGAGGCGCAGATCGGGGCCGCACTGCAGGCGCAGCAGGGTGGCCTCGTCGAACCACTCGACCGAGGTGATGGCCCGGTCGCCCACCTGCGTGGGCGGCGCCGCACGCATCGCGGCCACCGCGGCGCGGCCGACGGCCGGGTCGAGCCGAACCGACCGCTCGTCGGTGAGATGCCGTCCGTACTGCGCGGTGATGGCATCGAGTCGCTGCTGCAGGGTGACGCCCTCGGCCTCGGCCAGCGCTGCCACCTCGGCCATCAGCACCGCAGCGGTGATGCCGTCTTTGTCGAGTGGGCGACCGCAGACCAGATAGCCGAGCGCCTGCTCGTAGCCGAACACGAAGCGTTGCTCGGGTCGCTGCAGCACCGTGTGGCCGATCCACTTGAAGCCGGTGAAGGTCTCGGCGCTGTGCACCCCGTGTGCTGCCGCCATGCGGCCCAGCAGCGCCGACGACACGAGCGTGGTGACGACCAGGCGATCGTCGCCGCTGGTGTGACGCAGGATGTGGTCGGCGAGCAGCCAGCCGATCTCGTCGCCGCTGAGCCGGCGCCAGCCGCCCTCGGGCGTGGGGATGGCCGCGCCCAGTCGGTCGGCGTCGGGGTCGTTGGCGATGGCGACCGATGCGTTCGACGCGGCGGCCAGCGCCAGCAGCAGGTCCATTGCGCCCGGCTCCTCCGGGTTCGGGAAGCCCACCGTGGGGAACGTGCCGTCGGGCTCCTGCTGCTCGGCCACCACGAACGGTGCGGCCAGTCCGGACCGCTCGAACGCGGCGAGCAGCGTTGCTCCACCCACCCCGTGCAACGCGGTGTAGGCAGCGGGTCGGCCGGCGAGATCGGGCCGGAACCGCACCGCCGGCACGGCTGCGAGGTAGGCGTCGACGTGCTCGGGGCCGAGCACCTCGATGAGCGGATGGTCGACCGGGGCCAACTCGACGGTGCACGGGTCGACGGCGTCGATGCACGCGGCGATCTGCTGGTCGGCGGGCGGCACGATCTGCGCGCCTGTACCGAGGTACACCTTGTACCCGTTGTCAGCGGGCGGGTTGTGGCTGGCGGTCACCATCACCCCGGCCGAGGCGCCCACCCCGGTGATGTTCCACGCCAGCACCGGCGTGGGGACGATGTGCGGGAAGAGCAGCGCCCGAACCCCCCGGACAGCGCACACCCGCGCCGTGTCGAGCGCGAACACATCGCTCTTGCGTCGGGCGTCGTACCCGATGATGACGCTCGGCCGCACGCCGCTCGGTGTAGTGGCCAGCAGGTGGTCGGCGAGCCCGGCGGCCGCCTGGCGTACGACGAGCCGGTTCATGCGCTGCGGGCCCGCCCCCACGGCACCGCGCAACCCTGCCGTGCCGAACTGCAGACGGCCGGTGAACCGCTCCGCCAACTCGTCGGCCGGCCCTGCCAGCAGCGCCGTCAGTTCGGCGCGCATATCCGCGTCAGGTTCGGCGGCCAACCAGCGCTCGGCGGTCTCTCTCGTCACGGCAGCCCTCATCACGGCAGCAGGGTCTTCAGTTCCACCAGCGGCCGCGGACCGACGTGCGAGATCACCTCGGCTGCGGCGATCGACCCCAGACGGGCGCACTCGGGCAGGCTGTGGTCGCGGGTGTAGCCGTACAGGAATCCGGCAGCGAACAGATCGCCGGCACCCGTGGTGTCGAGCACCTGCTCGACCGACTCGGCCGGCGCACCGAGCACACCGTCGGGGGTGACCACCAGACAGCCGTCGGCACCCACCGTGATGACCGCCAGGCTGCAGTCGCGCTGCACCTCGCGGATGGCTCGGTCGAGGCTGTCGACCTCGTACAGCGACACCAGTTCGAGTGCGTTACCGAACAGGATGTCGACCTCGTCGGCCACGAGCGCACGGAAGTCGTCGCGGTGCCGATCGACGCAGAACGAGTCGCTGAGCGTGAGACTGACCTGGCGCTGGTGGGCGTGAGCCACCCGCGCTGCGTGCCGGAACGCTTCTTTCGCCTCGGGCCGGTCGTAGAGGTAGCCCTCCATGTACAACACCTTGCCCGCAGCGACGGTGGCTTCGTCGATGTCGCCGGGGCGCAGCAGCGACGACACACCGAGGTAGGTGTTCATCGTGCGTTCGGCGTCGGGCGTGACGACGATGATGCACCGGCCTGTCGGCGTGTCGCCGTCGGGCTGGCCGGCACGGAACTGCACACCCACCGCGCGCAGGTCGTGGCCGAACACTCGGCCGAGGTCGTCGTGGCTCACCTTGCCGATGTAGGCGGCCCGCCCACCGAAGCTGGCGACGCCCACCACGGTGTTGGCGGCCGAGCCACCGCTCATCTGGATGGCGCTGCCCAGCGCCCGGTAGAGGTGCATCGCCCGGTCGGTGTCGACCAGGGTCATCGACCCTTTCACCAACTCGTGATGACTGAGGAACCAATCGTCGGCATGGGAGATGACGTCGACCAGGGCGTTGCCGATGCCCACCACGTCGAACTGCAGCGCCACCTCGGTCACGGGTGACGACGCTACCCGGTTGCCTCGGGCGCCGACTTGCATCAGTAGCCTCACGCTCCGTGACCGACGATCCGTACCGCCTGCCCCGCTCCGTGGTGCCCACCCGCTACGACCTGGTGCTCGAGCCCGACCTCGCCGCGGCGACCTTCCGTGGACGGGCCGACATCACCCTCGACGTGGCGGAAGCCGTTGATCGGCTGATTCTGAACGCCGACGAGCTCGACATCTTCGCGGTGACGGTGAACGGCACGCCGGTCGGCAGCCATCACCTCGACGCCGCCACCGAGCGACTGGTCATCGACCACACCCTCACCCCCGGCCCGGCGACGCTGGCCATCGACTTCACCGGCACGCTGAACGACAAGTTGCGCGGCTGGTACCGCAGCACGTTCCGCGATGCCGACGGGAACGAACAGGTCATCGCCACCAGCCAGATGCAGGCCACCGACTGCCGCCGCGCGTTCCCCTGCTGGGACGAACCCGACTTCAAGGCCGTCTTCGCCGTCACCCTCGTGGTCGAGCCGCACCTGCTCGCCATCTCGAATGGCGCCGAGGTCGAGCGCACCGAGCAGGCCGACGGCAAGCACGCGGTTCGCTTCGCCGACACGATGCCCATGAGCACCTACCTGGTGGCGTTCGTGGTGGGCCCGCTCGCCGTCACCGACCCGGTGCAGGTGCCGTTGCTGGGCGACGACACACGCACCATCCCGCTGCGCATCGTGCACGTGCCCGGCAAAGCCCACCTCACCGAGTTCGGCCTGCAAACGGGCGAGTTCGCGCTCGGCTGGTACCAGCAGTACTACGGCATGCCCTACCCGACCGACAAGTGCGACATGGTCGCCCTGCCCGACTTCGCCGCCGGCGCGATGGAGAACCTCGGCTGCATCACCTACCGCGAGAACCTCCTCCTCGCCGACCCGGCCACCAGCACCCTGGCCGAACTGCAGACCATCGCCGACGTCATCACCCACGAGCTCGCCCACATGTGGTTCGGCGATCTGGTGACGATGCGCTGGTGGAACGGGATCTGGTTGAACGAGGCGTTCGCCACGTTCATGGAGGTGGCCTGCTGCGATGCCTTCCGGGCCGATTGGCAGCGCTGGACCAGTTTCGGTCTCGAACGCAGCATGGCCTTCGAGGTCGACTCGCTGGCCAGCACCCGGGCCGTCGAGTTCCCCGTGTTCGCACCGGCCGACTGCGATGGCATGTTCGACGTGCTCACCTACCAAAAGGGCGGCGCACTGCTGCGCATGCTCGAGCAGTACCTCGGCGTCGAGGCCTTCCGCTCCGGCGTGAACCACTACCTGCGCACGCATGCCCATGCGAACACCGAGACCGGCGACCTCTGGGACGCGATCGAGGCGAAGAACCCGGGCGCACCTGTGCGCCGGATGATGGACAGCTGGATCTGGCAGCCCGGCTATCCGCTGGTGCTCGCCCGTCTCGACGGGCCCGACCTGGTGCTGAGCCAGCAACGTTTCGCGTTCGGCTCCACCGACGACCCCACGCTGTGGGTGGTGCCGGTGCACGTGCGCAACGGGGGCAGCGAGCAGCGGGTGCTGCTCGACGGCGACACGGTGCGCATCCGCCTCGGTGCACCCGACGACACCGTCATCGTGAACGCCGGCGGGCACGGATTCATGCGGGTGGGCTACGACGCCGTGCTGCGCAGCCGACTCGGCGGGGCCGCTCTGGCCTCGTTGTCGACCATCGAGCGCTACAACCTGGTCGACGACGCGTGGAACGAGTGCGTGGCCGGTCGCCTCGACGCTGCCGGGCTGCTCGCCCTGCTGGAAGGCTTCAGTGGTGAACGCGACCTCGCCGTGTGGCAGGCCGTTGCACTGGCGCTGCGCGGCCTCGGCCGCCTGGTCGACGGCGACGCCCACACTGCGTTCCGGGTGCGGGTACACGCGCTGGCGTCGCCCGCGCTCGACGCGCTCGGCTGGCAGCCGACGCCAGGCGAGGACGACCTCACCGGCAAGCTGCGTGGTCTGTTGGTCGGCCTGGTTGCAGTGCTGGGCGACGACGTCGATGCGCAGGCCCGCTGCCGCGCCATCTTCGATGCACCCGAGGGCGTGCACCCCGAACTCGTCGCAGCCGCCACCACCGTGGTGGCGTCCATCGGCGGCGAGGCAGAGTACGAGCGACTGCTGCACGGGTTCCATCACGGCGCCACGCCACAGGAGCAACTGCGTCACCTCTACGCCCTCGCCGACCTGCCCGACGCCGCCCTCGTGCAGCGGGTGTGCGAACTGGCGCTCAGCGACGAGGTGAAGACGATGAACGCCCCGTTCCTGCTGCAGCGCTGTATCGCCAACCGCGACCACGGCGTGCAGGCCTGGCAGTTCGTGCGCCGGCACTGGGACGCGATCAACGACCGGTTCCCCGCCAGCCTCATCGTGCGCATCGCCGATCCGGCCAAGTTGCTGAACACGCCCGAGGTGGTGGCCGATGTGCAGGCGTTCTTCACCGAGCACCCCATCGCACAGTCGGCCAAGACGCTCGACCAGGTGTTGGAACGTCAGCGCGTGAACGCCGCCCTGCGGGCGCGCGACGAGGCGCCGCTCACGGTTGCGCTGCTGGGATGACCTGAGCCAGGCGGTCAGCCGACGATCTCGACGGCCAACTCGCCCGCGGTGTGGCGGGCGCGCAGCACCTTCTTGTCGAACTTGCCCACGCTGGTCTTGGGTACCTCGGTGATGAAGCTCCACCGTTCGGGCAGCCAGAACTTGGCGGTGCGCTCGCTCAGCCAGGTGCGCAGTTCCTCGGCGGTGACGGTGGCGCCTTCCTTCAGCACCACACACGCCATCGGGCGCTCGTCCCACCGCGCGTCGGGCACACCGATGACGGCGGCCTCGAGCACGGCCGGGTGGCCCATGATGGTGTTCTCGAGGTCGACCGAACTCACCCATTCGCCACCGCTCTTGATGACGTCCTTGGCGCGGTCGCTGATCAT
>JBAXSU010000044.1:0-19820 GCA_037130535.1 Actinomycetota bacterium
CGTTGGCGCGCTGGCCGCCACCACCACGGCGGTCACCGACACGACGGCGGCTCCCACCACGACCGACCCGAACGCCCCGACCACCACCGAGGGCCCCACCACCACGGCAGCGCCCACCACCACCGAGGTGAAGGAGTTCGCCTACGGCACGGCCTCGTGCCCGGCCGACGACGGCAGCACCGCCAAGACCGACACGTTCGACGGTGCACCGCAGTTGTGCATCGACCCGGCTGCCACGTACACCGCCGAAGTGGTCACCAACAAGGGCACCTTCACCATCACCCTCGACGCCGCCACGTCGCCCGGCAACGTGAACAACTTCGTCACGCTCGCCCGTTACCACTACTACGACGCCACCGGCTGCCACCGGGTGCTGAAGGACTTCGTCGTACAGTGCGGCCGCCCCGGCGACAACGAGACTGCACCGGGATACACGGTGCCCGACGAACTCCCGGCAGCCGGCGACTACGCCGAAGGTGTCATCGCCATGGCCAACACCGGCTCACCCGACTCGGGCGGTGGCCAGTGGTTCATCATCACCGGCGAGCAGGGCGCGGCGCTGCCGCCGAGCTACAGCATCATCGGCACCGTCACCAAGGGCTACGACACCACGGTGCAAGCGCTCGAGAACCTCGCCGACCCGCTCGCCCAGAACGGCGTTCCCCCGCTGGCCGAGATCGTCATCGAGTCGATCACCATCACCCAGAGCTGATCAGGCACCCAGAGCTGATCAGGCACCCAGAGCTGATCAGGCACCCAGAGCTGATCAGCCCAGGTCGCCGCGTACGTCGACCTCGCCCACCTGCTCCCACGAGCCGTCGTGGTGCAGCAACCCTGTACCGGTTGGCGCACAGACCACCGCGGTGTTGGCGAGCGCGAGTGTGCGGTGCAGGCGGTCGGCCGAGTACGTCTCGGCATCGCTCACGAAGGCCAGATCGGTCACGAGGCCGAGCCCGAGGGTGAAGGCCCCGCCCCGCGGGTCGACCATCGGGTCACACAGCGCCGAGGCACTTCCCCCAACACCCACCACGGCACCACCGCGGGCGGGCACATCGACGATGGCCTCCCACAACGGCGTGTCCTTCAGCACCGACCGCAGGTGCAACTGCTGATCGCCAACGAGGTAGACGGCACGGGCGGCACGCACGATCTCGGCTGTAGGAGCATCGAGCGCCTCACCGCGCCGCATCACCATCAGCGCCTCGATCGTCACACCCATCCGCTCGGCCCACGGCTGGGCGGCAGCGACGAGCCGCTCGGGGTGCTCGAACGCATCCGCCGTCGGGAGCACCACCACCCGGGTGGCCCCCACCGCGCCTAGGATGCGCCGGTCGAGGTCGTCGTTCGCCGAGAAGGGGCCGCCGCCCTGGAGTGCGATGATGCCGGTCATGGCCCGAGCGTACGCCGCGTGGGGCCGGCGCGGGGTCAGACCGGTTGGGGTACGGGCTCCAGCAACAGGTCGGCCAGACGTTGCTGCACCTCGAGGCTCACCCCGATGCTGACGAGGTACTGCGCGATCGAGCCGTGGTCGGCGCAGAGGCGGCTGAGGATGATGTCGAGCGCCTCGGGCGCTGCCGCCATGAAGGCATCGGGCGCATCGAGCATGCGGGCCGCCATCTCGGGCGACTCGCGCAGCACCCACTCGCGCATGCGCTGCATGCCAGCGGTGGTGAGGGCGTAGTCGTGCAGCACCACGAGCCGGGGCACGCCGAGCGCGCTCAGCACCATGGCGGCCAGCAGTCCGGTGCGGTCCTTGCCTGCAGCGCAGTGGAAGACGGCGGGAAGTGCGGCCGGTCGAGCAAGCGCGTGGATGGCGGCGGCGAACCGGGGCCAGCCCACATCGAGCATCTCGGTGTACGCCATCGTCAGGAAGGCGACCGCTTCCATGTCGGCGGCGTCGGCGTAGTGCTCCCAGGTGGTGTCGATGACGGGCAAGTGGAGGAAGTCCACCGGCACTGCTTCGTGGGGGAACCGGCCGCGTTCGTCGAGTTCGGTCTGCGAGCGCAGGTCGATGACCGTCACGAGCCCCAGGCCGCGCACGATCTCGCGGTCGTCGGTGGTGAGTCGGTACAGACCGTCGGCGCGGAACAACGTGCCCCACCGAGTGGAAGAGCCGTCGCGAGCCGGGTAGCCACCGAGGTCGCGGAAGTTGTGCACCGCATCGAGCCGGACGAGCCGACGTGGGTCGTCGAGGGGGAGGGAGACGGCGACATCGGCCTCGTCGCGGCTCGGGCGGTTCACGAGGTCACCGTACCGAGGGGCTCATGGAGCACCGGCCGACTGGCGGTGAACTCACGGTGAAACCTCGCTGTCATCCCACTCCTGCAGCAGCGCGAGCGCGTGCGCCCACACACCGGGCAGCGCCGGTTCCACGTGTGGGCCGTTGCGCTCGATCACCCGTTGGCGGTCCACCCCGTGCTCGCGCCAGGTGCTGCCACCCTCGGCCAGGTTCAGCATCATCGGGGCCATGCGATCGATGGCCATCACGTAGCGCGCCTCGGGAGTGTCGCCGCGCTCGTACTCGTCCCACAGCTCACGCATGTGCTGGTCGTGCGGTGCCGGCAGCAGGCCGAAGATGCGATCGGCGGCTGCGTTCTCGCGCTCTTCCTTCGATGCCGAGTCGGCACCCTGGTCGTAGGCGAAGGTGTCGCCGGCGTCGATCTCGACGATGTCGTGGGCCAGGGCCATCGCGACGGCTCGACCCACGTCGACCGACTCGGTGGCGTAGGGAGCGAACACCAGCGCGGCCATGCCGAGGTGCCACGAGTGCTCGGCGGTGTTCTCGCGGCGGCTGCCGTCGGCGAGGTGGTTGCGGCGCTCGACGGACTTCAGGCGGTCGAGTTCCATGAAGAACGCCAAGGTGGCCAACACCTCGGAGCCGTCGTGCGCTTGGGAGAGGTTACCCATGAGTAGGTACTATGCCGGACATGGCAACAGTCAAGCGCGTCGGTGTGATCGGGTCGGGCATCATGGGCGCGGGCCTGGCCGAAGTGGCCGCCCGTGCGGGGTACGACGTGGTGGTGCGTTCGCGTACCCAGTCGAGCGCCGATGCGATGGTGAGTGGCCTCGGCCGCAGCCTGGCCAAGGCGGTCGAGCGCGGCAAGGCCACCGACGAGGAGCGCACCGCCATCCTCGGGCGCATCACCGCCACCGACCAGTTGGCCGACCTCGCCGACTGCGACCTCGTCATCGAGTCGGTCGTCGAAGACCTGGCCGTGAAGCGGGCCCTCGTCGCCGAACTCGACGGCGTGCTCAAGGCCGACGCCATCATCGCCACGAACACCTCCACCCTGCCGGTGGTCGAGTTGGCCATGGCCACGCAGCGACCCGACCGCGTGTGCGGCGTCCACTTCTTCAACCCGGCGCCGATGATGAAGTTGGTCGAGATCATCCGGCCGCTCACCGCCAGCGACGACACCATCGCCACGGCCACCGAGTTCGCCACGTCGTGCGGCAAGGACGCCGTGGCCGTCGCCGACCGCGCCGGCTTCATCGTGAACGCGCTGCTGTTCCCCTACCTGAACAACGCAGTGCGCATGCTCGAGCAGGGCACCGCCGGCATGGAAGCCATCGACACCGCCATGAAGGGCGGCTGCAACTTCCCGATGGGCCCGTTCGCGCTGCTCGACCTCGTCGGCCTCGACACGTCGCTCGCCATCCTCGACGCCCTGTACGCCGAGTTCCGCGACCCCAACTACGCGGCTGTGCCCACGCTGCGCCGCATGGTGGCCGCCGGCCACCTCGGCCGCAAGAGCAGCCGAGGTTTCTACAGCTACTGACATCGCCTCTGCTGGCAGCAGAGCCGGCCAGATCAGCTTTGCCACTGCTCACAGCGATCTGCTGCTGAACCGCAGGCCGAAACCCCCGCCACGACGTCACCCGATCAGCCGCACGCGGACTGCGTCGTACACCAACCCGTCATGAAGATCGCCTCAATCGAGGTAGCTGCGGATCGCGTCGATGGCGGCTGCAATATCGAGGAGACGAGCCCGGTTGTACCGGCTCACAGCACGACAGCCTCGGCGAGAACGGCATCACGCAGATGGTTGCGGAGCGATGCCCGGGTGCCGACATCCACCCGCACACCGAGGGCTTCCTCGAGTTCGACACCGATGGCAAGGATCTCGAAGGGACGGGCACTCGGCTCGAGTTCGACGAGGAAGTCGATATCACTCCCGGGCCGCTCGTCGCCTCGGGCGACCGAACCGAAGATGGCGACGGCCCGACCGCTGTGGCGCGCCACGATCGCCTTGATCTCGTCCCGGCGAGCGAGAACGAGGTCGCGCAACGGGGTCAGCGCCGTGTCGGTCATATCCGCAGTGTACGAGCCTCACAAGCGGCAAGCCGCTCGGTGGCGGGCTGCGCGCGCCATGATGCGAGGGTGACCATGTGGCGTGTACCGGAGGAGCCGTCGCCGACGCACTGGCGCCTCCCCCTGCCCGACATGGCCGACGACGACGGGCTGTGCGCGGTGGGCGCCGACCTCGAACCCGGCACACTCCTGGCCGCCTACCGCCTGGGCCTGTTCCCCATGCCGATCCGCAAGCGGATGATCGGCTGGTGGTCGCCCGACCCGCGGGGCATCCTCCCGCTCGACGGCCTCGTCGTGCACCGCTCGCTGCGCCGCAGCATGCGCCGCTACGAGGTGCGCGTCGACACCTCGTTCCGCAGTGTGATGGAACAGTGCGGCGACCCGCACCGACCCAACGGATGGATCACACCGGCGTTCGTGAACGCCTACGAACGACTGCACCGACTCGGCTGGGCGCACTCGGTCGAGACCTACCTCGACGGGGTGCTGGTGGGTGGCCTCTACGGCGTGGCCATCAACCGCTTCTTCGCCGGCGAGTCGATGTTCTCGCACGCAAGCGATGCGTCGAAGGTGGCACTGGTGGCGTTGGTCGACACGCTGGGAGAGCGGGGTTTCTCGCTGCTCGATGTGCAGTGGACCACCGATCATCTGTGCTCGCTCGGCGCGGTCGATGTGCCCCGCCAGAAGTATCTCGCCATGCTTGCCGAGGCAGTGCGATGACGAGTGTCGACCCGGGGGGACAACGGTGCGGTGTCGGTGACCTCCGCCGGCCACCGACACCAGCATCCGATGTGAGCAGTGACCGCCGAAATCGCTCCCACACCGGTCCGCCTGCACACCCTCGTTCTCCGGAGGAGACCGGGCGACTGCACCGCTGTGCCAGAGGTATCGGTGTGCTCGGCGGCCGACTTGAGCATTTCTTGAAGATCTTCTCTGGCACCTCAGTCGCCGGGTTCGCGCTGATCGTTGCTGCCGGTTGCGCGTCGCTCGATGCTGGGCCACCCACCACCGTGCCCGGGCCCGATCTGTTCGAGCGCATCACCGCCGACACCCCGGCACCGGCCGTCGACGTGGTGGAGGTGTGGGTGTGTGCGGTGCCGCTCACCACCACCGAGCCGCTGTACGGCGACATGACGTTGCGCCTGGGCCTGGCACCCCAGCAGATCGTCGACGCCATCGGCCCTCGGGTGCACGACTACTTCGCCACCATCTCGTTCGGCCGCTACGACATGCGTTTCCAGGCCGGCCAGACGTACGCGATGGATGACGACGACACCGCCGACGACTGTGTCGATGCGGCGTTGCGTCGTTCGTCGAGCGATGCCGACATCGTGCTCTCCGTGGCCGACGCCGAACATGCCGGCAACCTGTCGGGCGGCTGGGGCCGGCCGGGCACGTTCTTCGAGTGCACCGGCACGTGCACAGCCCGCACCACGGGTCGGGCGGCCTACGTGGGCGCCAGCGACTTCAGCCCCGACTGGGGGCGCGTACCGCTGCTCGACCTGATCGAACACGAACTCGGTCACACGCTGGGCCTCCCGCACTCGGGCATCGTGGTGGGCCGTAGCACCGCCGACGGCACGGGCACCGAGCTCGCCTACACCAGCGCGCTCGACGTGATGAGCGATTCGGCAGCTCCCCGGGCGGTCGACCCGGCTCGACGTGACGCACCCGACACCCTCGGCATCAATCGACTCGACCTCGGCTGGCTCGATGGCGACGACGTGGTGGCAATCGATGGCACCGCCGAGCCGGCAGCCCCCACGACGGTGCAGTTGGCACTTGCCAGCACCCCGATCATCGGCGGCAACCAAACCTCGCGACCGCCACGCCTCGCGGTCATCCGCCTCGGAGAGCACCGCCTGATCTCGATCGAGTACCTCGCCCCCACCGGCCTCGACGATCACCTGCCGTCGCCCGGCGTGGCCGTGCACCTCGTCAGCGATGCAACGGTCGACCAGGCCGGGCCGGGTGTGCTGCGCATCCAACGACCGCTCGGTTCCGACGCACCGCACACCGACCTCCTCGCCGCGGGCGAGTCGTTGGTGGTCGAGGGATGGGGCCCATCGTGGACGGTTCAGGTGGTGTCGTTATCGCCCACGAGCGCCGAGGTGGTCATCGCGCCTACCGCTGGGTAACACTGAGGGGATGACAGGCCGCGACGAACCCTGGTTGATGCGTACCTACTCCGGGCACTCCACCGCCCGGAAGAGCAACGAGTTGTACCGAACGAATCTGGCCAAGGGCCAGACCGGCCTGTCGATCGCGTTCGACCTCCCCACCCAGACCGGCTACGACCCCGACGCTGTCATCGCCCGCGGCGAAGTGGGCAAGGTGGGGGTGCCGGTGGCGCACCTCGGCCACATGCGCACGCTGCTCGAGGCCATCCCGCCCGGCACCATGAACACGTCGATGACCATCAACGCCACGGCCGCGTGGCTGCTGGCGTTGTACGTGGCCAACGCCGACGAGCAGGGCACCCCACCGGCTGCGCTGCGCGGCACCACCCAGAACGACATCGTGAAGGAGTACCTGTCGCGCGGCACATACATCTTCCCGCCGGAGCCCAGCAAGCGGCTCATCGTCGACATGGTGGCCTGGTGCGCCAACCATGCGCCGAAGTGGAACCCGATGAACGTGTGCTCGTACCACCTGCAGGAGGCCGGGGCCACGCCGGTGCAGGAGATCGCCTACTCGCTCGCCACGGCGGTCGACATCCTCGACGCGGTGCAGGCCAGCGGTCAGGTGCAGCCCGAGCAGTTCGCCCAGGTGTTCGGGTCGATCTCGTTCTTCGTCAACGCCGGCATCCGGTTCATCGAAGAGGTGTGCAAGATGCGTGCCTTCACCGACCTGTGGGATCGCATCGGTCTCGAGCGCTACGGCGTCACCGACCCGAAGGCCCGCCGCTTCCGCTACGGCGTGCAGGTGAACAGCCTGGGGCTCACCGAGGCCCAGCCCGAGAACAACGTGCAGCGCATCGTGCTCGAGATGCTGGCGGTCACCCTGTCGAAGAAGGCACGGGCGCGCAGTGTGCAGTTGCCCGCGTGGAACGAAGCGCTCGGCCTGCCTCGCCCGTGGGACCAGCAGTGGTCGTTGCGGATGCAACAGGTGCTCGCCTTCGAGACCGACCTCCTGGAGTACGGCGACATCTTCGACGGCTCGCACGTGGTCGAGGCCCGCACCGCCGAATTGCGCGACGCGGCGTGGGCCGAGTTGAACGATGTGCTGGCGCTGGGTGGCGCCTTTGCTGCGATCGACGAGTTGAAGGGTCGCCTGGTGCGGTCGATGGCCGAGCGCACCCGGCGCATCGAGGCCGGCGACCAGACCGTGGTGGGCCTGAACGCCTACCGCGAGACCGAGGTGTCGCCGTTGGGTGGCAGTGACAACATCCTCACCGTCGACCCAGCGCTCGAAGCCGAAACGGTGGCCGATGTGCAGGCCTGGCGGGCGGCACGCGACAACGCGGCCGTCACGGCTGCGCTCGACGAACTGCGCCGCGCTGCCCGCGAGGGCGACAACATCATGGAGTCGTCCATCGCCTTCGCCCGGGCCGGTGGCACCACCGGCGAGTGGGGCACGGCCCTGCGCGAGGTGTTCGGCGAGTACCGCGCCCCCACCGGTGTCTCTGCCGCGGTGGGCAAGCGGGTGGGCGAACTGGCCGAGGTGGCGGCGTTCGTGAAGACCATCGCCGGTGGACCGCCCAAGTTCCTGGTTGCCAAGCCGGGCCTCGACGGCCACTCGAACGGCGCCGAGCAGATCGCCGTCGCTGCCCGCGACGCCGGTATGGAGGTGGTGTACGCGGGCATCCGCAGCACCCCCGAGCAGATCGCCGCGGCAGCGCTCGACGAAGACCCCGACGTGATTGGCCTGTCCATCCTGTCGGGCTCGCACCTGGCGCTCGTGCCCGACATCCTCGCCCGCCTCGCAGCCGATGGCGTCGACGCACCCGTGGTAGTGGGCGGCATCATCCCCGAGGCCGATCAGGCCACACTGCTCGCTTCCGGCGTCGCCGCGGTCTACACGCCGAAAGACTTCGAGTTGTCGCGCATCATGCGCGACGTGGCCGACCTCGCGGTGGCCCACCGCGGCGGCTGAAGCCGGGCAAACGGGTCAGACGCTGACAGGCAGCTGCGAGTCGATCCAGCGCTCGAGCACCGGGCCCGACTCGAAGCTGGTGATCAGTGCGTAGCGCGGCGCGTTCCCGTTGTGCACCACCACATGCCACAACCGCTGGGTGTCGACCACGAACCGGGCGCCCTTGTTCAGCGGCACGCGGCGCTCGGTGCTGGGGTCGGGCAGGCCCTGCTCGTCGTTGTCCATCAGCAGCATGTAGCTGTCGGGGTTGTCGGTGAGTTCGAGCCAACTGCGCACCACCCAGCCCTCGTGTTCGGGGTTGAAGCGGTTGTTGTCGTCGCGGTGGATGGAACGGATGGCCTGTTCGCGGTTCTGCGGTTCGAGCTTGATGAGGCGCACCCGGCCGAAGTTGGCGCCGACACCATCCACGTACGAACGCAGCGTGGGTGCCAGATCTGCGTTACTGGTCCACAGGGCGTCTTTGTCGGTCTTGCCCTTGTCCCAGAACCCGCGGCAGTCGAGTTGACCGTCGGCCGAGGCGAGGGGGGCGAAGTTGGTGTCGCCACCGCTCTTCCAGTCCATGTACTCGAGCGACAGGTACTCGTGCTCGGGCACCTCGAACGACGCGGGAGCCAGCGACACGAACCCGCTGTCGGCCAGCACTGGCATGCGCACGTGACCGGTGAGGAGCGGGATCTTCACGCTCCAGTGTTCGAGGTTGGGCCAGAAACCACGGGTGTCGGCAGTGGTGCTCATGGCAGCAGTGTAGGCAGCCGGGTGACCTGCCGTCCTGGGTCCTCGGTCCCGTTCCAAACCGCTAGGGGAGCGTGTCGACGACGTTCGCAACGGTCACCGGCGGGATCTCGAGTCGCTGGCCGGCCTGGATGTTGTCGGGGTCGGAGATGTCGTTCAGCGCCATCAGCGCGTCCATGTCGACACCGAACGAGGTGGCGATGTTGCCCAGCTGGTCGCCCGACTGGATGACGTAGATGAACGGCACGTACTCGGTGGTGGTTGTGGCGATGGTGGTGGTCGTGGTGGTGGTGAGGATGGGCGGCAGCATGTCGGCACCGCTGGTGTCGGGTCCGCAGGCAGCGACGACGAGCGGCACTGCCGCGAACGCACCGCTGATGGCCACGAGTCCCAGACGTCGCATGGCGCAGGAGCGTAGACCGGATTCGGGTTGTCCGCGCTGCGGGCCATAGGGTCGAAACACCATGTCGGCCAGTCCTCTCGCCACCGATCCGGTCTCGTACCCGGGCGCCTCCGCTCCCGACCGCCACTACCGCCTCGACGCGGGCGGCCTCCACCTGGCCGTCCACGAGTGGGGGGCTGCCGACGCGCCGCCGCTGTTCCTGGTGCACGGCGGGTTCGACTTCGCCCGCACCTACTCGGTGTTCGCGCCGCTGCTGGCCGGTGCCGGGTGGCGGGTGGTGGCGTGGGACCAGCGCGGCCACGGCGACAGCGACTACGCCGCGCTCTACTCGTGGGACGGCGACCTGCGCGACGCCATGGCGGTGATGGACTCGGTCACCGACCGTCCGGCGCCGGTGGTGGGCCACTCGAAGGGCGGGGCGATGATGATCCAGCTCGCCGATGCCCAGCCGTTCCGCTTCAGCCACCTCGTCAACCTCGACGGCATCCCCTACAAGCGGCGGCTGCCCGATGTGTCCGAGCACGAGCGCACCCGGATGATGGCCAGCGACATCTCGGCCTGGCTCGACCACCGCCGCACCACCGCCGACGCGGCGCGCAAGCCCGGCACACTCGACGAACTGGCCAAGCGCCGCGGTCGGATGAACCCGCGCCTGCCGTTCGAATGGCTGCGCTACCTGGTGTCGGTGGGTGCCTTCCAGTCGGCCGACGGCTGGCGCTGGAAGATCGACCCGAGCATGCGCTTCGGAGGGTTCGGACCCTGGCGTCCGGAGTGGACGATCAACCGACTGCCCGGTCTGCCGATGCCGTTCCTCGGTGTGCTCGGCCGCGAGCAGGAGGAGATGGGCTGGGGCACCTTGCCGCATCATGTGATGCCGTATCTGCCCGAGGGCGGGCGGTGCGAGGTGCTCGACGATGTGGGCCACTTCGTGCACATCGAGCGACCCGAGCAGGTGTCGGCCATGGTGCTCGAGTTCTTGGGTGCGCCGCGATGAGCGCCGTCACGATGCTGGTGCACAACCGGGCGCAGTTGGCGTTGCACCACCTGCGGCCCGCGTCTGCGGCCGGCGGTCGGCCGTTGCTGCTGCTGCACGGCCTGGGTGAGTCGTCGCCCACGTCGGTTCCCGCCTGGGCCGAGGCGTGGCCGGGGTCGGTGCATGCGCTCGACTTCACCGGCCACGGTTCGTCGACCGTGCCGGCGGGCGGCGGCTACAGCGCCGAGATCCTGTTGGCCGACGCTGATGCCGCGCTGGCACATCTGGTGGCCGACGGCGCGCCATCCATCACGGTGGTGGGTCGTGGGCTGGGTGCCTACGTGGCGCTGATGCTGGCCGGGGCGCGTGCCGCCCAGCTGCACGGCGCGGTGCTGTGCGACGGCCCCGGTCTGGCGGGCGGGGCCATCGCCCCCACCTCGCAGAGCTTCGTCATCCTGCCGCCGCGCCAGCACCCGCCCGATCCGTACGCGCTGTTCGAACTGGCCCGCGACCTGCGTCCCACCGACTACGCCACGCTGTTCGTGCGCCTCGCAGTAGAGGGCTCAGGCCTCGACGAACCGCTCGCCGTGGCCGCTCTGGTGCGGCCGCCGTGGCTGGCTGCCGTGGCGGGCGAGGTGGGTGTGGCCAGCACCACCGGTTCCCCCACCGCCATCGCCGACGCCCTCGCCCTGTACACCCCCTGACCCCGAGCCCCCTCCGGTCCATCACCCCCATCCGTCCGTGAGCAGCGGGCCCCTGGGCACCGGTACACGCGCACGGATGGGTGGGATCGGTGAGCAGCGACCCGGTCGGCGCCGGTGCACGCTCACGGACGGATAGGGGACGTCAGGCGCGTCAGGGGCGGCAGGGGGCGGGGTCGAGCGCGCCGGGTGCCAGGCCCATGTCGCGCTCGGCATAGCGACGCTGCACCTCGGCCATGCGGGCACCGTCGACGGTGGGGCCGATCTGGCTGTGCAGCGCGTAGGCATCGCACAGTGCCACCAGCATCCACGCGGTGGCGTGAGGGTCGACACAGTGGAACACGCCCTGCGCATTGCCCCGCTCGATGACGGCGATGACCATGTCGAGCCAGGCCTTGCTGACCTTCGCCGTGATGCTGCGCAGGGCCGGCGAGTGTGCGGCCTCGGCCCACGCCTCGAACCACATCCGGTATGCGTCTTCGCCACCACCGGGTCCGTAGGGCTCGATGAGTTGCTGCAACTGGGCGATGGGATCGCGGTCGGCGGCCAGGAACTCCTCGGCTTCGGCGATCTCTTCCAGCGCCACGCGTTCGAAGGCGGCGGCGAGCAGCGTGTCGTGGTCGGGGAAGTAGTGGTGCAGCAGTCCGTGGGTGACGCCGGCCCGTGCGGCCACATGCCGCGAGGTGGTGCGGGCGAAGCCGCGTTCGGCGATCTCGGCAATGGCAGCGTCAAGGATGGCGGCCCGCCGCTGCTGGGGCTGCATACGAATGGCGTGCGCCCGAGGGGCGCCGATGCTGCCGAGGGCTGCCGTGTCGCGTGTCACCACGGCCAAGCCTACGCCCTGGTTGGCTGTTGACCGATCGGCCAATAGTATATTGGCCATGCGGACAACAAAGGCACTCAACGCCGGCGCGTTCGCACTCTCGGGTTCGTTCATGGTGGTGTTCCCCCTGCTGCCCGCCCTGCAAGAGCGCGCCGGCATCTCCACCTCGCAACTCGGCTGGATCGCCACGGCAGGTTTCGTCGCTGCTCTCGTGGCCCAACTGGTGGTCGTGCCCCACGCCGACCGTGGTCGCGAGCGACTGGTCATCAGTGGCGCCATCGTCACCATGGCGCTGTCGACGCTGATGTACGCGTTCGGCAACTCGATCGGCTGGTTCATCGCCGGGCGCATCGGCGCCGGCCTCGCCTACGGGGCATTCATCCCCACAGCCGTGGGCCTCATCGTGCGTCACTGCCCCGACCGGCATGGCGAACGCATCGGTCGACTCCACTCGCTCGACCTGGCGGGAATGGCCGTGGGTCCGCTCATCGCCGTCATCGGCAAGCTCACCATCGGTATCGACGCCACGCTCATCATGGCGTCTGTGCTCACCGTGGTGGTGGCGATGCCCACCATGCTCACGCGGTGGCCCGCTGCCCCCCTCGCCGCCGACGGCCTGCCCGAAGTGCACCCGCCGCTGCGCGCCACCATCGGCCTGCTGCGCCACCGCTCCGTCGTGGCCGCTGCCTTGGTGGTCACCGCGTTCTTCTTGCCCATCGGCGCCTACGACGCGCTGTTCCCCCGCTTCCTCACCGACCTCGGTGCACCCGACTGGATGCTCGGCCTGGCGCTGCTGGCGTTCGCGGTGCCCAGCATCTTCCTGGCCGGGTGGGCCGGTCGCCTCGTCGATCGTGTCGGGCCCTTCACCGCCGCCGGTCGTGGCGGCATCGCCAACATCGTCGTCATCGCCGGCTACGCAATGGTGCGCTTGCCTGTCGTCGTGGTGGCGATCGGGCTGTTCGAGTCGGGCGGTCAGGCGCTGGTGGGTGCCGCCGGTGCGGCCGCAATGGGTTGGGCGGTGCCCGGTCGTCGCGCCGCCACTGCGCAGGGCCTCGGCGAGGCCGTTGGCACCGTGGCGGGCGCGGTGATGGCCGGTTTCGCCGCACCTCTCTATGCGGCCGGCGGCCCGGCCGCGCTGTTCGGCGTCACCGCCGCGGTCACGGGTGTGGCCCTGGTGGCCGGCGTGCGTCTGGGGGGCGCTGCGGAACCGGTCGAGTACCGCGTCACGGTCGGTGTTCCGGTGCCGGTGACCTCCTAGTCGACCTCGGGGCATCCGACGGCGACGCTCACCCGGCGCTCGCCCAGGTGAGGTGCTCGAAGAGGCGCAGCACCAGCTGGCACAGTTCAGCAGTCGGGGCATCGAGGATCGGCGACTCGAGCCGGGCCCGCCACTGATCGATGCCCGACAGCGTCGTCCCTCGATCGCCGCTCTCGACCGACGTGGCCACCGTCCGCACCTGCTCAGCCTCGGCCGGCGTGATCGTCACCAGTCCACTGGTCACGAGGTGCAGCACCCGGAGCCGAGTGAAGTCGAGCGCGCCGGTCTCGACTCGCTCGACCTCGGCGAGCAACCGCTCACCCAGGCTGCTGGAGGCCGATGAGGCTGCCACCTCGTGACCGATGCGGCGGAGCGATGCCAACGCAGTGCGGGCCTTCAGCACAGCGGCCTGTGGTTCGAGGTGGGTGCTGATCCGGCGACGGACCTCACCGACTCCCGACAGGTTGTAGAGCTGATCGACCACCCGCGCCGTCGATACCGTCGGCTCGACAGCGAACCGTTCGACGCACACCCGCACGCCGAACAGGCCGAACCGCGCCAGGAGATGATCCCGTTCACCGGTCGAGAGCGACACCAAATCACTGGTCCGGAATCGATCGACACTCACCAGTTCGTGTCGGCGCCCGTCGCCCATCTCGTCGGCCGCTCGCCGGAGTAGCTCGAGGTCTGCGTCTGCACCCGTCGCTGCCGTCTCGGCCAACAACGCTGCCGTCGGGATCACATCAGCGACCAACTGTCGCATCGTCGGCTCACCTCGGTAGCGGGCAGCGATCCGCGCCGCCGTCTCCATGGCGTCGAGCCGACCGGCACCAATCTCGTCGGCTCGCGACAGCAACCCGATCGCATTCAGCGGCGTACCCAGTGTGACGGTGCGGTCCATGAACGCTTCGAGGAAGCTCACGTCGCGTTGGTGGACGTGTCGCATCAGGTAGAGCACTGCGTCGGCATCGGTTTGATCGCCCGAACCCGGGATGAGCGCCGACTCGGTCAGCGCCGAGTTCTCGGTGTTGATCGACACCAGCCCGGGCGTGTCGATGAACGTGACCCGGTCGAGCGAACTCGACGGCCAGCGCACTTCGAGACGGCGGATCGAGCCCGCCGGATCGGCGGGCAGGCGGACGATCAGCCCGGCTTCGGTACGGTCGGCATCGACCTCGATCGAGGTTCCGTCGGCGAGCACGCCGCGTACCTCGTACGACACTCCGCTGCAGTACGACGTGATCAGCTTGGTGCATTCACCGGCATCGGTGGCCGCCACGCGGTCGCGGATCAGCGCGTTGAGCAGTGTGCTCTTCCCGGCCTTCACCCGACCGGCGACCGCAATGCGTAACGGTCCGTCGAGGCGGGCCACCACCGCCTCGGCGTCGGTCGCCGCCGGTATGCCAGCCAGTTGCGCCGCGGCCTCGATGGCCAACGACCGGGTGACGTCGGCGAGCGTCACGAGGTCACCCTCGAGACCGCCGGTACCGACGCGCCGAGCGCCGCATCGAGTGCCTTCAGTTGTTCGGCGATGCGGCGCAGTTCGTCGCCGCGGGCAGCGCGAGCCGTCGTGTCGGCGGCGACGTGTTGCTTGGCCTGCTCGAGTGCCTCCGTGCGTGTCTGGATCGCCAGCGTGATCGCCTCGTTGATCTCGTCACGAAGACTCCGTGTACTGGTTCGGGTGAGTTCGGCGACGCGGTTGCTCAGTTCGAACTGGGCGTCGTCGATCACTTTGCGGACACCCTGTTTCAGTTGCGTTCGCCGAGTGGACAACGCCCGCTTGCGGACGTCGAGCAGTGCCTTGCCTGCGAAGTACCCACCGAGCGCGATCGTGATCGGGCTCGACAGCAGAAGGGCTGCACCGGCCGCGGGCAACAGCTGGCCGAGAAAGCCGAACATCATGAGTCCCGACTGCGCCGACCGCACGGCCTGCATCGCCGATCCCTTGCGACCCACCTCGGCTGCATCGAGGGCCGTCGTGGCAAAGAAGGCACTGACGTCGACCACGCTGCCCGACCGACCGCCATCGACACCGACTCCGTCGTCGCCCACGATCTCGTAGAGACGATGGCGGAGTTCATCGAAGCGCCGATCGACCTCGGCGAACACCGCAGCCACCGCATCAGCCATCTCGTGCTGGACGGCAGAGGAGAACCCGTCCCAGTCATCGGCCGACTGCATCGTCTCGATCCGCGCATCGAGTGACTGACCGAGCGTGCGCATCGCTGCTCGGAACTGGAACGACGAGGCGTTGGCAATGTCGCCAGCGGTGTCGTTCAGCACCTGCGCCCACTTGCTCCCAGCGCTGCGAAGCGCCTGCAGGCTGCGCTGCTCGTCGTGCAGACGGTTCGCCTGCTCGCCGTCGGGTTCGGCAGCGAGCGCGAACTCGTTGCGCACCTGTTCCATCAACGACCGAGCCACGGCACGTGCCTTGACGGCCGCACGGATCTGTGCGCGCTGCCGGGCGGGGTCGGCGACGCGCTTGGCCAACAGCGCGCGCAGCATCGGCACGTTGCTCGACGCCACGAGGTCGTCGTCGGCAACGCGCGACCCGAACTCGTAGGTCGCGGCCGAGCAGGCGATAACCGAACTCGTGCTACCGATCGTCGCGAGGTGGCCGGTGTCGAGTTCGAGCACGGTGCGCCACGCGGGAACCAGGTCGACCTTGGTGAGCACCGGGACCACGATGCCGCATCGCTCAACCGCGGTGCGGAACCACTCGAGTTCGCTCGCCGAGAACTCGGCAGTCGCATCGCTGACGAACAGCACCGCATCGGCGAAGGGCAGGAACGACGCCGCAGCGAGGGTGTGCCCACTTCGGAGGCCACCCACGCCGGGGGTGTCGACGAGCGTGATCCCGGCCGCCGTCAACGATGACGGGACCCCGAACTCGACCCGCTCGACCGTGGCCCCCTGGTGGTGACCAGCCAGCGCCGCTGCCCGCGCCGCGGTAGGAGGGATCGGCTGCGACTGCTCGGCACCGGACACGAGCACCGATGCCTCGAGCGTGTCGGCATGTCGAACGATGGTGGTGGCGCAGGTGGCGACGTCGTCGTCGACCGGGCACAGCGGCGCGTCGACCAACGCGTTGAGCAGACTCGACTTTCCCTGTTTGAACTCGCCGAGCACGACGACGTAGGTGGTGGCGCGGCTCACCTGGGCCTGCAGACCTGCCAGTTGTTGCACCGCATCGTCGCGGCCGAGTGTCGCTGCAATCGCAGTGAGACCGGCCAACACGGTGCCGAGATCATTCCCTACCGACGCAACTGTCTCGCCGGTCGCATTCACGATGCGGCCCGAACGGTGGCGAGCACCGAGGAGACCAGCGCTGTCAACCCCGCCGAGGCGGGCCCGGGTCCGCTTCCTGCCGCCACCACCACGGCTCCGGCCGAAGGAACCTCGAGGGCGATCACGGTCTGCGCGCTGGTTCCGTCACCGCATCCCTCGTACTCGACGATCACGCCGTTGCCTGCAGCGGTCGCATACGGATTCGGGCCGGTTGACGACGTACATCCCGCACCCGGATCGAGGATCCCGGCAGCCGTCGGTGCGTCGACATTCGACAGAGGTGCGACGAGTACCGTGACGCCAGTCGCTGTCCAGTCGCCGGCGATGTAGGCATCGAGCTGAGCGCTGGCACTCACCTGGGCGAACACGATTCCCCCGAGGGTGACCGTTGCAGTGAGCGTCTTGGCGTCGGCGGGCACGCTCACCACGAACGAACCGGTCGAGTCGACCACGTCGATCGTTCCCGCGGGGTTCGCCGTCGGTGGCACGGTCACCGGAGCCCCGACGGTCGTGGGTGCCGGAGCCGCGGTGCCAGGCAGGGTCACCGGCAGTGTGACCACGGCACCGGTGGTGGTCGGGCTGGTGGTCGGGCTGGTGGCCGGGCTCTCGCTGTCGATGGTGTCGGTCGCCCCCGTGCCCGCCTCAGCAGCGCCCGAGCCGCCACTGCGCGTGACCAACAGGGCGACCGCCGCCACTGCGACCACCGCAGCAGCGAGCACCCCGCCGACGACGAGCCCCCGCCGACTGGTGGAGACCGGTCGGGCGGAGTGGGGCGCAGCGGTCTGGTGAACCGCTGCCTGCGCCGGGGCCGACGGCGGAGGAGTTACGAGGGCAACGGGCGGGGCGACCACCGGCGGGGCGAGCGGGGCGGGCATCGCTGCCGCACGACTCCAGCCGACCTCGGCAGCACCGAGCGCGATCGCATGCTTGGCATGCGTGTCGACCACCACCGGCCGACCGGTCCATTCCCGCACCACTTCGCGCACCACTGGGATCCGCGACGAGCCACCCACTGCGAGTACCGCGGTCACCTGGGGCCAGTCGAGCCCGGCCGAACGGAGGGTGCGTCGCAGCGCCTCGACCGTCTCGACCAAGCGGGGGCGGATCATCCGCTCGACATCGGCGCGATCGATGCGCGCCTCGGCCTGCAAGCCGGGCAGCAGCACCGGCACCACGGCATCTCGGTCGTTCGACAAGGCCTCCTTGGCGGCACGCACCTCGTCGCGCAGCCGCGCCGAGGCTGCCAAGGTGGCCGCGTCGCTTCCGGACGCCTGCCGCTGCACTTCACCTGCCAGCAACTCGTCGACCCGGGCCAACACTGCTCGGTCGATGTCGATGCCACCGAAGCGCTCGATCCCTTCCGGCACACCCAGGAGTTCGAAGCCCTCAGCGGTGCGCTGCACGACGGCCGCGTCGAAGGTGCCACCGCCCAGGTCGTACACCGCCACCACGTCGCCGGACTCCAGATGATTGCCGGTGGCGTAGTGCGCAGCAGCGGCTTGTGGTTCGCTGAGGAACGACACGCTCGTCAAGCCGGCCAGCCGTGCCGCTTGGGCGAGCAGATCGGTCTTGTACATGGTCCAGCTCGCCGGATGGGTGAGCACGACATGGGCGGGCGCAGCGCCCTGGCGAGCCGTTGCCTCGCGCACCACGGCCTCGACCACTCTGGCGATCAGCGCCTCGGCGCCGTACGGAGTACCACCGACGGTGATCGGTGTGGGGTCACCCATCCGTCGCTTGAATTCGCGGGCCACCCTGGTGGGTTCGGCGACTGCTCGCCGTTCGGCGGCCTCGCCGACCAGCACCTCACCGTCATCACGCAACACCACCACGGTGGGCACGATGACGTTCGTGGAGCCGAGCGGCAGCATCTCGGCCCGGCCGTCGCGGCAGACGGCCGCTGCCGTGTACGTGGTGCCGACATCGATACCGAGTGTGTAGGCGCTCATCACGAGAACAGGTCCCCGATGGCCTCGCCGACATCGTGCACCGCATCGCCCACGGCATCGACCACGGTGTCGAGGAAGTCGTCGCTGCTGTCGTCGTTCGACTCGGAGGTGAGCGGGTCGTCATACGAGGGCCCACTGTCGACGTCGGCCCACGGGTCGGCGACCCGGTCCCCCACCTCGTCGTGCACCACCACGATCCCGGTGTCGATCGCATCTGCGGGCGCACCGCCTTCAGGAAGGTCGAACACGCTGTCAGCGGCCTCGGCCGCGACGGTGGCGCCATCGAGACCGTCGGCGAGCTCGATCACCCCTGCGGTGGCAACGTCGCCCGCGGCGCCCAACGCGTCGTGCAACCCATCGATGTGCGGCAGGTCGTCACCGTCGGGCAGTTCCTCCACCTCCACCTGGCCGCGGGTGAACACGATCCCCGTCGGGTCGCCGTCGGCAGGCCTCTGCACACCCACCTCCCCGCTCACACCCACCGGGCCGGGGTCGATCGTCGCGGTCACCGACACCGGGCCATCGGCCACCACGCCGCCCTGGGCGTAGGCATCGTGGTGCTCACCGTCGATGTCGACGTACACCCCGCCGGTGCCCACCTCGACGTTGGTCGACGTGGCCGTAACCGGAGCGATGATCCCGACCCCGGTCTGGTCGCCCTCGGCGTCCTCCACGAACATCCCCAGATGCGCCGGGTCGTCCGGTCCACCTCGGTCGTTCGGGAACCCGAGACGACCCGTCTCGCCGTCGGTGTCGACGTACACCCCACCCTCGGTCGACCGCGTGCGGTCGCCCCGCAACGTCGTGCTGTCGGTGTCATCCTCGCGGTACTCGCCGAACTCGGTCCGGTGGCCGTCGCGTTCCACGTACACGCCGTTCCTCGTCGTGGTCACCTCGTCATCGACATCGATCGTGCGGGTGGTGCTGACACCCACCTCGGTGCGCTGGCCGCCGTCGTCGACGAAGACCCCGATGCCGAGAGAACGATCCACCTGTTCACCGTCGTCGTACTCGAGATCGCTGTCGAACTCGACGCCGGTTTCGCGTCCGTCGACCACCACTCCCAAGCGGGCGTCGAGCGATGCAGGGCCGTCGGCCTTCCCGTCGACGATGTCGGCGCGGTCGAGGTCGAACTCGGCGTCGATCCGCACCTCGGGCGCCACACCAGCGGCCGCATCGAGCGCGTCCGACGCCGCATCAGCCACCCCACGGCCCGCATCAGCCATGTGATCAGCCGCGTCACCCAGATGCCCCACCGCACCCGGCACATCACCATGCACCACCGC
>JBAXSU010000045.1:0-19677 GCA_037130535.1 Actinomycetota bacterium
TTCCATGTGAACAACGAGTTCGGCCAGATCTATGCCGACGCCTTCACCGAGGTCGCGGGCGACTTCAACCTCGAGATCCTGGGCACGCAGACCATCGAGCCCACCGACTCGAACCCGCCCACGTCGCAGATCACCACGATCGCCGGCGAGAAGCCTGATGTGATCATGGCGGTGCCGCTGGGTGCCGGCTGCATCGGCTTCCTCACCGAACTGGCCAACGCCAAGGCTCAGAACGCTGGTTGGGATCCGAAGGTGTTCATCACCAACACCTGCGCCAGCAGCCTCATCCTGGGCGCTGCCGGTGCGGCTGCCAACGGCCTCTACACCAGCAACAACCTGGTCGACGTCAACGATCCGGCTGTTCAGGCCGATCCCGCCGTTGCCGAGTACATCGCCTACATGGACGGCCTCGGCAAGAAGGACATCATCGCCACGGCTATCGCCGGCTGGACCGCCGGTGAGATCACCGTCGCCATCTTGAAGCAGGCCGCCGAGTCGCCCGAGGGCCTCACCCGTGCGTCCATCATCAACGCAGCCCGCAACTTCACGATCGAGCCGTCGCTCGCCCGCCCGGGTGTGGTCGACAAGATGGACGGCGAGGCCGATCCGTTCTTGGCCCAGTCGCTCGTCGTCATCCAGTACAACGCCGATACCGCCACGTTCACCGACGTCGGCAAGCTGATCACCAGCTTCGAGACCTGATCCAGGCTCCTCGAATCGGTTCGATGGAACGGCCCGCCCTTCGGGGCGGGCCGTTCCGCGTCTCGGCCCGCGTGTCTCGGCCCGAGTGTCTCAGCCTCGCTGCCCCATCCGTGAGCGTGAACCGCCCGGACCGGCGCCGCTGCTCACCGAGCATCGTCCATCGTGCGCGAATACCCGCGCCCACCGGGTCCACGCTCACGGACGGCTGGGTGAGGGGAGCGGCGGGACCGGGGCCCGGTGAGGGGGTGAATTGACCGGCTGGTTAGATTCGGGGTGACCGTGACATTGGGGAACGGACGACCTGCAATGGCAATGGCGAACGGCTGATGGGGGAGCGATGGCGCTGGTAGCAGCACGACGAGCGAGTGAGCGGCCCGATGAAGTGGCACTGCGCGACGATCGCGCCGCGCTCGGCTGGGCCGAGGTGAGCGCCACACTCGACCGGGTGATCAACGCCCTGCACGCCACCCCACTCGGGGCTGCGCGGCGCGTAGCCGTGTACGCCGAGAACTCGGTCGAGACCGTACTCGCCCACCTCGGCGGCCTGCTCGCCGGGGCGAGCACCGTGCCGGTGAACTTCCACCTCACCGCCGACGAGGTCGCCTACATCCTGCGCGACTCGCAGACCGCCGTGCTGTTCGTCGGGCCCGAGAACCTCGAGCGCGGCATCGAGGCAGCCGAGCTGGCGGGCGTGCCGATGGTGGTGGCATGGCGCAGCCCGGGCGCACCCGTCGAGTGGGAGGTCTGGTTGGCTGCTGCGTCAGCCGACGAACCGCGCACCGACGTGGCCCCGCGGCCCAACCTGATGTACACCGGCGGCACCACCGGCTTTCCCAAAGCGGTCGAGTTGCCGCCGCAGATGTTCGCCGGCGGGGCCAGCGTGGTCGAGCATGTCGAGGCGTTGGCGAAGGGCCGCTTCGCCCTGCTCGGCACCCACCTCGTGGTGGGGCCGATGTACCACACCGGCCCGCTGTCGGGCATGCGCCTGCTCGCCGCCGGGGTGCCGGTGGTGGTGCTCGGCCGCTTCGATCCCGAGCGCGTCCTCGAGGCCATCGCCACCTATCGCGCCGAGACCACGGTGATGGTGCCCACGCACTTCAAGCGCATGCTCGAACTGCCGGCCGAGGTGCGGGCCCGCTACGACGTGTCGAGCATGCAACTCCTCGCTCACACCGGGTCGGCCTGCCCCATCGACGTGAAGCACGAGATGATCCAGTGGTTCGGCCCGGTGTTCTCCGATGCCTACGGCAGCACCGAGGTGGGCACGATCTGCTCGATCAGCAGCCAGGAATGGCTCGAGCACCCCGGCAGCGTGGGCCGTTGCGTTCCGCCGTTCACCCGCGCCGTCGTGGTCGACGAGGCGGGCAACGAGGTGCTGGCCGGCACCGAGGGCCGGCTGTACTTCGAGGACTCCACCGGCCGCGGTGTGGTGTACGCCACCGACCCCGACAAGACTGCCAAGGCGCACCTGCGGCCCGGTGTGTTCACCATCGGCGAGATCGGCTACGTCGACACCGACGGCTACGTGTACATCACCGACCGCTTCAGCGACATGATCGTCGCCGGAGGCGTGAACATCTACCCCGCCGAGGCCGAAGCGGTCATCATCGCCCACCCGAAGGTGGCCGACGTGGCGGTGATCGGTGTGCCCGACGCCGACCTGGGCGAAGCGGTGAAGGCGTTGGTGGTGCCGCTCGACCCGGCCGACCCCCCGTCGCCCGACGACCTGATCGGCCTGTGCCGCCAGCACCTCGCCGGCTACAAGTGCCCGCGCAGCGTCGACATCGTCAGCACGGTGGGCCGCAACGCGATGGGCAAGGTGAACAAGCGGGCGCTGCGTGCGCCCTACTGGGAAGGTGGGCGCACCATTGGCTGACCAGGCTGCACCGCTGGTGCTCGTCGACGATCCGGCTGAGGCCGTGCGTCGGCTCACCCTCAACCGTCCCACCAAGCGCAACGCATTGTCGAATGCACTGCGCGGTGAACTGTTTGCCGCGCTCCGGGCCGCCGACGCCGACCCAGCGATCCGTGTGATCGTCATCCGCGGCGCAGGCGCGTGCTTCTCGGCCGGCTACGACCTGGCGCAAGACCCCGGCGAACCGCTGCCCTGGCCCATCACGAAGGCCGACGGAGCATGGGCCCGCCATGTGCTGCACGGCTGGTTCGAGATGATGGACCTCGCCACGCCGATCATCGCCCAGGTGCACGGCTACTGCCTGGCCGGTGGCACCGAACTGGCCACCGCCTGCGACCTCGTGTACGTGGCGCACGACGCCCAGGTGGGCTACCCGCCCGTGCGCTCGATGAGTTCGCCCGACATGGCCTGGCACGTGTGGGTGATGGGCATGCGCAAGGCGATGGAGGCGATGCTGACGGGCGACTCGATGACCGGCGACGAGGCCGTCGCCGCCGGGTTCGCCAACCGTGCGTTCGCCGCCGACGAACTCGACGAGCGCGTGCTCGAGATCGCCGCCCGCGTGGCCAAGGTGCCGCCCGATCTGCAGGCGCTGAACAAGCGCGTCGTCCACCGGGCGATGGAGGCGATGGGCATGCGCGACGGCATGCGTGCCACTGCCGACATCAACGCCCTCGGTTTCCATCAACGCAGTTCACGCGAGTACTTCGCCCGGTTTGCCCAGGGCGTCACCACGGCACTCAGCGCCCGCGACGAGCAGTTCGGCGACTACCGCACCACGTCTCCACAGGCCCCTCCCAAACAGAACGGTGAACGATGAGCGACATCACCCAGCAGATACTCGTCAGCCCCGAGGTGCTCGAGTGCCCCTACCCGTTCTTCGAGCGGGTGCGCAACGAAGCCCCGGTGCACCAGACGCCGCTCGGCTTCTGGCTCGTCAGTCGCTACGACGACGTGATGGCTGTGGTGCGCGACACCGAACGGTTCAGCAGCAACATGCGTAACTCGTTCGCCGCGCCTTCGCCGTCGGATGAGCTGCGTGCCATCCAGGCCGAGGCCTACCCGTCGGTGAACACCCTGCTCACCAACGATCCGCCCAGCCACACCCAGTTCCGAGCGCTGGTGAACAAGGCCTTCACGCCCAAGCGTGTCGCCCAACTCGAGGGTGAGATCCGCCAGATCGCCAACGACCTCATCGACCGCTGGATCGCCACCGGCCGGGTGGAACTGGTCACCGAGTTCGCCGTGGGCCTGCCGCTCACCGTCATTGCCGACGCCCTCGGTGTCGACCGAGCCGACATGCCCGCCTTCAAGCGCTGGAGCGACGACTCGGTGGCACCGCTGTCGGGTCTGCTCAGCCCCGAGCGTCAGCTCGAGTGCGCCCGCAGCCGGGTGGAGATGCAGCGCTACATGGCCGACCGCTGCCGCGAACGCGAATCCGACCCACGAGACGACCTGCTCAGCGACCTGGTGCAGGCCCGCTTCGATTCGGGCGAGCGCGCGGGCGAGCAGCTGTCGATGCCCGAACTGTTGAACGTGATCGAGCAGTTGCTGGTGGCGGGCAACGAGACCACCACCAAGCTCATCGCCGCCGGCATGTTGGCGCTGCTCGAGCACCCGGCGCAGATGACGGCCGTGCGGGCCGACCGCAGCCTCATCCCCAACCTGGTAGAGGAGGCGCTGCGCTACGAGTCGCCGGTGCAGATGCTGCCCCGCGTGGCCAAGGTGGATGTGGAGGTGGGCGGTGTAGCCGTGCCCGCCGGGTCGATCGTAATGATGATGTACGGCTGCGCCAACCGCGACGACGCCAAGTACCCGGGCGCCGCAGCGTTCGACGTCACCCGCGACAACGCCCGCACCCACCTTGCGTTCGGCCAGGGACCGCACTTCTGCCCCGGCGCAGCCCTGGCGCGCAGCGAGGCGCGCATCGCCTTCGAGTTGCTGTTCGACCGCTGCGCCGACTGGGCGCTCGACACCTCGGTCGACGCACCCACCCACCGCGAGTTGTCGATGACCCTGCGCGGGCTGTCGGCGCTGCACCTCACGTTCTCTCCCATCCAGTACTCAGGAGCCTCAGCATGAGCGTGTCGCTCGACGCCCTGCAGACCATCCACTACGACGTCGTCGAGCCCGGCCCGAACGGCATCGCCGTGGTCACCCTCGACCGGCCCGACAGCCGCAACGCGCAGAACAAGCGGATGACCTACGAGATGAACGCTGCGTTCGACGATGCGGCGCGCCGCAGCGACGTGAAGGTCATCGTGCTGCAGGCCGACGGCCCGCACTTCTCGAGCGGGCACGACCTGCGCGACACCGAGAGTCACCGCGACTTCGATCTCGTCTCCACGCATGGCGGCTATGGCCGCGAGGGCCAAGAGGGCCACATGGCGTGGGAGGAGGAGGTCTACTTCCAGATGTGCTGGCGGTGGCGCAACATCCCCAAGCCGCTCATCGCCGCTGCGCAGGGCAAGACCATTGCCGGGGGCCTCATGCTGCTCTGGGTGGCCGATGTGATCATCGCGGCCGACGATGCGGTGTTCAGCGACCCCGTGGTGGGCATGGGTGTGAACGGTGTCGAGTACTTCGCCCACCCGTGGGAGTTCGGCGCCCGCAAGGCCAAGGAACTGCTCTTCACGGGCGACTGGGTGACGGCCGCCGAGGCCCACCGGTTGGGCATGGTGAACCACGTCGTGCCGGCGGCCGACCTGCGCTCGTTCACCATGTCGATGGCGGGCCGCATCGCCCAACGGCCGAGCTTCGCCCTGAAGCTGGCGAAGGAGAGCGTGAACCAGACCCTCGAGGCGCAGGGTCAGTGGACTGCGCTGCGGGCCGCCTTCACCAACCAGCACCTCGCCCACGCCCACAACCGGGTGAAGTTCGGCATCCCGGTCGACCCCGGGCCGAAGAAGCCGAGCTGACGCGTGTCTGTTGCTCACGAACCCACGCCTGCGCCCGGTCGTCGCCTCGGCCGTCCGAAGGACGTCGCGTCAGCCGAGACGCACGAGCGACTGCTCGACGTGGCCCGCGAACTGTTCGCTCGCGACGGGTTCGACGCCACTACCAACAAGCGCATCGCGGCTGCAGCCGGCATCACCAGCGGCGCGATCTACCACTACTACCCCTCGAAGGCCGAGCTCTACGCCGCTGTCTACGAGCAGGTGCAGGCCATCGTGTACGGCGCCTTCGAGAAAGCGGTCATCGGCCACGACAGCCTGCGCGACCGTTTCGGCGCGGTGCTCGACGCAGCGGTCGAGACCAACCGCATCGACCCGTCGATCGCGGCGTTCGTGGTGGGCGTGGCCGGTGAGGCCCAGCGGCACCCCGAGCTACGCGCCTTGCTCGCCCCGGTACGGGCTCAGCACCACCGTTTCCTGCACCGCCTGGCTGCCGATGCGGCCGAGCGCGGCGAGTTGGAGCCTGGTGTGTCGCCCGATGCCGTGGGCGACCTGCTCACCGCCGTGCTCTCCGGCCTGGCCCGCTTCAGCGACCAGACCGGAGACGCTCGACGTCATGCCGATGCCGTGGCCATGCTGCGACGCATGATCGACGGCACCCTGCTGCGCTGACGACGCCTTGCCTCAGCTGCCCTTCATGCAAGCCATCAGCTGGGTGGAGAACTCGGTGGCGCCGGCCGAGCTCTCGTCGCCGAGACTCATCAGTTGCACGGGGTCCATCTCCTCGAGCAGACCGCGCACGCAGTCGATGTCCATCCCGGGAATCGACCCCATCGACGCCATCATCATGTCGACGAGTCCGCCCTTGTCGGCGCATCCGATGATCTCCGTGCCCAGGGCCTCTCCCTCGGCGCTGAGCGTGGGCTCGGCCATGTCGTCGCCGATGCTGTCGACGAGCAGCTGCTGGTCGGCATCGCTCAACTTGCGCACGATGTCGGCCACGCAAGCGGAGTCGACGGTCAGGCCACTGGCAGCGGCCTGGCTCACCACGTCGGCGGTGATGAGATCGACGGAGTCGCCGCCGGCCGCCGGTGCAGCGGTGGTGGGTGCAGCGGTGGTGGGTGCGGCGGTAGTGGAAGCGGCAGTGGTGGGTGCGGCCGTGGTGGGCGCGTCAGCCGTATCGCTGCCACCGCACGCGGCGCCGATGAGCGCCAACGAACTGATGAGGGCGGCGAGGGGAAGTCGGGTCACGGTCTGCTCCAGGGGGTGAAGGGGGGACGAGGCGTCGTGCCCAGTATGTCGGGGATCAGCGGTGGTTGTACGTCAGCCACCACAGCAGAGCGGTGAGCGACAGGCCGTCGAGTATCTGGCCCGCGGCCATCTCGGCACGCACCTGGTCGATGGTGAGCCACTCCACGCGCTCGCTCTCCGATGCGTCGGGTGGGTCGCCCACGTACGTGGCGCCGTCGGCGACGAACAGGTGGAACGTCGCGTCGCTCGACCCGTTGTGCGGGTGATAGGTGGCGAGATGGTGCAGTGCACCGGGTTGCCAGCCGGTCTCTTCGTAGGCCTCTCGGGCCGCAGCCTCGATCGGGGTCTCACCCTCGTCGATGCGGCCAGCCGGCACCTCCCAGCCCCAGGTGTCGGTGGTGAAGCGGTGCCGCCACAGCAGCAGTACACCGCGGGCAGGATCGGCCACCACCGTGCCCGCCGCCTGGGCGGGCATGCGCACCACATGGTGCTCGAAGCGGGGCCCACCGGGGATCTCGACGTCGGTGAGCGCCAGGCGCACCCAGGGGCTGTCGTAGATGACCCGTTCGCCGTGCACCGTCCACTTCATCGCGCAGGCAGCCTACGTGCGACGATGACCACGTGCCCGAACAGATCGCTGTCACCGAAGGTGTCTTCACCTGGCCTGCCGACGACCCCCGGTTGATCGGCAGCTACTTCCCGGAAAGCGGCGTGACGGTGTTCCCGCAGGCCACGTCGTGCCCGAAGACCTCGTCGCGGGTGGTCGAACAGGTGCTGTTACCCCGGCGCGGCACACTGTGGAGCTGGACCATCCAGGGCTTCTTGCCGAAGAACCCTCCGTACGCCGGTACCGAGTCGGCCAAGGAGTTCGTGCCCTACGGAGTGGGCTACGTGCAGCTGGGCGACCAGGTCATCGTCGAGAGTCGGCTCACCATCAACGATCCCGAGCAGATGCGCATCGGTATGGAGATGGAGATGGTCGTCGTGCCGTTCGCCGTCGACACCCAGGGCCGCGAGCTGCTCACCTATGCATTTGCACCCGTCACCGAGGGAGACCACTCATGAGCGACGTCGCCATCGTCGGCATCGGCATCCACCCGTTCGGCCGCCACGACCTGTCGGGCATGGAGCAGGGCGCCTTCGCCGCCCGCGCCGCGCTCGCCGACGCAGGGGTCGAGTGGAGCGACGTCCAGTACGCGTTCGGTGGTTCGGCAGCAGCTGGTGCAGCCGACACGATGGTGAGCATCCTGGGTCTCACCGGGTTGCCGTTCGTGAACGTCGCCAACGGCTGCGCCACCGGCGGCAGTGCGCTCATCAGTGGCTTCAACGCCATCAAGGCCGGCGCCGCCGACCTCGTGATGGCCATCGGTTTCGACAAGCACCCGCGTGGCGCGTTCGACCCCGATCCGGCGTCGTTCGGCCTGGGCAAGTGGTACGGCGACACCGGCCTGATGCTCACCACGCAGTTCTTCGGGATGAAGATCCAGCGTTACATGCACCAATACGGCATCACCCGGTCGACGCTGGCGAAGGTGGCCGTGAAGAACTTTGCCAATGGTTCGCTGAACGACAACGCCTGGCGCCGTACGCCGATGAGTGAGGCCGAGGTGCTCGATGCGGCGATGCTCAGCCATCCGCTCACCCAGTACATGTTCTGCTCGCCCGGTGAAGGTGGAGTAGCGCTGCTGCTCGCCCGTGCCGATCAGGCACACCGGTACACCGCCAATCCGGTCTTCCTCCGGTCGGCGGCGCTGCGCAGCCGTCCGTTCGGCAGTTTCGAGGTGTTCAACTCGTGGCTGTCGCCCGACCGCGGTAACAGCCCCTCGGTCGCTGCCGCCGCAGCGGCGTTCGAGCAGGCGGGTATCGGGCCCGACGAGATCTCGCTCGCCCAGGTGCAAGACACCGAGAGCGGTGCCGAGGTGATGCACATGGCCGAGTGCGGGCTGTGCACCGACGGCGACCAGGAGCGGATGATCCAGCTCGGCGAGACCCACATCGGCGGGCGGCTGCCCATCAACACCGATGGTGGCTGCATCGCCAACGGCGAGCCCATCGGGGCATCGGGTCTGCGGCAGGTCTACGAGAGCGCGCTGCAGCTGCGCGGCCAGGCCGGCGCGCGACAGGTAGAGGGCGCCACCACAGCCTTCACGCACGTGTACGGCGCGCCGGGTATCAGCGCCTGCACGGTGCTCAGCCGCTGACGGCCGCCGGGCTCACGTCGAGCGCTGTCGTGACGGCGGGCCCTTCGACGATGGTGACGTCGAAGTGCAGCGTCGTCCCGCCAGACACGTCGGCCTGACAGACGAAGCTCGACCCGACTGCGTCGTCGTCGGGTTGCACGCACTCGATGGTCGAGTCGCGACCCAACTCGTCCCAGATCTGCTGATTGATCGCTTTCGATGCGTCGGCGACCGGGTCGAACGAGGTGCGCGGGTACATGAAGTACAGCGCCACTCCGACGATGGCGAACACCACCAAGGTCACCACCGTTCGCTTCGGCATCGCACGTCACCTCCGTCGCTCGTCGGGTCGGCCACTCAGGGCGGGCGCGTCAGCGGACCGCCGGTACCGTCGACAGTCCCGCCGAACGCCGATCGTGCACGGTGTCGACGGTGATGAGCACGAGGCCGGCCCACACCAGGGCGAAGCCGGCGAGCCGCGACGAGGTCATCTCTTCGTGGTACACCGCCCATCCGAGCAGGAAGTTGATCGAGGGGATGACGTACTGCATCGGGCCCAGCAGCGTGAACGGCACCCGCTGCGCCGACCAGGCGAACAGCATGAGGGGCACGACGGTGACGATGCCCGTGCCGGCCACCATCAGCACCTCGCGCGTGTCGGCCGTGGCCACCACGCTGCCGTCGTTGCCCGTGAGCACGATGACCGTCACGATCGCGGGGACGAGGGCGATGAACGACTCGGCCGACATGCTCTCGACGGGTGCGAGCGGCACCTGCCGCTTGAGGATGCCGTAGAGCATCCACGAGGTTGCCAGCAGCACGGCCACCACCGGGAAGCGGCCGTACCCGGCCGTGAGCACCACGACGGCAGCCAGCGCGAACCCGACGGCGATCTTCTGCAGGCGGCGCAGCGGCTCGCCGAACAGCCACACGCCGATGGCGATGGTGCCGAGTGGCCCGAGGAAGTAGCCGAGCGCGGTGTCGATGACGTGCCCGTGCACCACGGCCCACACGTAGGTGGTCCAGTTGGTGGCCAACAGCAGCGCCGCGAGCACCACCCGGCCGAGCAGACGCCGGTCGCGCAGCACCGGCTTCAGCCGTGGCCACCGCCGGGTGACGGTGAGCACGACGGCCATGATGGTGGCCGAACTGACGATGCGCCACCCCACCAGTTCGAACGGGTCGAACCGGGTGAGCTGCTTCCAGTAGACCGTCAGCAGACCCCACAGCGTGAAGCAGGCGACGCCGGCGACGATGCCGCTGCGCACGGCGGCGTCGTCGTGCTCCGGGGGTGTCACAGCGGTTGCTTCCAGCCGTTCAGATAGGTGATCTTCTCGGCGGGCAGGCGGGTGCCGGGCTTGAAGTCGTCGCCCGTGTAGAAGGCCACGGGCGTCATGGCCACCTGGCTCACGTGGTCGGGGATGCCGAGCAGCTGCGCAGCTTCCTTCTCGTAGGCCAGGTGCAGCGTCGTCCACGCCGTGCCCAGACCGCGGCTGCGGGCCGCCAGCATGAAGCTCCACACGGCGGGCAGCACGCTGCCGTACATGCCTGCAAGCTGACCCTGCGCCATGCCGGCGTCGGGACGGCCGATGTAGCAGGGGATCACCATTGCCGGAACCTCGTGGAGGATGTTGGCGAGGTGGTCGCTCGACTCCATGATGCCGTTGGCATCGGTGCGGCCCACGGTGGCGACGGCGCTGCGCTGACTCTCGATGTAGGGCGCGTAGGCGCGGCGGTAGAGGTCGGCGATGCCGGCCTTCAGCGCCGGGTCGTCGACGATGAGCCAGCGCCACATCTGCACGTTGCCGCCTGCAGGTGCCTGGGCGGCGATGCGGACGCAGTCGACGATCAGGTCGTGCGGCACCGCACGGGTGAGATCGAGCCGCTTGCGTACGGCGCGGGTGGTGGTGAGCAGGTGATCGGTCTGCTCCAGATCGAATGGAATGGCCATGGGTCGTAGAGTACGCACGACCCCCATCACGATCTCGATCAGAGGTGCCCCGATGACCACCCCACGCGACCAGTGGCAACAGGCGTTCGACGCTTCCCGCACCCGCGATGCCGATTACTCCACGATGTCGGGTATCCCGCTCGAGCCGGTGTACGGCCCCGCCGACGGCGCGGGCGACTACCCGGGCGTGTACCCCTACATGCGTGGCCCGTACGCCTCGATGTACCGCTCGAAGCTGTGGACGATGCGGATGTTCGCCGGGTTCGGCACGGCCGACGACACCAACTGGCGGTTCAAGGAGATCATCCGCGCCGGGGGCGACGGGTTGTCGACGGCATTCGACATGCCCACGCTGCTGGGCCTCGACAGCGACGACCCGATGTCGCTCGGCGAGGTAGGCAGGTGTGGTGTGGCCATCGACACCCTGGCCGATATGGAAGACCTGTACCGCGGCATCGACCTCGGCGCCATCACCACATCGATGACCATCAACTCGCCGGCCGCGCCCATCTTCGCGATGTTCATCGCCCAGGCCGAGCAGGCTGGGGTGCACCGCAGCCGGCTGGGCGGCACGCTGCAGAACGACATCTTGAAGGAGTATCAGGCGCAGAAGGAATTCGTCTTCCCACCACGCCAGAGCATGCGCCTGGTGCGCGACTCCATCGCGTTCACCGCGGCCGAGATGCCGCGCTGGCACAGCGTCAGCATCAGCGGCTACCACATCCGCGAGGCCGGCAGCACGGCCGCCGAGGAACTGGCGTTCACGCTCGCCAACGGCTTCGCCTATGTCGAGTTGGCGCTCGCCGCAGGCCTGCCGATCGATTCGTTCGCGCCGCGACTGTCGTTCTTCTTCAATGCCCACATCGACTTCTTCGAGGAGATCGCCAAGTACCGCGCCGCCCGCCGCATCTGGGCGCGCTGGATGAAGGAGCGTTACGGCGCCCAACTCGACCGTTCGATGCAGTTGCGCTTCCACACCCAGACGGCCGGGGTGTCGCTCACCGCGCAGCAGCCCGAGGTGAACATCGTGCGCACCGCCATCGAGGCGCTGGCCGGCGTGCTGGGCGGCACGCAGAGCCTGCACACCAACTCGATGGACGAGGCGCTGGCGCTGCCCACCGAGAAGGCGGCGCGCATTGCACTCCGCACCCAGCAGGTCATCGCTTATGAGACGAACGTGGCTCACGTGGCCGATCCGCTGGGTGGCTCGTGGTTCGTCGAGTCGCTCACCGACGAGATGGAGCGCCGCGCCGAGGAACTGTTCGCGTATCTCGACGAACTGGGTTCGGGCTCGATGCTCGAAGGCTGTATCCGGGGCATCGAGGAGAACTGGTTCCAGGGTCGCATCGCCGACTCGGCCTACGACCTCGAGCGCAAGCTGAACAGCGGCGAGCGGGTGGTGGTGGGTGTCACCGGGTTCACCGAAGGTAACGACGACGCCGAACTCGACCTGCTCGAGATCACCAGCGAAGACGAGTCCAAGCAGCGCAAGCGACTCGACGCGGTGCGGGCCGAACGCAACCAGGCGGCGGTCGATGCAGCCCTGGCCCGTCTTGCCGCCGAGGCCGCCGACCCCGAGGTGAACCTCATGCCGGCACTCATCGAGGGGGCCCAGGCCTACGCCACACTCGGCGAGATGATGGGCACGATGGCCGGTGTGTTCGGGCGCTACGTCGAGGTGCCCACCATCTAGCGAGTCGCCGCCCTTTCCTCGGGGTACCGACCGGGTCTACGGTGTCGCTCCGGACACAGGGGGTGCCCAATGCTCGATCCATCGACCATGCCCGAGTTGCTCGGCGAGTTCCTCGCCCGCCAGCAGCCCGACTGGCGCAACGTGCGCGTGAGCTCGTACGAGGTGATGACCGGCGGCTACAGCCGGCTGCTCGCCAAGGCCGTCGTCGAACACGACGAGGGACGGCACGTACTGGTGCTGCGCGGCGACCCGCCCGCCGACAAGATCCTCCTCCACACCGACCGCGAACAGGAGTGGGAGCTGTTGCGGGTGCTCGGCGAGCACGGCATCCGCACCCCGCAGGTCCGGCACTTCGACGCCACCGGAGAGTCGCTCGGCACCAAGGCGCTGATTATCGACTTCAGCGAGTCGACCTCGTTCCTGCCGCACGTGGCCGCCGGTGGTTCGCTCGAGGGGCTCCCCGGGCGTCTGGCCGAGGCGCTGGCATCGTTCCACGCCATCCCGGTCGAGGCGCTGCCGCGCCAGCTCGAGCGGCCCGCCAGTTGGGACGCGTACCTCACCACCCGGATCGGCGAATGGCGTCGCACCGCCGACGCGCACGTCGAAGACCTGCCGATCATGCGGTTCATGGCCGGCTGGCTCGACAGCCACCGTCCGGCGCCGGTGCCGCTCACGCTGATGCACGGCGACTTCCAGAGCGCCAACCTGATGCTCACGGCCGACGGTCACTTCGAGGTGCTCGACTGGGAGCTCGCCTCCATCGGCGACCCACGCGAAGACATGGGCTACTTCAAAGCGGTCGCCCAGATCGCCCCGCCCGATCTGCTCGACGACGCCGGGTGCGAGGCGTTCTGTGCTCGCTACCGCGAACTCACCGGCATGAACGAACTGCAACTCAACCCGGCCGTGGTGGCCTACTTCCTCATCCTCGGTGTGGTGGGCACGGTGCGCCGCTTGCTCGAGGGTGCCGCCGACTACGCCCGTGGCACCAACCGGCTGATGGCCTCGGTGTTCAACATGAACTCGGTGCAGTTCGGCCAGAGCGTGTGGCTGCCCACCGCCGACGTGCTCGGCCCTGTGATGGACCAACTCGCTGCTCTCGCCCGCCAGGCAGAAGGGAACCTCGGCTGATGCTCACCCGACCCACCACCGAACAGATCCTGCGCGGTATCGCCGACGAATTGCGCGACACCGTGGCACCCGAGGTGACCAGCGAGCCGGTGAAAGTGCTGCTCGGGCAGATCGACCAGATCCTGCGCGGGCAGGCCACCAAGGCCGCCCACGAGATCGCGTGGATGCACGAGGAGGCTGATGCCATCTCGGCCGTCACCGGCACCGAGGTCGGCTGGCCCGAGTCGCTGCACCTCGACGACGTCATCACGTGGTACGACGGCGTGTCGCAAGCGCTGTCGAGCGCGCTCGACGCTGCGTTTGCCGCGGGCGACACCGCGCGTGTGGCTGAACTGAAGGTGCTGCTCGACGCCCGTTCCGCCAACGAGATGCGAATCGTCGGAGCCCTCGACCTGGTGGGACGAGGCTGACGCCGCGAGGCCGGTCGTCACCGACAAACAGTCCGCACGGCTCATGTAACGGGTGTCACATGTGCTAGCAAACACTTCGCCGGGCATCTGCCCGACGTCAACGGCCACCTCGGCCGGAACCATCACGGCCGTCAGGCCAATCCATTGAGGGGGACATTGTGAGGAAACGGAGCATGAAGGTCGTCGCTGGCCTTCTCGTCCTGGGCATGGTCGGTGCGGCCTGCTCGGAAGAGGAAACCACGTCGACCACCGCCGCAGCAGTCGAGACCACGGCCGCTGCCGTCGAGACCACCGCTGCCGCTGTCGAGACCACGGCTGCCGCTGTCGAGACCACGGCCGCTGCTGTCGAGACCACGGCTGCAGGTGCCGACGAGCTGGTGCAGTGGGCGCTCGACTACACCGGTGGTACCGCGGGCGAGGCCAGTGGCGACCCGATCACCATCGGCTACGTCAACTCGGAGGATTACTTCCCCGAGAACACCATCGGCCTCAACGCCGCGATCGAGTTCATCAACAAAGAACTCGGTGGCGCCGCCGGCCGTCCGCTCCAGGCCGTCGCCTGCAAGATCTCGGTCGCCGAGGACGGCGCCAAGTGCGGCACGGAAATGGCCAACAACCCCGACGTCGCGATGGTGCTCACCGGCACCATCCTGTTCGGCAACAAGGAGCTCTACGACGCGCTGAACGGCAAGAAGCCGGTCATCATCGGTAACGGCGTCACCAGCGACGACTTCACCACCCCGGCCGGCCAGGCGTTCACCGCCGGCTCGCCCGGCGTCATCCCGGGCATGGGCGGCTTCATCGTGCAGTACCTGCCCGAGGTGAAGAACGTGGCCATCCTGGCTGCGAACAACCCCGCCGGCCAGGCTGCCGCCGACCTGCTGTTCAAGCCCGTCATGGAGAAGAACGGCATCGCCGTCACCTACGTGGGCGTCGACGACACCGCCACGGCCGCCGACGTGCAGTCGGCCCTCACTGCTGTCGGCGCCGACAAGGCCGACGCGGTCGTGCCGCTGCTCACCATCCAGCAGTGCATCAACATCTACGACGCGATGAAGGCACTCGACATCACCCCGACGGTGGTCACCACCGGCCTGTGCTTCGGCACGCCGATGACCGATCACCTGAAGGAGAACGGCGAGACCGGTCCCGTGCCCAACGGCTGGTACTTCGGTGGCTACGGCTACAGCTACTTCAATCCCGATGTCGAGAGCGGTATGGCCACCTACGTCGCCAAGGTCCAGGAGTACGGCGTGCCGGCTCCGGGTGCGTCGACGCTCGAGTACACCGGCTTCGCCGGCCCCGAGTTCTCGAACGTGATGACCTTCGCCAAGTTCATGAACGAACTCGGTGGCGCCACCGACTTCGCCAGCATCGATGGCAAGATCCGTGGCTTCACGGGCCCGATGATGCTGCAGGTCGGCCCGCTCAACTGCGGCAAGAACATCATCCTCGGTCTGCCCATCTTCATCTCGGTGTGCGGTACCCAGATCGGCATCCAGCAGTTCAAGGACGGCGAGTGGATCTCGGTCGCCGACGGCCTGAACGGCAAGCCGATCGACGTCACCCAGGTCTGATCCTGGTCGGTGTTGCCGTAGTCACGAATACATATCGGTAGTGATCGGTGGGGTGCCGCTTGGGGCGGCACCCCACCGAATCGCATGGGGGCTTCGAGGGGGACGAGACCGTGAAGGGCTCGGCAATCAAGTACGTGCGGTCGGGAATTGCCGCGGTGGGGCTGCTGCTCCTGCTGTGGATCGTCATCGATCCCGATACGCGCGCGCAGTTCGTCACCGGCTCGGGCATCGCCCAGGGCGCGCTCGTCGCCGCCATCGCGCTGGGTGTGGTGCTCACCTACCGCGGTTCGGGCGTGGTGAACTTCGCCAACAGCGCCATCGCGATGTACATCGCCTACGTCTACGCGGTGCTGCGCAAAGAGGGCGACCTGTTCCTGCCGCCGCTACCCAACCCGTTGGCCCCCATCGAGGGCGTCATCCACTGGTTCCAGGACAAAGAGAACTGGATCGACCTCCCCGATTGGCCGACGCGCATCAGCTTCGGTCCGAACATGCAGTTCTGGCCGGCGATGCTCATCTCGCTGATCTTCGCGATCGTGCTCGGCCTCATCCTGCACTTCCTCATCTTCCGCCCGCTGCGCAGTGCCCCGCCGCTCGCCAAGGTGGTCGCCTCGATCGGTCTGTTCCTCTATCTGCCGGCCGTCATCATCCGCCGCTTCACCATCCAGCCCTACACGGTGAAGCCGATGCCGTTCTTCGACAACGACGCCAAGCCGGTGAAGTTGCCGTTCGGTATCAACATCGGCGCCGACGCGCTCACCATCGCAGTCCTCGTCGTCATCTTCACCGTGCTGCTGTGGGTGGTGTTCCAGATGACTCGTTTCGGTCTGGCCACCCGCGCTGCCAGTGAGAACGAAAAGGGCGCCGTGGTGCTCGGCTTCTCGCCCGAGTTCCTGGCCGGTGCCAACTGGGTGATCTCCACGCTCATCACCGGTCTGCTCGGCATCTTCGCCGCCACCATTCAGAAGTCGATCGATCCGGCGGTGCTCCCGGCGCTCATCGTGCCGGCGCTCACTGCAGCACTGGTGGGCAGTTTCACGTCGTTCGGCCTCACCGCCGTGGCCGCGTTCGCGCTCGGCATGCAGTTCGGCCTCGTCAAGTACCTCGAGATCCAACACTCGTGGTTCCCGTCGTCGGGCGGCACGCCGTTGCCCGGTGGCGAGCGGTTCATCCCGCTGCTGGTCATCGTGCTGGTGCTGTACCTCAGCGGCAAGAGTTTGCCAACACGCGGAGCCATCAGCGCCGGGCGATTGCCGTTCTCGCCCACACCACCGCGATGGGCCATCCGCTACGGCGGTCCGGCGCTGGCGCTGGTCACCGCGGTGCTCGGCCTGTTCTTCTTCACCCCGCCGTTCCGACTGGCGCTGTCGAACACGCTCATCGGCGTCATCATCTGTCTGTCGCTCGTGGTGCTCACCGGCTACGTGGGGCAGATCTCGTTGGCACAGATGTCGTTCGCCGGCATCTCGGCCTTCCTCGTCTCGAAGTTGACGATGGAAGCACCCATCAAGATCCCGCTGCCGTTCTCGACGAAGATGCTCACGATCATCCCCGAGACACCGTTTCCGATACCCATCATCATCGGCGGCATCGTGGCCATGCTGGTGGGCATCATCGTGGCCATACCGGCGCTACGCGTGCGCGGTGTGAACCTGGCCATCGTCACCCTGGCGTTCGCCGTGGCGGTCGACAAGGTGGTGTTCGCCAACAAGTCGGTGAACGGTGGCTTCGCCGGAGCCAAGGTCGAGGCACCGCAACTGATCGTCGAACCTCGCGACGTGAGCTACAAGATCCTCGGCATGAAGGCGGGCGATGGGTTGCAGCCCAACCCGATGACCGCCATCTTCTGCCTCATCGTGGTGGTCATCCTGGCCTACGCGGTGGCCAACCTGCGTCGATCGGCCACCGGCCGACGGATGCTGGCCACCCGCAGCAACGAGCGTGCCGCTGCAGCCGCGGGTGTGAACGTGTCGGGCATGAAGATTCTCGCCTTCGCTGTGTCGGCCTTCATCGCCGGTGTGGGCGGTGCAGTCATCGCCTACCGCTCGGGCAGCGTCACGGTCGACAAGTTCACCTACGTGCAGTCGCTCACGTTCCTGGCTTTCGCCTACATCGGCGGCATCACCAGCGTGTACGGCGCCATCAGCGGCGGGTTCATCGTGGCCGGTGGCCTCGTGTTCACGTTCCTCGAGCGCATCCTGCACGTGCCCAGCGAGTTCACCCTCATCTTGGGCGGTATCGGCCTCATCTTCTCGGCCATCATGAACCCCGAGGGCCTCGCTGGCGCCGTGCGCCACACCGGCGCCCAACTGAAGGCGCTGATCGGCATGCGCAAGGCCCAGGCAGCGCCACCGCCGGGTGCGCCACCAGCGGCCGACCCCGAACTCGCCACCACGGCAGGAGGTCACTGACATGGCGCTGTTGGAGACATTCGGCATGTCGGTCACCTTCGGTGGCCTGAAGGCCGTGAACGAGGTCGATTTCCGGGTCGAGGAAGGCCAGCTCGTCGGGCTGATCGGCCCGAACGGTGCCGGCAAGACCACGTTCATCGATGGCATCACCGGCTTCGTGCCCACCACGGGCCGCATCATGTTCGACGGCACCGAGATCGGTTCCCTGCCGGCGCACCGGCGAGCCAAGGCCGGCCTCGGTCGCACGTGGCAGTCGCTCGAACTGTTCGACGATCTCACCATTCGCGAGAACCTGCAGGTGGCGGCCGAGAAGCAGACCGTCGGCAGCTTCTTCGCCGACCTGGTGGCACCCCGTCGCAAGCGCGAGCAGTCGAACGTCGAGTTCGCACTCGATGTGCTGGGCATCGGCGACCTTGCCGACAAGATGCCCAACGAGATCAGCCAGGGCCAACGCAAGTTGGTCAGCGCTGCTCGCGCCCTGGCCGCCAGGCCGAAGCTGGTGTGCATGGACGAACCGGCGGCCGGCCTCGATACCGCCGAGAGCACCGAGTTGGGGCAGCGGTTGCGTTCGATCATCGATGCCGGCATGACGATCTTCCTCGTCGACCACGACATGGGCCTGGTGCTGAACGTGTGCGACTACATCTACGTCATCGAGTTCGGGGTGAAGATCGCCGAGGGCACGCCCGATGAGGTGAAGCGGAACCCGAAGGTGATCGAGGCCTACCTCGGTTCGTCGGCCGAATCCGACACTGCTGCAGAAGGGGGCGAGTGATGGCACTGCTCGAGATCGACGACATGTCCACCGGCTACAACGGTGTGCCCGTGGTGCGCAACCTCAACCTGCACGTGAACGAAGGTGAGGTGGTGGCATTGCTCGGTCCGAACGGCGCCGGCAAGACCACCACGCTGCTCACCACGTCGGCGCTCAACCCCATCCTCGGTGGCGACATCCGTGTGATGGGTCAGTCGGTGAAGGGGCGGCGCCCGCACCTCATTGCTCGCGAGGGTTTGGCGCACGTTCCCGAAGACCGCAGCCTGTTCTTTCAACTCACGGTGCGCGAGAACCTGAAGCTCGGTGCAGCGAAGGGCTCGGCCGATCTGAACCAGGCGCTCGGCTATTTCCCGGCACTCGAGAAACTGATGGACCGCAAGGCCGGTCTGCTGTCGGGCGGCGAGCAGCAGATGCTCGCCATGGCTCGGGCGCTCACGGTGAAGCCGAAGATGCTGATGGTCGACGAGATGAGCCTGGGCCTCGCGCCCATCATCGTCGAGCGGCTGCTACCCGTGCTGCGCCGCATCGCCGACGAAACCGGTGCCGGTGTGCTGCTGGTCGAGCAGCACGTGCACCTTGCGCTCGAGGTGGCCGACCGGGCCTATGTGATGAGTCACGGCTCGATGGTGCTCGAAGGCGATGCCAAGGAGCTGGCCGCCAACCGCCAACTGCTCGAGTCGAGCTACCTGGGCGGCGGCGAGATCGAGCACTAGCAGCATCCACCGGTCGCCGGCCCGTTGGGCGTGGCAGGCTGGCGATGTGATCCTGCGAGTGTGCGACGACCCGG
>JBAXSU010000046.1:0-19495 GCA_037130535.1 Actinomycetota bacterium
GATCATGGCGGCCGCGGCCGCATCGCCGAGACAGCGGCGACTGCCCTCGGCATGACCGTCGGCGAGCTGCGCACCGAACTGCAGGCGGGCAAGACCATTGCCCAGGTCGCCGCCGATCAGGGTGTCGACGTGCAGGACGTCATCGACGCCCTCGTGGCCGAGGCGAAGGCGCATCTCGACGAAGAGGTCGCCAGCGGTGAGCACACCCAGGCCGAGGCCGACGCCAAGCTGGCCGAGATCACGGCCCGCATCACCGACCGGGTGAACAACGGCAAGCCCGACCAGCCCCCGGCCGACCAGCCCCCGGTCACCACTGCCGGCTGATCCGCGGTACCCCCCGACCCCGGATCCTCCCCCCGAGCACGGCAGGACAGCACAATGGTGGCGATGAGCGGACGAGTACTGATAGTCGACGACGACCGGGCGATCCGTGAGTCGTTGGCCCGGGCACTCGAGCTCGACGGGTACGAGGTCTCCCTCGCCCCCGACGGAGCAGCCGCTCTCGCCACCATTCGTGCCGACCGGCCCGACATGGCGATCGTCGATCTGATGATGCCGAACGTCGACGGGCTCACCCTGTGCAGGGTGTTGCGGGCCGAGCGCGACCGTCTGCCCATCCTCATGCTCACCGCCCGTACCGAGACCTCCGACCGAGTGGCCGGGCTCGATGCGGGCGCCGACGACTATCTCCCCAAGCCCTTCGACCTGCCCGAACTGGCGGCACGGGTGCGTGCGCTGCTGCGGCGCAGCCGGCACGACGACGACGGCCCTGCAGAGGCAACCTCGATGCTGCAGGTGGCCGACCTGCGCATCGACCCGTTGGCCCGGCGCGTGTGGCGCGGCACCAGCGAGATCGAGCTGTCGAAGACCGAGTTCGATCTCCTCGAACTGCTGGTGCGCAATACGGGCATCGTGCTCGACCACTCCGTCATCTACGAGCGCATCTGGAACTACGACTTCGGGCCTGATTCGAAGAACCTCGCGGTGTACATCAGCTACCTGCGCCGCAAGATCGATCTCGACGACCTGCCCAAACTGATCCACACCGTGCGCGGCGTCGGCTACACGCTGCGGGCGACGTGACGCTGCGCGCCAAGCTCGCGATCGGTTTTGCGGTGATGGCTGCCGTGGTGACGGTCATCGTCGGTTCAGCCAGCGTCTTTTCCACGGGCAACGTGTTGCGCCGGCAGGTCGATGCGTCGCTCAACCAGGCCGCTCGCCGACTCGAGGCCGGCGTGGGCGGTCTTCCGCCGAGTGGCGAGCTGCCCGTCGGCCGCCGGGGCCGCGACGGTGGACGCGACCGGGGGTTCGAGCAGATCCTGGTGCAGGTGCTCGACGTCGACGGGCAGGTGGTCACCTCGCCGCGCGGCGGCGAGTTGCCGGTCAGCGACCGCGACCGCGAGATCGCCGCCGGCACGGGCGATCGCCCGTCGGCCCGACGCACCGTCGAGATCGATGGCGACGCGTACCGGATGCTCACCGTGCAGGTCGTCGACCCCGCCGACCGGTCGCCCAGCGGTGCGGTGCAGTTCGCCCGCTCGCTGCGCGAGACCGACGCGATCCTGCACGCCATTCGCATCCGCACCCTGCTGATGGTGGTGCTCATGTCGACGATTGCCGCGCTGATCGGCGTGGTCATCGCCCGGCAGGTCACCAAGCGTCTGGTCCACCTCACCGATACGGCGACAGCGGTGGCCCAGTCGGGGCAGCTCGACACGCCCGTGCCGGTCGATGGCGACGACGAGACCGGTCGGCTGGGCCGTGCGTTCCAGTCGATGCTGAACTCGCTGGCCCGCTCGAAGGCGGCCCAACAGCAACTGGTGCAAAATGCCGGACACGAACTGCGCACCCCGCTCACCAGTCTGCGCACCAACGTGGCCGTGATGCAGCGGTACGACGAATTGTCGCCGGCGTCGCGGCAGCGCCTGCTCGCCGACCTCGAGAGCGAGACCCGCGAACTGTCGTCGTTGGTCGACGAACTGGTCGCGCTGGCCACCGACCAGGCTGCCGACGAGCCCACCGCCACGGTGGTGCTGGGTGAGGTTGCCGAGCGGGCGGTCGAGCGTGCCCAGCGGCGATGGGGCCGCGACATCGCCGTCACGCGCGATGGTTCGGTGTCGGTCGTGCGGCCGCAGGCACTCGACCGGGCGATCACCAACCTCGTCAACAACGCCATCAAGTTCTCCAACGGGCCGGTGGAGGTGTCGGTGGCAGCCGGTCGGGTGGAGGTGCGCGACCGAGGACCGGGTATCGCCGCCGCCGACCTCGACCATCTCTTCGACCGCTTCTATCGGTCCGAGGCCGCGCGGGCCCTGCCCGGAAGCGGGCTCGGACTGGCCATCGTTCGCGACATGGCCGAGTCGCACGGCGGTTCGGTGTTCGCCGCCAACCGCGAGGGTGGCGGCGCTGTCATCGGGTTCGTGCTGCCGGTGGTGGCCGGGCTGCCGTTGCCGCCGCCTACTGGAACAGGAAGTGCAACCCCACCGGGATGACGATCGCGTTGGGTCTTGACAGACCGGCGGGGTGCGACGATGCTGTCGGCCTGTAACAGTGTTATAGAACGTCGGCGATCGGAGACAGCCATGTCGGACAGCACACTCGTCAACCCCTATCTGGTCGGCAACTACGCCCCGGTGCACGAGGAGGTGACGGCGTTCGATCTCCCCGTCATCGGCGAACTGCCCACCGACCTCGCCGGTCGCTACCTGCGCAACGGGCCGAACCCCATCGGCGACGTCGACCCGGCCACCCATCACTGGTTCGTCGGCGATGGCATGGTGCACGGCCTCTGTATCCGCGACGGCAAGGCGCAGTGGTACCGCAACCGCTACGTCGGCTCGCGCCACCACAGCGAGGCGTTCGGGCTGCCCGACATCGCCGGGCCGAACTGGAACGACTCGCCGGGTGGACCGAACACCAACGTCGGTGGCTTTGCCGGCACCACGTGGGCGATGGTCGAGGCGGGCGGCTGCCCCGTTGAACTCACCTACGAACTCGACACCGTGGGCCGCAACGACTTCTTCGGCACCCTGCCCGGTGGGTTCACGGCTCACCCCAAGGTCGACCCGGCCACCGGCGAGATGCACGCCATGGTGTACGCCCCGCCGCAGTGGCTCGACAAGCTCCAGTACGTCGTCGTGGGCGCCGACGGCCGAGTGCGTCGTACGGTCGACATCCCGGTCAGCACGGTGACGATGCTGCACGACATGTCGCTCACTGCCCGATACGCCATCGTGTACGACCAGCCGGTCACGCTCGACTTCGACCTGGCCTTCGCGGGCCGTCCGCTGCCGTTCTCGTGGAACCCCGACCACGGCTGCCGCCTCGGCCTGCTGCCCCGCGAGGGCGAGGCCGCCGACATCGTGTGGGTCGACGCGCCCATCAGCTACACGTTCCACCCGATGAACGCGTTCGACGCGCCCGACGGCTCGGTGGTGATCGACCTGTGCGTGTACGACCGCATGTTCGACGCCGACAAGCACGGGCCATTCGGCGACAGCTGGGCACGATTCGAGCGGTGGGTGGTCGACCCGGTGCGCCGCAGCGTGTCGCGCACCGTCATCGACGACGGCCATGTCGAGTTCCCGCGTCACCGTGGCTCGCTCACCGCGCAGGACTACCGCTACGGCTACGCCACCAGCCCGCAGTCGGCACCCGAGTGGGACACCCTGAAGTTCGATCTCCACACCGGAGAGCGCACGGCGTTCCACCACGGCACCGGCCGCGGTGCAGGCGAGCCGGTGTTCGTGGCCCGACCCGGGGCGACGGCCGAGGACGACGGATGGCTCGTCACCCTGGTGCACGACCTCACCGACATGAGCGCCGAATTCGTGGTGCTCGACGCGCAAGATTTGGGCCGCGGCTACGTCGCCCGGGTGAAGCTGCCTCAACGCGTGCCCTACGGGTTCCACGGCAACTGGGTGAGTGATCGGTCGGTCGCACCCGCCTGACACAATCGGCGTCATGCCGATCGAGCCCGACGCACTCCTCGCCACCCTCACCCTCGAGCAGAAGGTCGCCCTGCTCGCGGGTGCCGATGCATGGCACACCACCAAGGTGCCCGGTGTGCCCGTACTGCGTTGCAGCGACGGACCCGCCGGTGTGCGTGGCACCTCGTGGGTGGGGCCGCATTCGGCGTCGTTCCCCTGTGGCACGGCGCTGGGCGCAACCTTCGACCCCGACCTGGTGGAAGAGGTGGGCGCAGCGCTGGGCCGTGAGGCCCGCTCGAAGGGCGCGCATCTGCTGCTGGCTCCCACGGTGAACCTGCACCGCACGCCGGTGGGCGGCCGCAACTTCGAGTGCATGAGCGAAGACCCGACGCTCACCGCGCACATCGCCACCGCGTACGTGCGCGGCGTGCAGGGCGAGGGTGTGGCCTGTTGCATCAAGCACTACATCGCCAACGACACCGAGCACGAGCGGATGACCATCTCGAGTGAGGTCGACGAGCGCACCCTGCGCGAGTTGTACCTCGTGCCCTTCGAAGCGGCGGTGCGGCCGCTCGACGAAGGCGGCGCCGATGTGCGCGCCGTGATGAGCAGCTACAACCGCATCAACGGCACCTTCGCCGCCGATCATGTGCCGCTGTTGCGCGGTGTGCTGCGCGACGACCTGGGCTTCGACGGGGTGGTGGTGAGCGACTGGTTCGGCACGCACAGCGCGGCCCAGTCGCTCGAGGCCGGCCTCGACCTCGAAATGCCCGGACCACCCATCGAGCGCGGCCCGAAGTTGCTGGCTGCAGTGCAGGCCGGTGAGGTGAGCGAGGAGAGGGTCGACGAATCGGTGTTGCGGCTGCTGCGCCTGTTCGAGTGGTGCGGACTCGAGGCCGACCACGACGGCAAGGCCACGCCCGAGTCGACCGACGATTCGCCCATCACGCGCGAGGTCATCAGGCGGGCGGCCACCGCCGCCACCGTGCTGCTCACCAACCCACGCGACGTGTTGCCGCTGGCCCGCGCCGCCCGGGTGGCGCTCATCGGCCCGAATGCCGAGCGCGGGCACATCCAGGGCGGCGGCAGCGCGCGGGTGCGTGCCAATCAGCCGGTGGGACTGCTCGGTGCGCTGCGCGACCGTGGCCTCGATGTGGTGTTCGAGAAGGGCTGCTCGATCGACAAACGCCTGCCCGCTCTGCGTGGCGACTTCACCGTCACGTATCACGGTCCCGACGGCCAGACGGCCAGCCAGCCCATCGACCGGCTGCAACTGCTGTGGATGGACGACCCGGCACCGGGCATCTCGCGCAGCCACTTCGGTGCCGCCGTCACCGGAACGTTCGTGCCCGACACCACCGGCGAGTGGACCTTCGGTCTCACCAGCGTGGGCGCCGCAGTGGTGCGGGTGAACGGCGACGTCGTGGTCGACCTGTCGACACCGCGCACCGGCGGTGCCTTCTTCGGCATGGGCAGCCCCGAGATCCGCGGCACTGTGTCGCTCGTGGCGGGCGAGGTGGTTACCGTCACCATCGACTACCCGATGTCGCAGTACGCAATGTTGCGCGGCGTCATCGTCGGAGCCGAGGGTCCAGCGGTCGGCGACGCCATCGAGCGCGCGGTCGCCGTTGCGGCTGCCGCCGAGGTGGCGGTCGTGGTGGTGGGCACCAACGACGACTGGGAAACCGAGGGCGAGGACCGGGCCACGACGGACCTGCCCGGCGCGCAGGACGAGTTGGTCGCCCGAGTGGCGGCAGCGAACCCGAACACAGTGGTCGTGGTGAACGCCGGGTCGCCGGTGTCGATGCCGTGGCTGGCCGATGTGGCGGCGGTGATGCAGATCTGGTTCCCGGGCGAAGAAGTGGGCAACTCGGTGGCCGACGTGCTGCTGGGCGATGTCGAGCCCGGCGGCCGTCTGCCGGTCACCATCCCGCGGCGTCTCGCCGACACTCCCGCCTACCTGTCGCACCCCGGCCAGCACGGAGTCGCCCGCTACGACGAGGGACTGTTCATCGGCTACCGCTGGTACGACGCTCGCGACATCGAGCCGCTGTTCCCGTTCGGCCACGGCCTGGGCTACACGACCTGGTCGTTCGGGCCGGCGTCGGTGCAGGGCAACATTGCCGACGGGGTAACGGTGCGAGTACCCGTCACCAACACGGGCAGTCGACACGGTGCCACGGTGGTGCAGTGCTACATCGAAGCACCCACCGACGGCCCGCGGCGCCCGCGACGCGAGCTGAGGGGCTTTGCCAAGGTGTTCCTCCAGCCGCACGAGACGCTGCTGGCCGAGGTGTGGCTGCCCGAACGCGCCTTTGCCGTGTGGGACGTTGCGTCCCATGCATGGCAGGTGCCGCCCGGCGACTATCGCATCTGGGTGGGTGCGTCGTCGCGCGACCTCGCGTCAGCAGGCACGACCACCTGAACTGGCGATCGCCTCACCTTCAGGCGTGGTACCAGGTGACGACGGTGAACCGGTCACCCGACAGCACCGGCTTCACCTCGTGCACCATCGTGGAGGGAAACAGCACGAGTCGTCCCGGCACTGGCTCGACGGCCACGCCGAGGTCGACAAAGTCCTCCACCGGCACGACCACCAATTCGCCGCCGGTGAAGGTGGGCTCCGCATCGCCTGTCGGGCTGCTGTCGCCCGCGTGATCGGTGTGGCCGTTCAGGAACAGCACCACCGACACAAGTCGCCGGTCGACCTCGCGGGTACCCGCGCCCACGGGGCTGTCGCGGTGGGCCACGAAGTAGTCGCCGGGCCCGTAGCGCAGGCACGAGGCCGATTCGGCCGTTGCGACTGCGCGTCGGCTGACTGTCGCAACCTCGGGGGTGACCGAGGCGAAGTAGGCGTCGAGTCGGTCGTCGACGAGCCGCCCGACGGTGAGTTGGCGTGTGCGTCGAACCGCCGCGTCGACCTCGGGGGCGATCACTGCATCGTCGGTGATATCGGAGGACCTGTTGCTGCTCACCACGACCGCAGGAACCGAGTCGGCCGACCGCAACACGTCGAGCAGTTCGCGGCGGAACTCGTCGGTGACTGCCTCGTCGATCACCGTCACGCCGAATTTCGCCAGCGGGCCCGACACATCGCGGAACGTGCCTTTCATGCCGGTGATCCTACGACCGGCCGGCTCGTCGAAGCCCCGGGCGTCACGGTGTCGCCAGCACCCGGTTCAGCTCCGCGCCGAACAGGGCGGCGGTGGCGTGCAAGCCCATCCACCAGGTGAGCGCGATGACGCCGGCGAACGTGCCATACACCGGTGAGAAGCCAGCGATCGCCCGTGCCACCACCTGGGTGCCCAGCAGCTGCAGCAGCGAGAACGCGAGACCGCCGATCAGTGCTCCGGGCAGCACCTCTCGCCAGGGTGGGGTGGCGCTGCAGATGTAGCGGTACGAGTAGACGAGCACGCCGGCATTCACCAACCAGGCGCCGACGAGCAGCAGCACGTTGTCGAGCCAACTCAGGCTGGTGGCTGCGGCCAGGGTGTTGATACCGGCGGTGAGCACCTGCGCGAAGCCGATCACCCCGATGCCGCCGAGCGCCTGCAGGCGAGTGATAACGAAGCTGGCGCGTTCGGGCGCGGTGAGTTCGTAGACGTCGTCGAGGCCCTGTTGCAACGCGAGGAACGCGCGCATTCCCGACCACAGGGCCAGCACCACACCCACGACCAGCAGACCGGTGTTACCGCGTAGCCCCGATGGATCGGTGGAGATGGTCTGGCCGATGATGGGGATCTGGCCGAGCGCTGAATCGATGATCTGTTCCTGCAGCGTCGGCCACCGCTGCAGGACGAATCCGAGTACCGCGGTGAGGGCCAGTACGAGCGGGAACACCGACAGAAAGCTGTAGTACGCGATCAGCGCAGCGTTTCGTCCGGTGCGGTGCCTGCTGTACGCCTCGGCCACCCGCACACCGCGGTCGATGACCACCGACCGGCGCCGGATCCGCACCACCCGCGGGCGCTCGATCCACGACTGACCGGTCACGGGCAGCACCCTATCGGTAGCGACTTCGCGGAGCGGTAGCGTTCGCCCTATGTCGATGCTCCCACCACCCAACCCCGTGCCCGACCATGTGCCTGCTCCGGCTGCCGGCTCGGCGGCACCCACCGGCAGCAACCTTGTCTCCGCCTCATGGTCGGCGCTGAAGCACGACAAGGAACTGGTCATGCTGCCGGTCATCGGTGGGGTGATGGCGCTGCTCGCTGCGCTGCCCGTGCTCGTCGTCGGTCTGGTGGTGCCGCCCGACGCGTCGTGGGTCGTCTTCGTTGTCGGCGTGCTGATGGCACTGCTCATCGCGGTGGTGTCGACGTTCTTCGCCGTGGCGCTCGCCGCCGGCGCGCACGAGCGGATGGGCGGCGGCAGCCCCACCGTGAAGTCGGCCATGGCGGTGGCGTGGAAGCGCAAGAAGGGCGTCGTCGGCTGGGCGCTGCTGTCGGTCACCGTTGGTCTGCTGCTGCAGGCGGTGCAAGAGAAGGTGAAGGCTGCGGGCCCGATCCTGTCGGCCGTCGGCGACCTGGCCTGGACGGTGGCATCGTTCTTCGCCATCCCCATCATCGCCGCCAACGACTGCGGCCCGATCGAGGCGTTGAAGCTGTCGACCAAGACCTTCAAGAGCCGGTGGTCGAGTGCGGTGCGCGTCGAGCTGCGCCTCACGCTCTACGTCATCGGCATGATGGTGCTGCTCGCCATCGGCATCGTCGTGGCCGTACTGCTCGGCAACCTGGCCACCGTGCTCGGAATCGTCGTCGGCGTGCTGGTCGTCGCTGCCTTCCTCATCGCGATGCTCGTGATGGGTGCGTTGAAGAGCTACTCGCGCGTCGCGCTGTACCGCTACGCCAGCGGGCTGCCGACGCCGGGCTTCGCCACCGGTGTGCTCGAGGCGGCGGTGCGGCCCACGGGTCGCTAGTCGGGTCGCTCGCCGGGTCGCTCGCCGGGCGACGCCGGCAGGTGCCAGTCGATTGGCGGCAGCCCGGCTGCCTCGAGCGCCGCATTGGTGCGGCTGAACGGCCGGCTGCCGAAGAACCCGTTGTGCGCGCTGAGCGGCGACGGATGAGGCGATTCGATCACCGTGTGTCGCGCCGTGTCGATGAGGGCCTTCTTCTTGCGGGCGTTGTTGCCCCACAGCACGAACACCACCGGGTGGGCCTTGGTGTCCACCACCCGCAACACCTCGTCGGTGAACACCTCCCACCCCTTGCCCTGATGCGAGTTGGCGGCCCCGGCCCGCACCGTGAGGCAGGTGTTCAGCAGCAGCACACCCTGGCGAGCCCACGACGACAGGTCGCCGTGCGCCCGACGTTCGACGCCGACGTCGGTGGCGAGCTCGATGTAGATGTTGGCGAGCGACGGCGGCGGCGGGGTGGGCGGCTGCACCGAGAAGCACAGCCCGTGGGCCTGGCCCGGGCCGTGGTACGGGTCTTGTCCGAGGATGACCACCCGCGTGTCGGCGAACGAGGTGAGGTGCAGCGCGGCGAACTCATCGTGCTCGGCCGGGTACACCGTTGTGCGGGCTCGCTCGTCGGCCACGAACCGCCGCAGTTCGGCCCAATAGGGCTTGGCGAACTCGGTGCGCAGCAGCGGGTTCCAGTCGGTCGTCGTCATCACCGACCATTCTGGCGATACGCGGGTCGGTAGGCACCGCCACTACCGTTGCGCAGCGTGGATCCCGCGAACGACGTCATCGTCGCTATCGACATCGGTAGCACCAAGATGGCTGCGGGGCTGATGACGCTGCGCGGCGATCTCATCGACCGCACCCAGGTGCTCGTCGACCACTCGCTCGACGACATGCAGTTGTTCGAGTCGCTCGCGGCCATCGTCGACGACATGGTGGTGCGCGCCGACGAGCATCATCACCTGCAGCCGTTGGTCATCGGCGTCGGTTCGGCGGGTCCGGTCGAGGGCGATGTCGACACGGTGTCGCCGCTGAACACGCCCGCCTGGCGCGGGTTCCCGCTCCGCGCTCACCTCGTCGAGCGGTTTGGGCTGCCGGTGTTCGGCGACCTCGACGCGAAGTCGCTCGCGCTGGCCGAAGGGTGGCTCGGGGCTGCGCAAGGGTCGTCGAACTTCATGGCGATGGTCGTGTCGACCGGTGTGGGCGGTGGCATCGTGCTGAACGGACAACTGCTCGACGGTGCCTCCGGCAACGCCGGGCACATCGGCCACGTCATCGTCGAACCCAACGGTCGGCGCTGCAGTTGCGGGTCGCGTGGGTGCCTCGAGGCCGAGGCGTCGGGCCGGGCGATCGAGGCCATCACCGGTCGGCCGCCAACCGAGCCGACGTACGAGATCATGCAGCGCACCGGCGACCTGGTCGGTCGGGCGGTGGCATCGGTGTGCAACCTGCTCGACCTCGACCTGGTGGTGGTGGGTGGCTCGGTGGCGCTGGGGTTCGGCGCGACGTTCTTCAACTCGGCCCAGGCGGCCGTCGACCGGCACGCGCAACTCGACTTCAGTCGTGGCGCGCGCGTCACGCCGGCTCGGTTGGGCGACCGTGGCCCGCTCGTCGGTGCGGGTGCGGTAGGCCTGCGCGGGTTGCGCCGCAACGACCGTTCAGGGGCCGCTGGGCGCTGAGTAGCATCGCCGCATGGCGACGCTGATCACCTCCCTGCTGGCTGCCGACCCGTCGAAAGGGGCCGAGCCCGCGCTCGTCGACGACGACGGTGCCACGTCGTGGGCCGAACTCGACCAGCGGGTGAACCGGCTCGTGCACCATCTGCGTGCGGCAGGCGTGCAACCCGGCGAGCGCATCGCGCTGCTGTCGGGCAACCGGCGCGAGGTGTTCGAGGTGCTGATGGCGGTGGCCCACTCGGGCATCCAGGTGGTGCCCGTCAACTGGCACTTCGCCGCCGACGAGGTCGAGTACGTCGTCGAGAACTCAGGCGCCGTGCTGCTGGTGGTCGACCCCGAGTACGCAGCGAACGCCACCGGGGTGCTCGTGCCGGTGCTGTCGTTCGGCGCCGACTATGAGGCAGCCCTGGCCGCAGCGAGCGCCGACGAACCGGCCGAGCAGACCATGGGTGGGGTGATGTTCTACACCTCGGGCACCACCGGCCGACCCAAGGGCGTGAGCAATACCGCGTTCACCGGAGGGGTGCCGCCCGAGGTGTACCAACTCATGGCCGCTGGCATGGTGAACATCGGCTTCCCGCCGCACGGGCGCACGCTGCTGTGCGGACCGCACTACCACTCGGCGCAGTGGGCGTTCACGTTCTTCCCGCTCATCGGCGGGTCGTCGATCGTGATGCAGCGCCGCTTCGTGCCCGAGCAGACACTCGAGCTCATCGACCGGCACGCCATCACCAACGTGCACCTCGTGCCCACCCAGTTCGTGCGCCTGCTGCGCGTCGCTGCGGCGCGCAAGGCCGCCTTCAGCGGCGAGTCGCTGCAGTTGGTGCTGCACGGCGCGGCCCCGTGCTCGCCCGCCGTGAAGCGCGAGATGGTCGAGTGGTGGGGCCCGAAGGTGACCGAGTACTACGGCGCCACCGAGGGCGGTGTGGTGTCGATGATCTCGGCCGACGAGTGGCTGGCCCGGCCCGGTTCGGTGGGCAAGCCGATGGCGAACATGATCGTGCGCATCGTTGCCGACGAGGAACTGCCTGCCACCACCGACGACGGCCACGCGCAGGGTGTCATCCACGTGCGCAACGCGATGGGCACCGACTTCGAGTACCTCGGCGACCCCGCCAAGACGGCCGAGGCGCACCGCGAACCGGGCATGTTCACGCTCGGCGACGTCGGCTATCTCGACGACGAGGGCTACCTGTTCCTGTCCGATCGCAAGATCGACATGATCATCTCCGGTGGCGTGAACATCTACCCGGCCGAGATCGAAGGTGTGCTCGGTGGGCACCCGGCGGTGGTCGATGTGGCCGTGTTCGGCGTACCCGATGAGGAGTTCGGCGAACAGGTGAAGGCCGCCCTGCAGTTGGCCGATGGCACGGCGTGGAGCCCCGAGGTCGAGGCGTCGATCACGGCACTGGCCCGCGAGAAGCTGGCCGGCTACAAGGTGCCGCGCAGTTTCGACGTGGTCGACACGATGCCGCGCAGCGAGGCCGGCAAGTTGTTGAAGCGGCAGTTGCGCGCGCCGTACTGGCAGGGGCAGGGTCGCTCGATCTGAGCGGTCGCCGACTGCCCGGGTGACCCGGGGTCAGCCGCCGAAGCGGCGGTACACCCACTCGGCCGGGCCGATACCGAAGCGGCGCTGCCACAGCGCAGCAGCGGCGACGGCGAGCACCCAGTAGGTGAGGGTGAGCACGATGGCGGTGTCGAGCCCGGTGGGCCGCACCCACTCGAGCCTGCCCACGACGATGTTGAAGAACGCGATGTGCCCGAGGTACAAAGAAAGCGACGTCTGCCCCGCAAGTTGCAGGGTGCGCACGGTGCCCGAGTTGATGGCCCGCTCGGCCAGGTACGAGATGAAACAGAAGGCGGCCACCGCCGAGCCGAGCGTGCACAGCGTGTACAGCAGGGCGCGGTCGTTGGGGCGGGTCGACAGCACGGCGAGGCGCAGCGGGCTGTCGGCCTCGCCCGGGGTGACCCAGTGGGCGATGGCGTACGTCGATGCCGTCACTGCTGCGGCCGCCAGGCCGAGGCGGAGGTACGGCACATGCGGGATGGCGCGGCCGATGACGATGCCGGCACACAGGAACGTGAGCCACGGCAGCATCGGGTGGGTGCCGTTCACGAAGGCATCGAACAGCAGGCCGCGCGGCGTACGGTTCGCGAGCGTGTTCGGTGCGAACAGCCAGTCGGGATACCTGCCGTCGCGGGCCCGGCTGGCGCCCCACCACTGCACGGCTACTGCTCCCAGCATCGCCGCGCTGCCCACGGCCGCCACCCACCGAGTGCGCAGGGTGAACAGCACGGCGGCGAGCAGGAACAGCACCCCGTAGTACGGCAGGATCGTGCCCGGCCAGATCCAGTCGATCACCATGCCCGCGGCGTACAGCAGCAGGCCCCGCCGAGCCAGTCGCCATCGGTCGGCGCTGACGGCGGCGCGGTCGCCGCCGAGGCGGCTGCGGTTGGTGAGCAGAGTGACGCCCACACCGGCCACGAGCACGAAGGTGGCAGCGAAACGGGTCGACAGCACGCCGGTCCACGGATTGAACAGGCGCATCACGAACGGAGAACTGTCGGTGGTGAGGGCTGCGGCTCCGTTCAGGTAGCCGTGGTAGTTCATCAGGACGACGCCGATGAGGGCAATGGCGCGGGTGACGTCGGGCCCGACGAGCCGGACCCTGGCGGTGCGCGGGTGCAGCGTGGCGCCGGCTGGTGGCGCCATGATCATGCCCACACCACCTCGTCGACGGCGGTGGTGATGAGCGGGCGCTGCACGTCGACCCGATCGCCCACGGTGGGGCACGGCTCGCCGGCGGCGACGAAGGCCATCGACGTGTGCATGTGGGGTGCCTCGTGCAGGCCCAGTCGCCGGCGGGCGAAGTGGAACGGGCTGCGGCCGTCGGCCAGGGGCGCCATGCCGTGGGCCGATCCGGCACCGATCATCACCAGCGTGCCGTCGGTGGACACCGGGTCGCCGCGATAGCCGGCCGGGGTACCGGCGGCCACCGAGTGGATGTCGAGCACGTCGGCGTCGAGATGCAGCATCGATTTGTCGCCGTGCCACAGGGCGGTGCCGAGGCGCAGTTCGAAGCGCCGGTTGGGGTGCGCCGCCGCGAGGCGGGTGAACGCAGCAGGGTCGAGGTGGCTCGTCGACACCGTGAGCGCCGGGTCGAGGTGCGTCAGCCACGCCTCGATGGCGGCCACGACGTCGTCGGCAGTGTGCTGCGCGGTGACGAGCGGCGGATGGAACAGGGCACGGCGCGGTTCGAGACCGGCGCGGCGCACGAGGTCGACGAACGCGGCGAGGTCGGCTGGCTCCACCCCGTAGCGGTGCATCGCGGAGGCGATCTTCACGTTCACCGGGCCCCGCCATCCGGCGGTGACGAGCGCGTCGACGTGGGCCTGGTTACCCACGGTGGGCACGGCGTTGGCAGGAAGGCCGGCAGCCAGACCGGCAGGCAGTTGCAGCGCCGGCGTGAGCACCAGTACCTCGTCGAAACGCTCGGCGCCGACGTCGTGCAGCTCGTGGACGGTGCCCACGGCGATGGCAGCTGCGAAGGCGCTGGCCGTGTCGGCGAGCCGGGAACGTCCGAGGCCGTAGCCGTTGCCCTTCACCACCGGGACCAGGCCGTGCACCTCGTCGCGGACGGCAGCGAGGTGGGCGCGCCATGCCTCGCGGGCGACGGTCAAGCGCAGGGTCATCGGGCGATCACCGTACTCGCACCGAACTTGCCCCACATCGTCATGTGGGGAGGGCCGAAAGGCGACTTGTTTGATCGGGATTACCGCCGTATCCTCACGACATGGGCCTGCGCCGCCATCTCACCTTCCCCAACCCGGTCAACGAGACGTCGGCGCGTCTCGTCGCCTTCGGTGTGGTGCTGATGGGTATCACGTTCCTCGTGTTCCGTCAGTGGTGGCTGCTCGTGCCGCTCGCCTTCGGATTCCTGGCCCGGGTGCTCGCCGGCCCGCGGTTCAGCCCGCTCGGTCGCCTCGTCACGGAAGTCATCACACCGCGACTGCGTGGCGACCATCGCCTGGTTCCTGGCCCGCCGAAGCGCTTCGCACAGGGCATCGGCCTGGTGTTCAGCGGCGGCGCATTGCTGGCCTGGGCGCTCGGTGCGCCGGTGGTGTCGGTGGTGCTCATCGTCGGTCTCGTGGTGGCGGCCTCGCTCGATTCGTTCGCCGGGGTGTGCCTCGGCTGCATCGTGTTCGGCTACCTGATGCGCTGGGGCATCATCCCCGCCTCGGTGTGCGAGTCGTGCAACGACCTGCGCGCCCATCTCGAGGCGAAAGCCGCCGCCTCGGCCTGACAGAGATCCGGCCCGGGCGCTTCAGTGCGGCGGCCAGGCCTCGAACGACGGCAGCAGCGCGCCGAGTCGGCGGGCGGCGAGCGAGCCGGCCCACACCCCGGCCCCGTAGGCCGCGTCGTCGGCAAGGCGGAGTGCGGTGTAGCGCACCGGGTCGAGCGGTGCACCACCGTCGTCGGGCCGTTCGTCGGGCCGGTCGTCGCGCCGGTCGTCGCGCCAGGACGTGGCGACGGTGATGGCAGCCGCCACCAGCAGCGTGCGCCGAGCGCGGCGTGAGCAGAGCGCGGCCACTACGGCCAGCGGCCACCAGGCGCGGGTGAGGGTGCCGGCCAGGAGGCGGCCCGCGAAGAGGTGGCCGAGGCCGGCCAGTCGAACACACTCGCTCGCCGGCACGGTGCGGAGCTTGCGCACCAGCGCCACCGTGGTGCCGGCGGCGACGAGGGCGCCCACCACGGGCAGACCGCACAGTGCGGGCACCCACGCCGCTGCGCTCCAGCCGCTCATCCGCACCGGGGCGAGCGCGCCCGGATGGCGGGCCGCCAGCGGCGCAGCAGAGGTGCCGTAGCGGTACCGCTGACCGAGCCAGGCGCGCAGCGTGCGGCGGGTGTCGTGCCGGGCCTGCACGGCAGGCTCGTAGCGGCAGCGCCATCCGGCCTCGTGCAGTCGCCACACCAGGTCGACGTCTTCGCCGTAGCGCAACGCCTGGTCGAAGCCGCCGACGGCACGCACCGCCTCGGTGCGGCACACCAGCACGGCGGCCGGCACGTAGGCGACGCGGGTGGTGGGGGCCACGCGGGCCGGCGCCGGACCGAGATCGAGCGGCGAGCGCATCTGCTCGTAGCGGGCGAGTGTGCCGGTGCCGTTCGGGTGGCCGAGCACGCGCGGGGCCACCAGCGCCACGCGTGGGTCGTCGAGGTGGGCGGCCAGTGCCAGCAGGTCGTCCTCGCTGATGTCGACATCTGCATCGACGAACGCCACATACGGTGTGGTCACCTCGGCGAGGCCGGCGTTGCGTGCCGCCCCAGGGCCGGCGTTGCGGGGCAGGCGCACCACCTGTGCGCCGTCGACCTGCACCGGCACGGCGCTGGCGTCGTCGACCACGATGGTGCGGCAGCGGCCCGGACGGTGGTGCGGTGTGGTGTCGAGGGTGGGCACCACCACGGTCAGTAGCGCACCGTCGACGGGTACGAGATCGATCACCGGATGGATGGCTCCGGCATCGAGCAGGCGGTCGGTGAGCGGTTCGTGCCCCGCCGGCGGTGTGTCGCCGCGTTCGATCGCTTCCACCACCCGCACCCCGCCCGCGCCAAGGGTGAACAGGCGCAGTGGCGACCCGGCGATCAATACCCGGCCGTCATCGGGGCGACGCGTGCTGGCGTCGAGACGGAATCGCCGCGGGTTCACGACGGGTTCAGGTCCACCAGTCGTCGACCGCGGCGACGAGGTCGATCGTCAACCGGGTGAGCAGCGAGCGCCCGTGCGATGCCGTCGCCCCGTCGGGGTCGCCGAGCACACCGTTGGGGCTGACGGCGCGCACCCCACCCAGGCGGATGTCGGCGATGAGTTCGCCAATCGGTTCCAGTCGGCCCTGCTCGGCTCGGTCGCGGCGAACCAGAGTGGGCGCAAGCGCCAGCATCATCGAGGTCTCGGCGTGGCCGGCATGCGCGTCGCCGCCCGAGATGTGCGGCCACCACGCCAGCACCCGGCGTTGCTCGGCGGTGAGGATCGACACGGCCCGCCGTACCGGCCCGGCATTGCCGCCGTGGCCGTTCACCAGCACCACGCCCGAGCTCCAGTCGGCAGAGCGGACCAACTCGATGAGCATGCGCTCGACCACCTCGGTGCCGAACGACAACGTGCCGGCGAACCCGGCGTGCTCGCCGCTGGCCGAGATGCCGATGGGGGGCGTCACCACCACCTCACCGGGATCGAACGACTGCACCAGTGCGTTGGCCAGTGCCACGGCAATGCGCGTGTCGGTGTCGAGCGGGAGGTGCGGCCCGTGCTGTTCGCATGAGCCGACCGGCACGGCCAGCAGTGGCCGGCGCGACCGATGGTGGAGTTCGGGCCAGGTGAGCTCGCCCAGCTGATCAGCTGTCACGGCGCGTCTCGCTGCTGAGACCGCGGGCCACCATCACCATCATCTGCTGGTACACGCGCTCCCAGTTCACCTGCGGTGGCCCCACCGACTTCAGCTCCAGGCTCATCGCACCGTGGCAGGCCGCCCAGATGGTGGCTGCGGTGTGCAGCCCGTCGACCGGCGCGAACACCCCGGCCTCGACCACCCGCTGCACCATGGCCGCCAGCAGTTCGAGGGTCGCAGTGGCTGCGACCTGGGTGTCGGGGCTGGGTTCGAACTCGGGCACGGCACGGTCGAACATGACGGCGTAGTACGTGGTGTTCTCGAGGGCGAACTGGCGGTACGCGAGGCCGCAGAGCAGCAGGTCGCCGAGCGGGTCGTCGGTGGTGGGCACGGCGTTCATCGCGTCGGCGAGTCGTCGGAAGCCTTCGAGGTAGAGCTGCTCGAGCAGACCCTCCTTGCCGCCGAAGCGCGAGTAGACGTTGATCGTGCTGATACCTGCCTCGTGGGCGATGCGCCGCACGGTGAGCGCGCCGGGCCCTTCGGCGGCCAGCACGTCGCCGGCGGCACGCAGCAGCGCCTCGCTCACCTCGTCGACTCGGGCCATGGGGCAACGATAGTGGTGGTGCGTCCGCTCCGGCCGGTGTGGCCGGCCGACCGTTCAGCCGACGTAGCCCCAGTTGCGCAGCGCCTGCACGATTCGCTCCGCCGCGTCGCTCGGAGCGAGTACGACGGTTTCACCGCGGGTGGAGGTGCCGCCGGCGTCGGTGAGGGCGCGTAGGCGGTCGAGTGCCTGATCGCCGGCGGGCGCGGCGAGTGCCCGAGCACGCGGTCGATAGGGGGTGACGACCGTTGCGGTGGCGTGCCGACCCGGCGTTGCGGCCACGACGTGCACCGTGGTCGCCTGCGACGCGAGCATCTGACGCAATCCGGCACGTCGCAGCATTGCCACCGAACCCTCGACCGACAGCACACAGGGCATCGGGACGTCGAGGACTTCGCGTCGCCCTCCGTCGAGGCGACGGGTGGCCCGGATCGCTCGGGCACTAGCCGCTGCCGGCTCGACAGCGACCAGGCCGAGCGCCTGCGCCGCCCCCAACCGGTGGGCCAGGTAAGCGGGCACCGACCCGGTGCCGCGATCGAGTGAGTAGTCGCCGCACAGCACGACCGATGCGCCGTTCGAGTCGAGGCGTTCGATCTCGTCGGCCAACGCGTCGGCCACATCGCGCGACTCGGCATCGACGGGCAGATCGATGCGCACCACACGCGCCGCCCCGCAGGCCACCGCAGTGCGCAGGGCCCGTTCGGCGCCGGCCGGGCCGGCGGTCATCACCACCACCGGTTCGCCACGCTGCTCGCCCAGGGTGAGGGCCACCTCGAGCGCGGCCCGGTCGGCGGGCGACACCCCGGCAAAGCGCTCGTCGTCGGGGGCATCGGGCCGAGCGAGCCACTTCAGGCAGGCGACGATGCTCATGTGCGCCGGAACACCACGCCGTGGCCGCCATCGGGATAGGTCCAGGTGATGGCACCTTCGCGATTGCACACCAGGTAGCAGGTGCCGCACTCGAAGCACTGCTCGTAGTTGAACACCACGCCGCCGTCGCTGGTGGGCACGAACAGGTTGGCCGGGCAGGCCACCACGCACTCGCGGGTGCTGCAGTCGGCGCACGCCTTGCCGTCGACGACGATGTGGGCCCGCTCGTGCACATCGAAGCGTGCGGTGGCCATGCGGTCCTGGAACGAGATCTCGGGCCAGATGCGGTCGCGATCGATGGTCATCCGAAACTCCTGAAACCGGTCCATCCGTCGCGCACCAGGTCGCGGCGGCGCACACCCACGCGCTTGCGTTCACCGGCCACGATGCGGCGCAGGCCGGGCTTGGGGTGCGGATTGTCGACGTGGAACATCCGGTTGGCCACTCCGGTGACGAGTTCGGGGTACAGATGCTGCACCCGGTCGCTCAACACCAGTTCGGGTGCCCGGCGCAGTTTGCGGTGATCGCGCAGCACGAACGTGTCGTCGAGGCGACGCCGGTAGCCGGCGAGGCCCTTCACGCTCGTGTCGCCCGCGCCGATCGCATCGATGGCAGCCTCGCCCGCGTACATGCCGCTGGCCATCGCGAAGTTCACGCCCTCGAGCCAGATACCGGCTGCCAGACACATCGCCGCGGCATCGCCGGCCACCAGCAGGCCGGGGCCGACCAGTTTCGGCATCATCGACAACCCGGCCTCGGGGATGACGTGGGCCGAGTACTCCTTCAGTTCGGCGCCTTCCACCAACGGAGCGATCGCGGCGTGGGCCTTCAGCCCGGCGATGATCTCCTCGGGCCGGCGCTGCTGGGCCGCCAGCTTCGGCAGCTTCAGCACCACACCCACGGCGACGGTGTCGAGGTTGGTGTAGACGAACCCGCCGCCGTTCACGCCGCCGGTACCACCGAGGATCTCGATGTCGACACCGTCGCGGTCGCGTACACCGAAGCGCTCGTCGATCACCTCTTTCGGCAGGGCCAGGGTCTCTTTCACCCCGAGCGTGTAGTGCTTCGCGTCGACGTCGCCGTAGAGGCCGGCCTCCTTGGCCACGAAGCTGTTCACCCCGTCGCAGGCGAT
>JBAXSU010000047.1:0-19182 GCA_037130535.1 Actinomycetota bacterium
TCGAGGTGCCGTGCCTGATGTCGGCCGAGCAGAGCGACGCGCAATCGATCCCACCGACGTTCGACGTCACCGTGCCGGTGGCAGCACCCGTCGCTAGCACCTTGGCCGTCAACACCCAGGTGCTGGGCGAGAACCCGGCCGTCACCGACCGCGCCGCGTTCATCGACAACGTGCAGGTGGGCGCCTTACCCGAGCACGAACCACTCCAACCAGTGAACACCGACCCCACGCCCGGTGTCGCCGTGAGAGTGACGGAGGTGCCGACCTCGAATGCGCTGCTGCACGTCGAGCCGCAGTCGATGCCAACGGGAGTCGACCCGACGGTGCCGGTACCCGACCCCACAAGGGCAATGTTGAGCGTGTGCTGTAGCGGGGCTGTAACCACCGCCACGGGAGCGACCGAGGGGGGAGGCGATGTCGACGGCGCGGGCACTGAGGGTGGAACCGGCGGTGTCGTGCTGGGCGGTGTCGTGCTGGGCGGTGTCGTGCCGGGCGGTGTCGTGCTGGGCGGTGCGAGCATCGGCGTTGTCGACGAGGGCCTCTCGTCGACAACGACCATCGGCGCTGTCTGAGGCACCGGCCCCATCGACGCCACCTCGGCCTCGTGAACGGTCGTCGGCACCGTGGAGACCACCACGGGCGACACGCTGAGCGGCATTGCGACGGCCTCAGCCGGAACCTCGACGACAACGGCAGTGCCTACTGCGACGCTGCCGGCGTCGGCCTGTGGGAACGCAACAACCGTACCCACGCCGGTTGCGATGACACCACTGAACACGCTGAGGCTGACGGCGAGCCCGACGCTCGACGACATGGTCGCCCCTGCACCGACTGCAACCGAGCCGATCGTGGTGGTGGTGGCCGACACCACCGACGCCGCCGAGCCGGTGACAGTGGCTGCGGTCGTCGCACCGGAGCTCGCTGCGCCCTGAAGGGCACCGGGCAGCGCGCTCGGCACCGTGGTGCTGGTGGTGGTGCCCACGGCTGTGGCGGAGGAACCTGGCGTCGACGACCCCGAGCCTGCCGTCGAACCGGCGGCTCGCCAGGTGGGCAGCAACGAACGAGGACCGAGCAGCACCGGCAGTGCGACCGACAGGGGGCCCATCACACGGCGAATCGACGAGAAGGGCAATGAAAGGAACGCCCGCACCACCGCCGGGTCGAACTGCGATCCAGCACAGCGGCCCAACTCGGCGACTGCGTCCTGCGCCGACGATGCATGACGGTATGAACGCACCGAGGTGATGACGTCGAATGTGTCGGCGACCGACACGATGCGCGCCGCGAACGAGATCTCCTCGCCACGCAACCCCCGCGGGTAGCCGCGGCCGTCCCAGCGTTCGTGGTGCTGCGCCACTGCGTTCACGCTCTCGCCCAGCCAGCCCGCCAGTGGTGCTGCCAGTTCAGCCCCGAGTGTGGGGTGAGTCTTGATGATCGCAAACTCGTCGTCGGTGAGGCGGCCCGGCTTGTTCAGGATCGCTTCGTCGATACGCAGTTTGCCGATGTCGTGGATGAGCCCCGCCCAACGCAACCGATCGAGCTCGACACCACCGAGTCCGAGTTCTTCGCCGAGCATCTGCGTATAGGCACGCACACGCTCGGAGTGACCGCGGGTGACCCGGTCGTGCTTGCTGAGCGCCGCAACCAACTCGAGGAGGTGTTCGGCCGCTGCAGCGGGCTCGTCGGCCCCGGTCTCGCGATACCGGCTGAGGAGCAGCGACAAGTCGGTTGTGGATGCCACCCGCAACGTGATGGCCAGTCGCGACGGTGCCTGACCGGGAAAGTGCAGCGAGAGGTCGAGCAGTGAGGCGAGCGGCAGCGCTCGACGCACCACCCGCTCGACCTGGCGATAGGCGACCGCTGCCACGATGGACACGAAGGCGATGCGTGCGACCAGCCACGCCAGGGTGGACGGCATCGGCAGAGTCGACGACAGCAAGATCGCCACGAGGGTGGCGATGCCGAACGGCACGAGCACCACACCGAGGCGCACGGCTCGAGCAAGGCGAGGACGACCGGTCCAGCGGCCACCCTCAGGTGCCGTGGCCCAGCGGCCATTGCTTCCCGTGTCAACCGTTCCGATTGCCATCCGTGTCACCCGCTTTCGAGGTCCGATTTGGTCCGCCCCGGTGGACGGAAGGGCGCAACGTAACGGAGAGTGGTCGTCTTGTCACCCCCCGAAGGGTGAATTCGTACCGAACGGGAAAGATTTTGTCTGCCGAGTTGCAATTTCTGCACCGCCTGTGGTCGCGGTTCACCAAGGGTGACAGCATCGAGACGGAATTTGGCCGCGCGATCCGCAACTTCCACCCGAGATCACCCGTGCATCCCCCTTCCGTCACCGCCGGTCGGTCTAGGTTCCCCAGTGCATGCGCCTCGTCATCGCTCGCTGCTCGGTCGACTACGCCGGCCGCCTCACCGCCCACCTGCCCGAAGCCGTCCGGCTCATCATGGTGAAGGCCGATGGGTGCGTCGCCATCCATGCCGACGGCGGTGCCTACAAGCCGCTCAACTGGATGAACTCCCCCAACACGGTCACCGATCACGGCACCCACTGGGTGGTGGCGAGCCCCAAGGGCGAACAACTCACGATCACCCTCCACGAGGTGATCAGCGACAGCGACCACCACCTCGGCGACGACCCCGGCCTGCAGAAAGACGGCGTCGAGGCCCACCTGCAGGAACTGCTGGCCGCGTCACCCCAGGCCATCGAGGATGGCCTCACGCTGGTCCGACGCGAGTACCCGACGGCGATCGGCCCGATCGACCTGGTGTGCCGCGATGCCGACGGCCAGGTGGTGGCCATCGAAGTGAAGCGCCGGGGCGAGATCGATGGAGTTGAACAGCTCGTCCGCTACATCGAGCGACTGCACCTCGACTCGACCCTCGGGCAGGTACGTGGCGTCTTCGTGGCCCAGGTGGTGAAGCCGCAGGCCCGGGTGCTGGCCGAAAGCCGCGGTTTCCGCGTCGTCGAGGTCGACTACGACGAGTTGCGCGGGATGAAACCCGACGATCTGCGCCTGTTCTGAGCCTCACCCTCCACTACAGGGTGAGATCCAACCGTGTCGATCGGGCCGATATCGGGCCCTTCGGTGCCTGCGCCGCCATGGCGTGACGGGGCAGACTGGCAACGTGGAACGGATCACCGGGGTGGTACAGCACTACGCGTGGGGCGACCGCGCATTCCTGCCCCAACTGATAGGCCGCCAGCCCGACGGGCAGCCGTGGGCCGAACTGTGGCTGGGAACGCACCCGGGCGGCCCGGCCACCATCGACCCCGACCACGCCGGTACCCCGCGGCCACTCACCGAACGGAGCGGGTCGCTCCCCTATCTGCTCAAGGTGCTGGTCGCCGCGGAACCACTGAGCCTGCAGACTCACCCATCCGCCGACCAGGCTGCCGCCGGATATGCCCGCGAGGAACGGCTCGGCATCGCCGTCGACGCTCCGGAACGCACCTACCGCGACCCGTTCGCGAAGCCCGAACTCATCTGCGCGATCACATCGTTCGACGCCCTCTGCGGGTTCCGGCCGCTCGGCGCCACCCTCGCCCTGCTCGATCGGCTCGGTGCCGCCGACCTAGCCGCTGCAGTGCGCGCCGATGGGCTGGCCGGCACGGTACAGGCGCTCTATCGGCGCACGCTGCCGATCGCCAGCACCCTCGGCGCGTGCACTGGACGCACCGAACCCGAAGCCGTGCTGGTCGATGGGCTCGCCCGGCAGTACCCTGGCGATCCGAGTGTGGTCGTCACCCTGCTCATGAACCGCCTCACCCTCGAACCCGGCGAGGCACTGTTCCTCGGCCCCGGCAATCTGCACGCCTATCTCCACGGCGCGGGCGTCGAGATCATGGGCGCCAGCGACAACGTCGTGCGTGGCGGCACCACGGTGAAGCACGTCGATATCGACGAATTGCTGCGCGTTGTCGACATCACCCCGCTCGCCGACCCGCGAACCCCCGCCACACCGCAGGGCGACGGGGCCTGGAGTTACGACACCCCCGGCACCCCGTTCCGACTCTGGCGCTACTCGATCGACGGCCGGTTCGTGCACACCGCGACGGGGCGCGAACTGCTGCTGTGCACCGACGGCACCACCGACCGGCTCGATCGGGGCGCCACGGCGTATCTGTCGCCGGGCGAACGGGTGGAACTACGCGGCCGGGCCACGGTGTTCCGCGTGGAGGAACGTCCTACAGTTTGAGTACGGCTGCGAACGCGAGGTCGAGCAGACGGTCGCGGGCGCTGCCCTGCTTCTCCCAGTCGCGGTGATCCCATTCGGCGGCGCTCACGTCGTCGCCGGCGTAGAGCAACTGCCCGTACACCACCCCGCGGAACGCCGCAGCGGCAAACATGGCCGACGCCTCCATGTCGACGGTGATGCACCCCTGCTCGCGCCGGCGCGCCACCTTTGCCGGTGTCTCACGGAAGAAGGCATCGGTGGTCCAGGTGAGGCCCCGATCGTGCGGCACACCCGCCTCGGCCAGCACCTCGTCGATGGCCACCACGGCACGCGGGTGCGGTCGCACCGCCTCGTCGGCCGGTGCGTAGTGATAGCTCGTGCCTTCATCGCGGACGGCGCCGGTGGGCACGATGACGTGGCCCACGTCGAAGCCCGGGCGCACGATGCCGGCGCCGCCACAGCCGATGATCTTGGTGGCGCCCAGGGCGATCATCACCTCGAGCGACGTGACCGCCGCTGGGGCACCGACCCCCGGACTCACCAGGGCCACCTGCTCGCCGGCGTGCTCGACGACGTGGATGGCGTGATCGCCGTGCTCGAACGGCACATGGTGCACCGGCTCGCGCCCGGCGGTGCGCTGGCGCACCACATCGCCGAACCAGCACATCACCGCCCGCTCGGGGAACCCGAGGCGGGGTCGGTGGATGGTGGGGTTGATGACCGCCTCGCGCGTGGGGTCGAACTCGAACAGCGGGTGGTCGTGCGGCGTCATCGGTTCGGGCCGAGCGTCGTCGGGGCCAACATCTCGGCCATCGGCGCCGCGAACCCGGGCAGCAGCGACGACACCAGCTCGTCGCCATCGACCCATTCGTCGAAACCGCCGTCGGCTCGCAGCGACATGACCACTCGTTCGTCGACGTCGACCAACCACACCTCGCGCACACCGGCCGAGAAGTAGTGGGTGGGCTTGCGGACGAGATCGCGCCGGCGAGTGGAGGGCGACAGGATCTCGACGGCCAGATCGGGCGCCTGGTCGTAGTACCCCGACGCGGGCAGTCGCTCGGGTGAGTACCACGCCAGGTCGGGCTGGTAGCCCCACCGCAGGGCGATGCGCACGTGCGGGTCGGGTACCAGTTCGCCGCCGTGGGCACGTACCCAGGGACCAAGAACGAGGATCAGGTTGGTCAACGTCAGTTGGTGCGGTCGCCCAGCAGGTGCCATCTGCACCACCTCGCCATCATGCAGTTCGGCATGGCGGAGTTGCTCGTCGGGCAACTCGATGAAGGCCTCCCAGGTGAGGCCGATCTGCTGGCGTTCCGTGGTGACGGACATGGTGGCGATCCTAGCGAGTGGGCGCGCGGCGGTGGCCCGCGCCGCTCAGCTGCCCGACACCGTGCGGCGGATCTCGACGATGCGCTCGTCGGCGTGGTTGGCGTCGTCGCCCTTGTCGTCGAGCAGCTTGGCCCGGTCCTTGGCCGCTTCACGCTCAGCCAACGCCGTGTCGACGCGGGCGAGGGCGGCCTCGGTGCCGTGCTCGTGGATGAACTCGGCCCACTCGACCAGCGCCTCGACCATCTCGCTCTCGGGCACCACCGCCACGTTGCGGCCCTTCACGAACAGATGGCCACGCTTGTTACCGGCAGCGATGCCGAGGTCGGCCTCGCGCGCCTCGCCGGGGCCGTTCACCACACACCCCATCACGGCCACCTGCAGCGGGATCTTACGGTCGCCGAACGCCTCCATCGCCCGCTTGGCCACATCGATCACGTCGATCTCGGCCCGGCCGCAACTGGGGCAGGCGATGAGGTCGACGTTCTTGCGCTCGCGCAGACCGAGTGCCTCGAGCAACTGCCGCCCGGCGCGGGCCTCTTCCACCGGATCGGCGGTGAGCGAGTAGCGGATGGTGTCGCCGATGCCCTCCATCAGCAGCGTGGCGATACCGGCGGTGGCCTTCACCAACCCGGCGGGCGGTGGGCCGGCTTCGGTGACTCCCAGGTGCAACGGCGCATCGGTGGCCTCGCTGAGTTGGCGGTAGGCCTCGACCATCAGCGGCACGTTCGACGCCTTCACGCTGATCTTGTAGTCGTGGAAGTCGACGTCTTCGAAGTAGGCGATCTCCTGCAGTGCGCTCTCGACCATCGCTTCGGGGGTGACCCCGCCGTACTTCTCGTAGAGCGCCGGATCGAGCGAGCCGCCGTTCACGCCGATGCGGATGGGCAGACCGCGGTCTTTCGCCTCGGCCGCCACAGCCTTGATGTGCTCGGGGCGGCGGATGTTGCCAGGGTTCAGGCGCAGGCCGTGCACGCCTGCCTCCATCGCGGCGAGCGCCATCTTGTACTGGTGGTGGATGTCGGCGATGACCGGGATGGGCGACCGCGGCACGATCTGGGCCAGGCCCTCGGCGGCCTCGGCCTCGTTACAGGTGCAGCGCACGATGTCGCAGCCGGCAGCAGCGAGCGCATAGATCTGCTGCAGCGTGCCCTCGACGTCGGCCGTCTTGGTGATGGTCATCGACTGCACCGAGATGGGGGCGCCACCACCGACGGCGACCTTGCCGACGTGGATCTGCCGGGTGCTGCGACGCTCGAACGAAGTAGTGCGATCGGACTTCACGGCGTCAGTGTGCCACCGTTACCCGCCGAGCGGACGGACGATGTCGAGGTACAAGCTGGCGAGCAGCACGAAGGCCAACAGCGCCATCATCGTCATCGCCACCGGGATCATCTTCGACACGTCGGCGTGATAGGCAGGACGCCCCTTGCGGGTGCGCAGCCGTTCGTAGGTGGCGATGGCCGCATGACCACCGTCGAAGGGCAGCATCGGGAACAGGTTGAACAGTCCCACGAACACGTTCACGCCGGCCAGCATCAGCAGGATGCCGCCGAGACCGGTCTCGGAGCCCACCAGATCGCTGAACCGGCTGACGCCCACCACTGTGGTGGGCTGCGACGTTGGGTCGGTGTTCTGGCCCGACACGTGCTGCCAGATGTTCACCGGGTTCAGCACCTTCGCCACGCCGCTGACGCTCTGCCATGCCTGGGTGCCGAGGTCGGTGATGCTGCGCACGGCGGCCTCGCCGACCGGCATGCCCACCCAGTCCTGCACATCGGCCGAACTCACTCCGAGGAACGCCGAGCCGAAGAACTCGCCGGGGTTCGTGTTGCTACCCAGTCCGACGGTGACGGCCACCTCCTGGCCGTCGCGCTCGACCACGATCGGGATGATGTCTGTCGGTTCGTGGCTGCGGATGACCGCCACGAACTCGTCGGCCGACGACACCGTTTGGCCATCGATGCTGACGACGATGTCGTCGGGCCGAATACCGGCGTTGTCGGCAGGACCGCCAGCAACGACAGTGGAGATGACCACCTCGCCCGTCGGGCCGAGGGCACCCTTGGTGGCGTACACGCCGAACATGAGAGCGACGGCGATGAGGATGTGCATCATCGAACCGGCACAGATGACCAGCATGCGACGCGGGTAGGTCTGATTGCGATACGCCCGGGGCTCGTCGGCCGGGTCGACCTCGTCGAGGTTGTTCATCCCGATGATGCGCACGTAGGCACCGATGGGGTACGCCCGCACGCCGTACTCGGTCTCGCCGCGACGGAAACTCCACAGCTTCGGCCCCATGAACAAGAAGAACTGGGTGGCCTTCATGCCCGTCCAGCGGGCCGTCACGAAGTGACCCACCTCGTGTAAGAAGATGCAACCGATGAGCAGCACGACGAACACGAATGCCCACAGGCTCCACCACGCCAGCGCCACCAGCAGCAGCGCGATGGCACCGAGGCCGATGGCCGCACGTCTGCCGCCCGCCGGTTCGTCGCCGGCGACGTCGTCGGCGCCTCCGGCCATGATCTCGTTGCGCAACTTCAGATAGCCGCGCTGGCTGTCGGGGTCGGGAGGGGGGAACGGACTGCTCATGGCCTGCCTGAGGGGGTGCACGCCACGAGGGCGTCTAGACGGAGAACGTGTCGGCGATGACGGTAGCGGCAACCAGGCGCGCCCTGGCGTCGGCCGCGATGATGTCGTCGACCGTTGCATCGCGGCCCGCTTCATACCGCTGCAGCACGGCGTCGCAGATCTCGGCGATGTGCGGCCAGCGCACGCGTCCGGCCAAGAAGGCCTCGACCGCCACCTCGTTGGCAGCGCTGAGCCAGGCCGGCGCCGTGCTGCCCTCCCGGCCCGCCTCGTAGGCCAATGACAGACAACGGAACGTTGCAGTGTCGGGCTGCTCGAAGTCGAGCCGACCGAGGCGCCCCCAGTCGATGCGGCCGAACGGGGTGGCGATGCGGTACGGGTACGCAAGCGCGTAGCCGATGGGCAGGCGCATGTCGGGCAGCGACAGCTGTGCCATCGTGCAGCCATCGGTGAACTCGACCATCGAGTGCACGACGCTCTGCGGGTGCACCACCACCTCGATCTGGTCGAACGGAGTGCCGAACAACTCGTGCGCCTCGATCACCTCGAGGCCCTTGTTCATCAGCGTCGACGAGTCGATCGTGATCTTCGGGCCCATCTTCCAGGTGGGGTGGGCCAACGCTTCGTCGACCCCCACCTCGGCCAACGACGCAGCGGTGCGACCTCGGAACGGGCCCCCGCTGGCGGTGAGCACCACCCGGGCCACCTCGCGATCGACCGCCACCGACGAACGTAGGCATTGGTGCACGGCGCAGTGCTCGCTGTCGACGGGCACCAGTTCGGCGCCGGGCGTGGCCCGCAACGGCTGCACCACCGGTCCGGCGGCGATGAGGCTCTCTTTGTTGGCGAGCGCCAGTCGCTTGCCCGCCCGCAGCGTGGCCACGGTGACGGGCAGGCCGGCGAAGCCCACCACCGCGTTCACCACCACGTCGGCGGGCTCGACCAGGTCGGCCAGATCGGCGACCACCTCGGCGAACGGCAACTCAGCCGCCACCCGGGCGCGTTGGGCGGGGTCGGCAACCCCCACCACCGCGGGCCGGAACTCGTGTGCCTGAGCGATGAGCACATCGACCGACGAGCCAACGCCGAGAGCGACCACCTCGTATGCGCCTGCCTCGGCACGCACCACATCGAGCGTCTGGGTGCCGATACTGCCGCTACTGCCGGCGATGGCGACCCGGACAGGACTCACTTCGTGAGCCAGGGCTCGAGGATCTGCATCAGGTAATAGACGGCCGGCAGCGTGAACAAGAAGCCGTCGAAGCGGTCGAGCACGCCGCCGTGACCCTTCACCAGACTGCCGAAATCCTTGATATCGAGGTTGCGCTTGAACATGCTCTCGGTGAGGTCGCCGATCGGCGCCGCGAGCGAGATGACCGCACCGAGGATGAGCAGATCGCCGGTGGAGTTCCAGGTGCTGCTCTTGTCGGCAACACCCACCACCACCATGGCGAGCAAGGTCATCACTGCGCCGCCGAGGAACCCCTCGACGGTCTTGTTCGGGCTGATCCACTGCCGCAGCGGGGTGCGCCCGGCGGCCGAGCCGATGAACAGCGCGCCGATGTCGTTGGCCACGACGCCGACCGCCAGCAGGAACAGCGTGTCGGTGCCCACCGAGGTGGTGGAGCCTGCGGCGTTGACCAAGGTGAGATTCGAGAACGAGACGATGAGTGCTGCAAAGGCACCCGTGAACCCGATCCACACCACACCGAGGGTGGTGACGGCCATGTTCGGCAGCGGGCTCGACTCGAGGCTCGGCGCCGCGATGAACGTGACGCACCCGGCGGTGAACGCCAGCAGCAGCACGAGCGGAAGTGCCTGCTCGCCTGCCCAGTAGGCCGCCAGTGGAAACGCTGCCACAGCGACGACACCGGCAACGGTGGCCGGGCGGTAGCCCTTCTCGGACACCTTGTCGAAGAATTCGACGGCGGCGAGGCCGATGATGAGCACGACGACGATCATCACGGCCCATGGGCCAACGAGCAGTGCGCCAATGAAGGCGGCCACCAGCAGCAGGCCGACTGCAATGGCCGTGGGCATGTCGCGGCCCGACTTGGGCGGAGCGGCCACCGGACGGGTCGACGTACGGGCGCCACCTTTCACGTCGCCACGACCACGGCCACGCGTTGCCGGCATCGGGCGCCCCATGCGGTCGTCGGTGGGGTCGGTGCCGATGGTGATGCGGCCCTGTCCGCGCCGTTGCACCGGTGCACTCTCGTCGAGGTCGTCGTCGTACAAATCGGACGGCACTCGATCGATCGGGCCGGTAGTACGGCCGGGCAACTCGAATTCGTCGGTGGGCAGCGGATCATCGCTCCACACCGGGGCCGACTCGGAGAACGACGACCACACGTCGAGGTCGTCGGTGTGGTCGCTCGACTGACCACCGCCGAGCACCGCCGGCATCTCGCCGGTGGGCGGCGACGTCCAGTGTGGCAACGGGCCGGTGTCGGCAGCGCCGAACGACAGTGCGTCGTTGCGGTCGGTCGGCGTTTCGTCGCCGAACAACGGCGGACCGAAATCGTCGTCGTTGGCGCGGTCTCGCCGGTCGCGCCGCCAGGCATCATCGCTCATCTGGATTCCCCGATCCGTCGCCGTGCCCGAGTGGTCATACCTCGAGCAACTCCTGTTCCTTGCGCGCCAGCGCCTTGTCGATGTGTTCAATGGTGTCGTGGGTGAGCTTGTCGAGCTCTTTCTCGGCACGCTCGAGCTGGTCGGCCGAGATCTCGCTGGCCTTCTCGGCCGCTTCGAGATGCTTGCGGACATCGCGGCGCACATTGCGCACGGCGATGCGACCGTCCTCTGACATGTTCTTCACGATCTTCACGTATTCCTTGCGTCGCTGTTCGGTGAGCGCCGGAATGTTGATGCGGATGACCACGCCGTCGTTCGACGGGCTGACCCCGAGATCGCTATCGCGAATGGCCTTCTCGATTGCGGTGAGGGTGGTGCGGTCGTGCGGCTTCACGACCAGCGTGCGAGCCTCGGGCACCTGGAAGCCGGCCAACTGCTGCAGCGGGACCATCGACCCGTAGTACTCGACCTGCAACTTGTCGACCAGCGCGGGGTTGGCCCGACCCGTGCGGACCGTGGTGAATTGGCCCTGCACGTGGTCGACCGCCTTCTCCATCTTCTCGATCGCTTCGAGCAGCGTTTCTTCGATCACTGCCACAGCGTACCGAGGCTGAGCAGCAGCCGCGGTCATCAGGCCCACCAGGCCCACCAGGCTCGCCCGATCAGGCGTCGCGGGTGACCGCGTGATGGATGATGGTGCCCACCGGCTGGCCGGCGATGATGGCGTGCAGCGCGCCCGGCTGCGACATGTCGAACACGACGATGGGGATGTCGTTGTCGCGGCAGAAGGCGATGGCAGTGGCATCCATCACCTTCAGGTCGCGGTTCATCACGTCCATGTAGTCGATCGACTCGTAGCGAGTGGCCGTGGGGTCGCGGCGCGGGTCGGCGCTGTACACACCGTCGACACCCGAGTGCGTGCCCTTCAGCAGGGCCTCGGCATCGATCTCGGCGGCGCGCAGTGCTGCCGCCGTGTCGGTGGTGAAGAACGGGTTACCGGTGCCGGCGGCAAAGATGACGACGCGGCCCTTTTCGACATGGCGCATCGCACGGCGGCGGATGTAGGGCTCGGCGATGCGGGGCATCTCGATGGCACTCATCACCCGCGTGGTCTGACCCTGACGCTCGAGCGCGTCCTGCAGGGCCAGCGCGTTCATCACCGTACCGAGCATGCCGATGTGGTCGCTCTGGGTGGCATCCATGCCCGACATCGCACCGGTTCGGCCGCGCCAGAAGTTGCCACCGCCGACGACGACGGTGACATCGACACCCATTTCGCGTACACCGATGATCTCGGTGGCTGTGGAGGCCAGGGTGGCAGCGTCGAGGCCCGACCCCGAGTTCCCGGCGAGTGCCTCGCCCGACGGCTTGAAGACGATGCGCTTCCACCGGGGCGAGGCCACCGCGATCAGCCGATCTCGACCTGGGCGAACCGGAGGATCGACGACTTGCCGATCATCTGGGTGATGTTCTGCTTGTCGTCCTTGGCGTAGGGCTGGTCGAGCAACGCGACATCTTTGAAGAACCCGTTGATGCGACCCTCGACGATCTTCGCCAGCGCAGCTTCGGGCTTGCCCTCGTTGCGGCTGATCGTCTCGAGCGTCTGGCGCTCGTGCTCGAGCACATCGGCCGGAATGTCGGTGCGGCTGAGGTATTTCGGCCGGGCGAAGGCGATGTGCACGGCAACGTCGTGGGCGAGGTCGACCGACGCATCGCTCATCTCGACGAGCACAGCGTTCACGCCGCGGCCGCCCTGCACGTGCAGGTAGCTGTCGAGCACGTTGCCGGCTGCCGCCTCGATGCGCACGACGTCGCCGAGTTCGATCTTCTCCTTCAACGTGATCTTCATCTCGTCGAGCTCGGCCGCGCGCTCGGCCACGGCGTCGGTGCCCTTTGCGGCAACGAGTTCGGCGAGGGTCTGCGCCTCACCCTTGAACCGATCGCTCGAGGCAACGAAGTCGGTCTCGCACTTCAGCTTCACGATGGCGCCCACGTTGCCGTTCACCACGAGGGCGACGACGCCCTGGGTGTTCTCGCGGTCGTCGCGCTTCGCGCTGGCGGCGAGGCCCTTCTCACGAAGCCACTGCTTCGAGGCCTCCATATCGCCTTCGTTGGCCTCGAGAGCCTTTTTCGCGTCCATCATCCCGGCGCCGGTTGCCTGGCGCAGCGCTTGGACGTCTTTGGCGGTGAACGACATGTCAGCCTTCCTGGGTGTCGGTGGAGTCGGTGGGGGCAGCGTCGGCGGCGGCATCGTCGTCGCCGGTCTCGGTGGCCACCTTGCTGGCGCTGAGGCGGGCCTCACGCTCGGCCTGGGCGGCGGCTGCCTGGCGGCGGGCCTCGGTCTGGGCCGCAGCAAAGGCGGCCTCTTCCTCGGCACTGCGCTTTGGGGCGGCGGCGGGTGCCGCAGCGATGTCGAGGCCGCGACGGCCCTCGATGATGGCCTCGGCCACGACGCGGCACATCAGTGCGTTTGCACGGATGGCGTCGTCGTTGCCCGGGATGGGGAACTGCACGAGGTCGGGGTCGACGTTGGTGTCGACCACCGCGATGATGGGGATGCCGAGCTTGTTCGCCTCGGTGATGCCGATCTGTTCTTTCTTGGTGTCGAGGATGAACACCGCGTCGGGGCGGCGGTTCATGCCACGGATACCACCGAGGTTCTTCTGCAGCTTCTCGAGCTCGCGGGTGAGCAGCAGGGCTTCCTTCTTCGGCATGGCCTCGAAGTCGCCAGCGGCACGCATGCGCTCGTACTCCTGCATCTTCTGGACTCGCTTGGCGATGGTTTCGAAGTTGGTGAGCATGCCACCCAGCCAACGCTCGTTCACGTAGGGCATGCCCGACATCAGCGCGTAGTCGCGTACGGGGTCTTGCGCCTGCTTCTTGGTGCCGATGAACAACACGGTGCCACCCTTGGCCGCCAAATCGCGGGTGAACGTGTAGGCGGCCTCGACGCGGGTGAGGGTCTGCTCGAGATCGATGATGTAGATGCCGTTGCGCTCGCCGAAGATGAATCGACGCATCTTCGGGTTCCAGCGGCGGGTCTGGTGTCCGAAGTGGACACCTGCTTCCAGCATCTGTCGCATGGTGACGACGGCCATGATGTGCTCCTTTACTGCGGTTGGCTGCGCACGAGCCCACGCGCTCTCGACGACGAGAGCGACCGCAGCCGGGGCCGTGCGATCGGATTCGGACCACCGGCGGTGGACCGGTCGGCAATGCTATCGGCCGCGCGCCTGCTCCGGGCATTCCAACCGGCTGGGCGGCGCCGGGGGCCGGGCCGAGCCGTCGGTGGGCACCAGGCGCGCCGGGCGCCGCCACCGGCCGAGCAGCGGGGTGGGGTCGACGTACTCGTCGCCGCGACGGAGCCCGAAGTACAGCAACTCACCCGCTGTGGCGAGGCGTTGTCCCCGCCGCACCACGCCACCCTCGGTCACCAGCACTCGGTCGAGGCCGCCGTACGTGGCGCGCAGTCCATCGGCTTGAGCCACCACCACGTAGCGCGTACCCGCCACCGATCCGGCGAACGTCACCTCACCCTCGGCCACGGCACGCACGCTGTCGCCCGCTCGGCTGTCGAAGTCGATGCCCCGGTGTCCTGCGCAGTACCGGCACGCCGGCTCGCGATAGGCAACAGCCACCGGCGCCTCCACTGGCGGTGGGTAGCAGGTGCCGGCCGCGACGGCCGCTGGCGACACACCTGCCACGACGGCCACAACGGCCGCTACGAATGCGACGACCGGAAAGGCCCGGCCCCCGCCGTCGGGGCCACGGACCGGGCCCCAACGAGATGAGACGGGCGACGACCGGGTTGCTCCTGGAAACATGAACTGGATCGACACGCGCATGGGCGGCCTCCAATGACGGTGGTGAACGCTGGGCACCGAGGCGCCGACGGGGCCACGGCATCGACCGCGGCGAGAACACCTGGGGCGTCAGGAGATGCCGGAGGCGGCGAGGCGGGCACGTAGGTGCAGTACCGCCTTGGTGTGGATCTGTGAGACACGACTCTCGGTGACGCCGAGCACCGAGCCGATCTCGGCGAGCGTGATGCCTTCGTCGTAGTAGAACGACATCACCAACTTCTCGCGCTCGGGAAGGCGCAGCACCTCTTGGCGCACGATGCGCCTCAGGTCGCTCTCCTCCACCACCGAGCCGGGCGAATCGGGGACGTCGCCGATGAGCGACCGAGGCTCGGCGCCTGCGGCGAGCGCCCGGTCGAGTGGGCCGACGGTGGTGCTGGCGATCGACGAGAGCCACTTCTTGAACTCAGCGCCCGAGATCTTCAGATGCGCGCTGATCTCGTCGTCGCTGGGCGCTCGGCCGAGTTTGCCCTCCAACTCGGAGAACGCCGTCTCGACCTCGCGCGCCCTCGAGCGCACCGACCGGGGTACCCAGTCGAGCGAGCGCAGCCCGTCGAACACCGCACCGCGGATGCGCGGCACGGCGAAGGTCTCGAACTTCACGCCACGCTCGGGATCGAAGCGCTCGACGGCATCAATGAGGCCGAACACCCCGGCGCTCACCAGATCGCCAGGATCGACACTGCTGGGCAGGCCGGCGCCGATGCGGCCGGCGACGAACTTCACCAGCGGCGAATAGTGCTCGATCAGGCGGTCGCGTGCCGTCTGGTCGCGCGACGCGAACCAGCGCTGCCACCACCGCTCGACCTCGGGCGCCATGCTCATGCGCGCGGGTGGGCTTCCGTGTAGACGGCGCGCAGCCGCTCGTTGCTGACATGGGTGTACCGCTGCGTCGTAGCGACGTCGGCGTGTCCGAGAAGTTCCTGCACCACACGCAAGTCTGCCCCACCGTCGAGCAGATGTGTCGCGAAACTGTGCCGCAGGGCGTGGGGATGCGTCGGCGACGCAGCCCGGCGGTCGATGATGCGTCGTACATCGCGCGGGCTGATGCGCCGCCCGCGTTCGTTGCCGAACAGGGCTGCGCCCGATTCGGGAGCCAGCACATCGCGCCGCAGGGGCAGCCACGCTGCCAGCGCTTCGACCGCGACGGCGCTGAGCGGAACACGGCGTTGCTTGGCGCCTTTGCCCCACACCACGGCAGCTCCGGCGGCAAGGTCGACGTCGCCGCAGTCGAGCCCGCACAACTCGCTGACGCGCACGCCGCTGCCGTACATCACCTCGAGGACCGCGTCGTCGCGACGGCGACGCCACTCGGGCTCGTCGGCAGCAGGCGACCCGTCGAGCATCGCGCCCACCTCGTCGGCCGACAGCACTCGCGGCAGACGGCCCTCACCCGCAGGGGCCCGCACCGAGGCGCTCGGGTCGACCGGCACATAGCCAGCGCGCACCAGCCAGCGGAAGTAACGGCGCAGCGCCGCGACCTTGCGGGCGATGGAGCGCTTGGCAAATCGCCTGGTGGTGAGATGCGCCACGTAGCGACGCAGCAGAGTGCGATCGACCCGGGCCGGATCGGCCACCGCCCCGCGCTCGGCCCATTCGGCGAATGCCTGCACGTCGCGGCGGTACGCGTCGACGGTATTGGCCGACGACGACGTGAGCGACGCAACGAATGTCTCGATGCGCCATTCAGGCGCGATCGACAGTCCGCCGGACCCGGCCTCAAGCCGGTCGGTGGGGGTCGACTCACCCAGAGTGGCGGCGTCGGATGGCACGGGTTCCCATCGTATTCAGTCGGCGTTACGGCGGAGGTGACCCGAGCGCCTCGTACCACCCATCGACCTGATGCAGCCAGCCCGACTGTTCGAGCCGGGCCAATGCCATCGCCACGTCGAGCAGGGGCCGGTCGGCGAACCGAGCCACCTCCCCGATCGTCCGGGGCACCCCCGAACACGCCTGCAGCACCACCAGGTCGTCGGCACGCGGCCGGGCCCGCCGGTCGAGCGCCAGTCGCTCGGACGGCAGACGGTCGAGCGGCAGACGGTCGAGTGCCAGCGCGATGAGGATGTCGCCCACGTCGAGCACTGGCGTCGCGCCGTCGCGCAGCAAGCCGTTGGTGCCGAGCGATGCCCGATTGGCGACGTGGCCAGGAACCGCCATGACCGGCACGCCGCGTTCGGCCGCCAAATCGGCGGTGATGAGCGAACCGCCGCGCTCGCGCGACTCGACCACCACCACTGCCTCCGACAGCGCTGCCACCATGCGGTTACGCAATGGGAAGTGGTGCGCCACCGGGGGTGTACCAGGAGGGTGCTCGCTGAGCAGCAGCCCCTCGGCACCCACCCGCTGCCACAGCATCTTGTGCTCGCGGGGGTAGACCACGTCGAGCCCCGACGCCACCACCGCCACCGGCCGGCCGAGCACTGCTCGACCGGCGCCGGACGACATGACTCCCGACGAAACGGCACCGGCCCCACGAGCACCCAGATCGAGCGCCTCGAACACGCCCTGGTGCGCTGCGCCGTCGATACCTCGCGCCAAACCCGACACCACCTGCACGCCGGCGTGGGCCAACTCGCCACCCAGCGTGCGGGCAACGTGTCGCCCCGACGCTGTGGCGTTGCGCGTACCGATGAGGGCCACCCGCCGACCATCGAGCAGCGTCCGATCGCCGCGCGAGAACAGCACCGGCACCGGCAGCGCGTCGTGGGTGAGCACAGCCGGATGCCCCGGCTGCCCCATGACCGTGACCTCGAGACCGAGGTCGATGCACCGTTGCCACACCGTGTGGGGCCGGAGCCGTTGGGCACTGCTGGCCCACGCGGCCCGCAACGCCGACCCGCGCTCGGGATCGTTCAGCACGCGCTGGATGAGCCCGTCGCGAGGCGGCAGTCGCCCACTGGCCACGGCGAACGCCTCGGCTGGAGGATGCTGGCGCAGCAGCGCGAGCAGGCGGTGCACCGTCATCTCGGTGAACCCAGCGAGCGCCGCCGCATAGGCAGCCTCGGGAAGTCCGTCGGTGCCGGACGGCATCGACTGCCGATCGGCCCGGCTCATGCTGCATCACTCCGGGCCGACACCCGCAACCGCACCCGCAACTGCAACGCCAGCGCCACGTGCTCGGCGCGCACCAGCTGACCGTCGTCGCCAGCGAGGTCGGCGATGGTGCGAGCCACACGACGCACCCGGTGCAGCCCGCGCCCGGTGAGCCGACCCCGTTCGAGTTCGGTGCGCAGCAGCGCAGTCGCCTCGGCAGCGAGCGGCGCCACCCGGTCGAGGTCGGCTGGCGCCAGCGCAGCGTTGAGACAGCCGCTGCGTTCGAGCGACCGGGCCCTGGCTGCATCGACCCGCTTCCGCACCACCTCGGTGGACTCGCCGCCACCGATGCCCAACAGATCGTCGATCTCGGTGCGGCGGACCCCGATTCGTAGGTCGAAGCGGTCGAGCAACGGCCCCGACAGCCGCCGCAGGTACCGCTGACGCGCCGCTTCGTCGCACTCGCATGAACCCGGCGGGCCACCACCGCACGGACACGGGTTGGTGGCGGCCACGAGCAAGAACCGCGCTGGCAGGGTGGCGCTGCAGTGCGCCCGCGACACACGAATGACCCCTTCCTCGAGGGGCTGGCGCAGCGCATCGAGCACGCTGGGCGAGAACTCACCGAGTTCGTCGAGGAAGAGCACACCCCCGTGCGCCAAGCTCACCTCACCCGGCCGCAGGCTGTGCGAGCCGCCACCCACGAGCGACACCATCGAGCATGTGTGATGCGGGGCGCGCAGCGTGGGAAAGCGCACCACCCCCATCTCGGGCAGGGTGACCCCGGCCGCAGAGTGCACCATGGTGACGTCGAGTGCAGTTGCGTGATCGTGTGGGGGCAGCAGCCCTACCAGCCGCTGGGCCAGCATGGTCTTGCCCGAGCCGGGCGGCCCCACGAGCAGCAGGTGGTGACCCCCCGCCGCGGCGATCTCGAGCCCGGCGCGCGCCTCGGGCTGACCGCGCACATCGGCGAGGTCGGCCACCTGGCGCGGCCGCTCGGTGAGGTCGACCAGCGGTGCATCGGGCCAGCGGCCCCCGCCCAGCGCGAGCACCACCTCGCCCAGCGACGACGCGCACCGCACCTCGCCCTCGCTGACCGCTGCTGCCTCGGCCCAGTTCGCCAAGGGCACCACCGGTACCCGGTCGGGCCGGCACGCCACCATGGGCGCCACCCCGGGCAGCGGCCGCAGGCTGCCGTCGAGGCCGAGTTCGCCGATGATGGAGTGCGCCTGCGCCCGTTGGGCGTCGAGTCGTTCGTCGGCCACCAAGACGCCCACGGCGATGGCGAGGTCGAGCCCGGAACCGCCCTTACGCAACCCGCTGGGCGCCAGGTTGACCGTGATGCGCTTGTTGGGCCAATCGAGCCCGGTGGACAGCACGGCGGCGCGCACCCGGTCGCGCGACTCGCGGCACGCCTCGTCGGGCAGACCCACGATCTGGAACGAGGGCAGACCGGGACCGACGTGTACCTCGACGGTGACGGGCTGCCCGGTGACCCCGAGCACCGAGGCAGAACAAATGGCTGCGAGCATGAAGCGTCCTCTCCTGAGCGACGGCGCAACGGCACCGTGGTGGCGGTGCGCAAGCACCGGCAACTGCTGTGGGAGAG
>JBAXSU010000048.1:0-18926 GCA_037130535.1 Actinomycetota bacterium
CGATGACCACGAACAGCAACACGATGCCGTGCGACAAGCAGGCCAACGCCAACACGATGGCCGTCCAGCAGCGGTACTTGCCGGTTTCGAGGCCGCGTGCGAACAGACCCAACCCGAGCACCGCCAACGACAGTGCAATGGAAAACGAGAACTCGCCAGCCATGGTCGACTTCACGTTGCCGCCGTAGATGGAGAAGCTCTCGTCGAACAAGAACAGCAGGCCTGCCAGTGCGAACAATTCGGGCATCGGGTAGCGGAAGCGGGCGAGGCGACCGAACGCCCAGCAACACGCAGGCAGGCTGACGATGCCGGCTACGGCCACGATCTTGAAGGCGATGCCGTACGGGAAGATCACATTCAACGCCACGATGGCCAGCGCAGGGATGACCATGTAGAAGCGGTACATCGGGACACCGTCGTACCAATAGTTGCTCCACCCGGTGAGTCGGCCACGCGACCGCAGTACGTCGCGCAGGAACGCCGGCCCCATCACGTGGGCACCCATGTCGCCACCGGTGGGCGTGTTGTCGGAGAAGATCAGCGTGGGGTGCACCACTTGCGCGGCGGCCCATGTGGCACCCACGACGGTGAGGAAGGTGACGATGAAGCGCACGATTCGTTCGGCGGGCCACGGGGCTTCGAGCCAAGCAGCCGGGCGACGAACCGCCCGACTGGCCGCACGCTGGAACCAGGGGCGCGGGGCATCGGGCTCGAGCGCAGGGACGTCGGCCATCGGTTGTTCGTCGAGCACCAGGTCGCTCATCGTCTCCATCCTCTCATGACCGCGCAGTTGCACACCGTCACCGATGCGCGACAGTCCACAAACCCACGGCATTGAACGCGCAATGAGCGAGCATGCCCATGCCCAACCGACGAGTGGTGACTGCGCACACACCAAGCACCACACCGAACACGAACAACCCGGGTAACTCGATGGGCCGGAAGTGGATGATGGCGAACAATGCGGCGACGATGAGTACACCCAGAGCAGAGCCGAAGCGCCGCACGAAGGCATGCTGCAGGAGGCCGCGATACAGCAGTTCCTCCACGAACGGAGCGCCGACGACCACGATGAGCACCAACACCACCAGCCAGATGCCGTGGGCACTGTCGTACAACGTGCGTGCCGACTCCTCCACCTGGGTTTGGTTGAACTCTGAGGGCCAGATGCGTTCGAGCGGCCAGTACAACACCCGTAAGAGCACCAGCTGCGAGAACGCTCCGATGGCAAGGCCAACGAGGTCGATGGGGGCGAACGCCAGGCCGAGCACCTTCACCGGCGACCCAACTCCGAACACACGACAGGCCCACCACACGGCAACCACCATGGGGGTCCACAGCAGCAACGTGCCCGCTGCCGTGGCCCACAAGGGTGTGGCGACACCCGCTTTGGGGTAGCCGAGCACGGTGAGCACTACCGCGCCCAGCACATTGCCGGTGACCCACGCGGCAAGCCACACTCCGGCTGCTACACGGATCGAGATCTGCGGCGTCGCGGCGAGGTGACGCGAGTTCAGTGAAATCAGCCCGCTAGACGCTGCGCGCCGGCCTGTACCAATTGGCGCGACTGACGACGATCGTCGAGACGCCACCCATTGGGCACCGACAGGCGCGCCGCATGCCGTTCGCACAGGTCGTAGCTGTGGGGGTCGCGGTCGGCAGCGAGGTCGTCGAGCCAGACGAGCGAGCGACCGTACTGATAGGCGAGGGTGGCAACTGCTGGGGCGGCGCACCCGGTACGTGAACACTGGCGGATCATCACAGAAACGGTACCCAGCAGCAGCCTGTTGGTGGTGGATGCCACACCCATGCGACCGAATTCTGGGCCTTCCCGACCGACTCAAGCCACCCCTCAGGCTCTAACATGCATTCATGAGCAATCTGCCCCCGCCTCCCCCGCCGCCGCCGCCAGGCCGCAGCCCCGGAGGTCGCCAGCAGCCCGGTCAACAGCCTCCCGAGAAGGGCGGCAAGCCCTCGTTCACCGCGGGTTGGCCGAAGTGGACCCTGCCGGTGCTCGTTGCGGTACTGGTGGCCATGTTCGTGCTGCCCCGGGTGTTCACCACCGATCAGGGCAACAAGTACACCTATTCGGAGTTCATCTCGCTGGTCGATCAGGGCAAGGTGGCCACGGCCAACCAGAACAACGCCACCCACACCATCACCGGCGAACTCACCGACGGCACGAAGTATCACACCAGCGTGTCCGACAACTTCCCGCTCGAGAGCGAGCGGCAGTTGATGAAAGAAAACAACGTCAACTACAACCCCACGACGCCCGAGTCGAACTGGCTGCTGTCGTGGGTGGGCCTGTTGTTGCCCTTCGTGCTGCTCATCGGTTTCTTCGTGTGGATGCAGCGCCGCGCCATGGGCCAGGCAGGCAGCATCATGTCGGTGGGCAAGAGCCGCGCCAAGACGTTCAACCCCGACAAGCCCAGCACCACCTTCGCCGACATCGCCGGCTACGAAGGGGTGAAGCAGGAGATCCGCGAGGTCGTCGACTTCCTGCGGATGCCCGAGCGGTTCCGCGAGATCGGTGCCCGGGTACCGAAGGGCATGCTGCTCGTCGGCCCGCCAGGCACCGGCAAAACCCTGTTCGCCCGCGCCGTCGCCGGTGAGGCCGGGGTGGGCTTCTTGTCGGTCACCGGCTCCGACTTCATGGAGATGTTCGTGGGCGTCGGCGCCAGCCGCGTACGCGACCTGTTCCAGCAGGCCCGCAAGATGGGCCGAGCGATCATCTTCATCGACGAGATCGACTCGATCGGCCGCAAGCGCGGTGCCGGTCTCGGCGGCGGCCACGACGAGCGCGAGCAGACACTCAACCAGATGCTCGCCGAGATGGACGGTTTCGAGACCAGCGAGGGCATTGTCATTCTCGCCGCCACCAACCGCCCCGACATCCTCGACCCGGCATTGCTGCGCCCTGGCCGCTTCGACCGCCAGATCGTGGTGCCGTTGCCCGAGTCCGACGAGCGCCTCGCCATCTTGAAGGTGCACAGCCGCGACAAGCGCATGGGTGCCGACGTCGACCTCGACGTGATGGCTCGGGCCACCCCCGGCATGAGCGGCGCCGACCTTGCCAACTTGGTGAACGAGGCCGCCCTGTTCGCTGTTCGTCGTGGCAGCCAGACGGTCGAGCGCATCGATTTCGAGAACGCCCGCGACCGTGTCGTCATGGGCGCCCGCCGCGAGAGCCTGGTGCTCACCGGTGAAGAGAAGCGGGCCACCGCGGTGCACGAGAGCGGCCACGCCGTACTCACCGTGCTGCTCCCGCACGCCGACCCGCTGCACAAGGTCACCATCCTCCCCCGCGGCATGGCGCTCGGCGTCACCTGGAGCCTGCCCGAAGAACGGCACACCTACTCGAAGGAGTACTTCGATGACATGATCTGCCGTGCCATGGGCGGCCGAGTGGCCGAGAAGATCGTGTTCAACCACCTCAACTCGGGGGCTGCCAACGACCTCGAGCAGGCCACTGGCATCGCCCGCCGCATGGTGCGCGAGTGGGGCATGAGCGAGAGCATCGGACCGATGGCCTGGCATGGTCAGCAGCAGGTGTTTCTCGGCGAAGACCTCATGACCAGCGGCCGCGAGTACAGCGACGAAACCGCTCGGCGCATCGACGACGAGGTGTCGCGGATCCTCCACGACCAAGAACAGCGGGCCCATGAACTGCTCGTGAAGCACCGTGCCGGCCTCGATCTGGTGGCCGAGGCACTCCTCGAGAAAGAGACCATCGACGGCGCCGAGGTGGCTCGCCTGCTGCAGGACACGATGGGCGACGCCACCCTCACCGAACCCACCGCGGCGCCCACCAGCGGCAACTGACCGCCGACGGTAGCGGCTCGGTTCAGGCCTCGGCGGCGTCGCGGGCTTCGGCGACGGCCGCCCACAGGTCGGTCGCCGTGACGCGGCCGATGAATGACCGATGCACCACTCCCTGCCGATCGGCCAGCACCAGCGTGGGCACTGCATCGATCGCGTAGCGGCGGTGAAGCGCACGGTTCGCGCCGAACTCGACCTCCTGCACACTCAGCGACGGACTGGCCATCACCATTGCCTTCGACACCATGTCGGCGCAGGTGTGGCACGTGGCTGAGGAGAACGCGACCAGCACCCAGTCGGTGTCGCCGACGAAGTCGGCGCGGTCGAGTTGCTGCGGGGCGCTGTACTGCACTTGTGTGGGCGCATCGTCGCGGCGGCGCCGCATCACGAAGGCGACGATCGCGACCACCACGACGATGCCGAATGCGAGCAGGAGACGTTCCATCGATTCCACGTGCTCATCCAGACAGGGCGTAGGAACCCGAGCGACCGGCGAGATCGCCGCCCCTGCCCAGCAGTCGCTCGACGAACATGCGCTGCGCGCTGGTGACCACGATCGACGTGCTCAGCACCGACGGGTCGGTGAGCGACACGGTGACGACGGCGCCCGCCGGTAGCGGAATCGCTTCCAGCCCCGGCACGGGCACCAGACCGCCTGGGCCGAGGGTGCTGACCTGCACGGTGGTGTCGAGGCTGTCGGCGTTCAGCACCACCAGGGCGTCGTCGAGCGCGATGTCGGTGCCAATGGCGGCCGACCAACGCGTCGACGCCAGACCGGGGGGTGCCCCCATTACCACGGTGGTGGCGACGCGCTTGCCGGCCGGTCGCGAGATGACTCGCTCGACCACGATCGACCGGGTGGAGAAGGTGGAGAACACCACTCCGTGACGGCCGTCGGGCAGACCCTCCACCGTGCTGGTGTCGAACGACAGCACACGTCCGGCAGGAACGGTGAGCTCGCTGTCGTTCAGGAACGCGTCAGATGGCGGCGTACCGAGAAAGCGCACGTCGACGGCGACCTCCTGATCGGACGCGTTGAACACCAGATACTGCTCGGTGACACCCTCGCCCTTCTCGCCGTCGGCGAAGTAGTACTGATCGGCCAGCGACGGCGCGCCCAGGGCCACCGAGTAGCCGAGACGACCCCCGCCGAGGTAGTGCTGCGCCCGAGCCACCACCACGCGACCACGGCTGGCCTCCACCCGGGCGGCGATCATCGCCTCATCGCGGGCTCCGAGTTCGACCACCCGCACCGACCGGCCCGGGATCGGATAGCCCTGCAGCCTCGACGGGTTGCGCTCGCCATCTTTGGTGACGAACCCGATGTCGACGATGGCGGCATCGGGGTACGGGTTGGTGATGACCAACTGCTCGGTCGAGTCGGCGAGACTGAACCCGTCGGCGAAGTACCACGTGGCCGATGCTGCGTTCGCACAGGCCGACACGCTGTCGCCGGCGGGGTGCCGGGCGATCTGCTCGACGAACCCACCACCGCCTTCGATCTCCACCAACGCTGACAGGAACGACCCGCTGGGCTGCAGTTCACGCAGGTCGATCGTCTGCACCGACCGCTCCTCGATGGAGATGGGTCGCGACACAGCGACCACGCCGTCATCCGACGACATCACGGTGATGCGGCCCTGCTTGGGAGCCTCGGACGGGTTGGTGACCACCACCTGCCCGCCGACGTCGTCCTCGCCCCCGGGCACACCACCGCAGAACCACGACGACGTGACGAACGAGCCCGTGGGCACGAACGGCATCGTGGGCGCACCGAGCGAGGCGAACGATGCTTCTCCAACCGGCACCTCGGTGCGCGACACCGCGACCAGACCGAGGAACCCCACCGCAACGACGGCGCCGAGGGCGGCACGACGCGGGTTCACGACTCGTCGCTCCCGGGCTCGACCGGCACGACGGGCTCGACCGGCGCGGCGGGCAACGGATCGAACGTGAGCACCGGTTCGACGAGCAACGCGGCCACCGAACGCTGACCGGAACGGGCACGCGGGAAGCGGGCACCGGCAGCAGCCGCCAGGACGAGCAACCACACCAGGCTCTGGGCCAGTACCAGCAGGCGCCGCATCGCCGAGTTGCCGTACTCCATCGTCGCCGTGCCGCCCGCACCGATGTCGAACGCCATCGTCGAGCCGAACGCAGGGCGGGCCTCCACCGCTGCCCCATCCACGCTGACGGTCCAGTTGCGGTCGAACGGAACACCGAGGTGGACCGTGCCCGCGGGCACCCCTACAGAGGCCGCCCCGAGGGGGTCGGCGCCCACCATGATGGGTGTCGCCCCGGTGACGTCCGCCTGGGCCAACGACTCGGCACCGGCGGAACGGCTGGCCGCAGCTCCGTCGGCAGTGAGCACGCTGCGCAACGGCAACCACGCACGGTTCTCGTACACCATGAACGCCGGCGGACTGTAGGCCTCGGCCAGGTCGAGTTGATCACCGAGCGAATCGATGAGACCCGACGGCAGCGGCAACGGTTCGTCGTCGGTGGAGACCGCTCCATCGACCACAGGCACGATGATGTACCGCACGGCAAACGGAGCAAGCAGGCGACCCGCACGGGTGGTAGTGCCCGTAGCAATGGACTGCAGCGCGCCGGCGATCTCGTCGTCGCCGCCGCGAGGCGGTGTGCCCCAGGTCTGGTCGACCTCGAGCGAACGACCGTCGGTGACGGCGTAGGCGACACCCGGGCCGTAGGCCTGACCGGCGGCCGGCAGCAGTCGCTGGTCGCCCACCCACAGCACTCGGTAGTCGCCTTCGGCAGGGTGATCGGGCAGTTGACCGAGGAGGTCGAGCATCGTCGTGGAGGGCATGTCCCACCGACCCGTCTGCAGCGCGATGACCCCGGGAACGGCACCGACGACCACCGCCACACCGCACAGCAGGCCAAGCGGCTGACGCCAGCCGAAGTCGCCGCCGCGCACATCGGTGGCGAAACCAGCCACCACGGCCGCCGCCGCCAGCGCGAGGCCGATGGCCACAGGCACAAGCACCACACCCGGCTCAGGCAGGTGCAGCGGCAGCGACCCTCGATCGTCGAGCACCGCCAGCCAGGCGAAGGCGACCACCAGCAACGCGGCCCGCGCTGCCCAACCGAACCGGCTGCCGCGGGTGAGTACCAGCGCCCCCACCACCGGCAGGTACACAGCAAGAGCCAGCCCGGCAGCACGGCCGTTGCCCACCTGGAACGTGAGCAGCTCGAACACCGACAGCCCTCGGCTGCCGTTCGGCGGCAACCCGACCGCCGCGCTCCAGCCGCCGTCGCGGAACAACTCTGCGCTCCATGGCAGATTCAGGGCCAAGCCCACCACGGCCGCCATCGCACCGGACCCCGCGAGGCGGGCTGCCGCCATGAGCGGTGCACCGGTGGCGAGCGTGGCGACTGCGAGGACGATGGCGACCAGCAGCAGCAGCAGCCAGTACGACGGCTCGAACGCAATGGAGAGAGCGGCGATGAGCGAACTGCCGGCGAGGAGACGGCGCTGCATCACCGGATCGACCGGGAACGAGCGTTCGTCCTCGGCGTCGGCGGCAGTGGCCTCGAGGCCGGCAAACCGGCGCATCGAGTCGATCGACCACGGCAGGGCGGCGTACACCGCGAGCGCACCCCAACGACCCATCGACAGCACCTGTCCCGACAGCGGCAACGCCAGATAGACGACGGCGGCAATGAGTCGGGCGCGACTGGAGCTGAAACAACGTCCGAGGCGCCACATCCCGAACGCACCGAGCACGAGCAAGCCCACCACCGACAGCGTGTGCAACAACCCCATGCGCGCCCCGGCCACCAGACCGGCGACGCCGATGAGCCCCAGCCCGGTGGGTGACGGTGCCGTCGCGCCCACACCGTGCGGGTTCCAGCTGCTCGAGTAGGTGCGCAGGATGTGTAGCGGACTGCGGTCGAAGGGCAGGAACTCGCCCACACGCGGCACACCGGAGCCGATGAGGTGTCGGCCGCCCAATACGACGGTGGTAATGATGGCCAGCCAGGCGAGGGCAGAGCCGGCACCGGCGCGCTCACGCCATGGCCGGGCGCTGCTGCGGTGGTGGTCGGGGCGGGCGTCGCGGGCTCGGAGATAGGTGGTGAAACGCGCGCTGCCACGAGCCTGGAGACCTGCCACCTCACCGTCGGGCACCCTGCGCCCGGCCGCCAGGGCACGACGCCGCGCAAAGATGGCCGGCACGCGGGCGACCTGGCTCAGCAGGGCCCACAGCGCAGCCCTCCCGCGACGGAACTGCCCGGTGAACAGCGACACCACGAATTCGCCGAGGGTCAGCAACGTGAGTTGCAACAGCACCAGCGGCAGTCGTCGGGCGCCGGTGAGGGTGACCACCGAGTTGATGCGATGCCGCTCGCGCAGGGCGTGATGGGCAAGGTCGGGACGGCGTTCGCCCAGCCGCCCGAGGTGACGGGCACGGGCTGACGGCACCACCACCACTCGGGCCCCGCCGAGGTGGGCGCGCCAGCACAGATCGACATCGTCGCCGTGGAACTCGACTGACGGATCGAACCCGCCGAGCGCTCGGAACAGATCGGCTCGAACCAACATGCAGGCCGAGGGCAAGGCGAACACGTCGCGCACTGCGTCGTGCTGCTCCTGGTCGGTCTCACCGGGCTCGACGAACGGGTCGACCTCGCCGAAACGGTCGACGCCGAATCCGACGTGCTGCAGCACGACCGGATCGTGCCAGTCGACGAGCTTCGGGCCGACGATGCCGGCGTTCGACCGGTACAGCTCTTCGACCATCAACCGGATGGCGTCGGGTTCGAGCGCGACATCGTCGTGCAGGAAGCAGAAGAAGCCATTGTCGCCCTCCACGAGGCGAAGCACTTCGTTGGCCGTCGGGCCGAACCCGGGGTTGCCCTCGATGGACCGCACGAACGAATCGGGCACCGACGCCCGCACCTGATCGGGTAGCTCGCCGGGGTCACCCGTGACGAGTAGCAGCGAGCGGAGGTTGGGGTAGTCCTGGGCTGCGAGGCCGGCAAGGACACCGTCGAACCAGTCGGCCGGCTCGTGCGCCACCATCACCACCACGACCGGCGGAGCGAGTTGATCGGTGACCTCCACGAATGGGCGAGGTTAGCGGTGCGGGCCGTTGTCAGGCCGGTCACCGCAAAGTGCTAGCAGTTGCTAGCACTTTGCGGTATGTTGCTTGCACCTCGCCGAGCCCCTCGGCACCTCCCATGCGAAAGGCTCGACATGCCCACGTTCCCGTCCATCGACCTCACCCGCTTCGACCTGTCGAAGATCGAGTTGCCGAAGGTCGATCTGGCCACCTTCGCCGACACTGCACGCGATACGGCCCGCGACGCAGCGTACGTCGCCATCGGTGCCGGTGTCCTCGCCGTTCGCGAAGTGAACATCGCCGGTCGGTCGGTCGTCAGTGCAACCCTGCGCCAGGCACGCAGCATGATGGGCTCTGCAGCCTGAGATTCCGGCTGATCAGCCGAACCAACCGGTCACGTCGACCACCAGATGGGTCGATGCGTTGGCCACCACACACCAGTCGCCATCAGCGCTGAGCACGGTGTTCACCATGGCCGCCGTGTTGGCTGCCGCCGGGTACCGCAGCATCGACAGCTGTGGCGCCCGAGCCAGGCACGGGTGCACCGTCAAGAAGCCCGCGGCCGGCGCGTCGACCGCGGTGAACTGAGCGACGACAGCGCGCACGCCCGTGGCAGGCAACCCACCCACGCCGGCGACGTCGATACGCCGCTCGGCGTTCCTGGCGAACGAGCCCACCCATCCTGCGTCCGACCGGGTGTCGGCCAGTCGGAACGGGGTGACGGCGCGGAACTCGGTACTCGCCGATGGGCCGTACCAGCCAACCAGGTCGACTGCCAGGTGCATCGCCCGACTCAGGAAGAAGCACACCTCGCCCGTCGGCCCGACGGCAACGTCGACAGCGTTGGTCACCGACGCCCCGGCCATCACGTTCACCGAACTGACGACCGGCATCGGCGTGTCGCATGGCCAGACCGTGACGAACCCGGCAGACCGCGCATCGAGGGCGTGCACGGTGAACGACGCCGCGGTCGAGTCGCTGGGCGCACCACCGCTCCCCCGTGTGCCCACCCGCACCACCGAGCCTGCCGCCAGCACGGTGCCGCCGGTTCGCGAGTCGTAGCGACGCGACGACGTGATGGGCTCGAACCGACTACCGCTGCCCGGGGCAAATGCTCCGAACAGGTCGACCACCACGTGGGTGCTCACGCTGCTGAACAGACAAAACGTTCCGTCGGCCCCCAGGGGCACGATGGCCGAGCCGCTCACCACCTGGCCAGGGCGGGCCTGCACCACCGAGGCAACCGGACGAGCCGTCCCGCAGGGATAGACCGTCAGGTATCCGGCCGCAACGCTCTCGATAGCCACCAGATCGACGCTGACCGCCGTACTACCCGCCGCCACCGGCGGGCGCACGACGAGGGTGCATCCTCCGGCCAGCGCGGTGGCACCCGTACCGGTGCCCGTGCGGGTGTCGACCAGACGCTGCGGCGCCACGGGGGTGAACCGCGACGGCGCGGCAACGAAGGAGGCAGCGGTGACAGCGGGCGGAACCCGCGTCCCGCAACCCGGATCAGGGGCCGGGGCCGGGGCCGGGGCCGGGTTCGGGGCCGGCGCCGGCGCCGGTGCGTCGTTACGCAGCGAGAACCAGTTCGACAACATCCCCACCGCTCGGCGGAACGTATCGCCGGTCAGCGTCACCGATCCGGCAGTGCCGATCACCGTGATGCTCAACACCCGGCCACCCCAGTCGCCCTCACCCGAACGCCGGTTCACGGTGAGGCCGGTGTACGTGCCGATGGTCGGCCATGCCTGGGCGATCGCTGCCGTGGAGACCGTGGCCGTCCAGTTGTGGAAGGGATTCGCTGCAATGTCATCACCCTCGTCGAGCACCGCCGGGAACGGCAGCGTGCTGGCCGCCGTCCAGCCACCCGACGACGACGAGAACATGGTGTAGGCGAGCGGACCGGTGGCCGAGCCGACGCGCCGCACCACCCCTGCGGTGGCGGTGACCGCCGCATCGGTCGAGGCGTATTCGTTGCGCTTCACCGCACCGCCGATGCCCTGCCGGGTGGCGGCGCCGGGATAGGACTGGCACACGAGATCGCACGTGGCCGCGTACGAGTAGCGCTTCTCGGCCAGCCCGTAGGTACGGGCAGCGACCGCCTGCGCCTGCAGTGCTGCGGCGCCCTTGGCCGCCCACGACGGCGACATCTCGGCAGCGACGATCGGCCGCAGGTACTGCTCGATCGGCACCAAGTTCACCGTGCGGTTCTCGCCCTGGGTGCCGTTCACCGCACGGATCGACCCGCGGTACGACCGCACGACACCCGAGGGCTCGCACACAGCCGCGAGGTCGGTGATCGACGTACTGGCCGACGTGTCGGTCGACGGCCCCACCGTCACCGCGGCGAGTCCGACTGCTACCTGCGTCCAACCGGTCGACAGCGCGTCGGTGGCTGCCGGGCACGTCGGTTCGGGACGGGCCCACACCGTGTACGCACCGGGAGCGGTCTCGCGAGCGACGATGGAACCCCACGGCCCGCTCGTCACCCCCTCCACCACGAGTGTGCGACTGTCGCTCACCACGGCGGTCTGCAGGTCGTCGAGTCGCATCAGCCGCACTGCGACGGTGCCCGCTGGCGAAGTGGCCGCCACCGTCGCACCGTAGTAGTGGTCGAGGATCTGTGCGGCGGTCCACCCGTGGTCGGCCGCATAGCCGTAGGCACCCCACTGGCTCATGCCGATGCCGTGGCCGCTGCCGTGCCCGTCGAACACGAGCGTGCTGGTCACTGCGCCACGTGTCGGGACAGCCAGCACTGTTGGCGCAGACGCCACCACACCACCGGCAATGCCGGACGCGATCGTGAGCGCCGCGAGGGGGCGCCGCCAGCACCTGTTCACGGTTCTGTCTATCGGCACGCCGAGTGCCGACCTTGAGCCGGCTCGACCGGTGCACACCTCACCGGATGCTGCGACTTGTAACCTTCTCTGTTCGTGGCACGCAACGACTCCGGCAGCACCGCCCGCATGCCACTTCCCGAAGGCACGATCCCGGTAGCAATCGGTCTGTTCATCGCCGGTGTCTGCAGTTTCGCCTTCTTCCGTGTGGGCAAGGTGGCCCTCGGCAGCGACGAAGCGTTCCAACCGGTCATCAGCCTGTGGTTCGCCACGTTTGCGCTGGCGCCCGGTCTGTTTCTTCCGCTCGAGCAGGAACTCGGCCGGGCGCTGTCGGCACGCCGAGCGCTCGGTCAGGGTGGACGACCCATCGTCGACAAGGTGGTGGTGCTCGGCGCGGTGCTGGCGCTCGCAGTCTCCGTCGTCATCCTCGCGCTCGGACCCTGGCTGAGCGGCTCGTACTTCGGCGACAACTGGACGATGGTGGCCGCCCTCGTGCTGGCGGTGGTGGCGTATGCGCCAGCGCATCTGTCACGCGGCCTGTGCAGCGGCATGGGTCGCTTCCGGGCCTACGCGGTGGTGATGGGTGCCGATGGACTGGTGCGCATCGTGCTGTGCCTGCTGCTGGCTGGCATCGGGGTGAGCGCGGTCGGCTGGTTCGGCCTGGCGGTGGCTGTCTCGCCGCTGCTCGGTGTGGCCGCTGTTGGCTGGCGCAAGCAGTTGGTCACCGAACCGGGCCCGCCCGCCTCCTGGAAAGAGGTCACCCCGAATCTCGGCTGGCTGCTGCTTGGCTCGCTGATGGCAGCGAGCCTGGTGAACGCCGGACCGATCGCCACCAGTGTGCTCGCTGCCGACTCCGAGAAGGGCCTGGTCACCCGATTCGGGTACGGCGTCATCCTGGCCCGTATCCCACTGTTCCTCTTCCAGGCTGTACAGGCCGCGCTGCTACCCCGTCTGTCGCATCTGGCGGCAAGCGGCCAGATGGACGAGTTCGTCGTCGGGTTCCGCCGCCTGGTGCGTGTGGTGGTGGCCGTTGGTGTGCTCGGCGTGGTGGGCGCGTTCACGCTCGGTCCGTTCGCGGTGGAGATCCTCTACGACAGCACGCTGAGCCGACGCACCCTCGCTGTCCTCGCGCTCGGCAGCGTCTTCTACATGATCGGCCTGGCCATGGCCCAAGCAGTCATTGCCCTGCACGGACACGCGCTCGTGGCGTTGGGCTGGACAGCTGGCATGGCGGCCTTCGTGTTGTCGACGTGGCTCATCGGCGGCGAGGTGTTCCGCCGCGTCGAACTGAGCCTGCTCATCGGCTCGGGCGTGGCCATGCTGGTGTTCTGGCTGGCGCTCAAGGCTCGCCTCCGGGCGGGCGCGGTTCCCGACGAGGCCTCGATGATCGAAGCCCTCACCGATATGCCCTTCGAGACCTGATCAGCGGCGATTGAGCTGCGACGCCTCGTACTCGAGGTCGTTCGCCACCATCATCGCGATGAGCTCGGGGAACATGACCTCAGGCTCCCAACCGAGCTTCTCGCGAGCCTTGCTGGCATCGCCGATGAGCAGGTCGACCTCGGCCGGGCGGAGGAACTTGGGGTCGTGGCGTACATACGGCCGCCAGTCGTCGATACCGATCTCGGCGAAGGCTCGCTCGACCAGATCTTCGATGCTGTGGGTCTGGCCGGTAGCGATGACGTAATCGTCGGGTTCGGCCTGCTGGAGCATCATCCACATCGCCTTGACGTAGTCGCCCGCGTAGCCCCAGTCGCGCTTGGAGTCGAGGTTGCCCAGTGTGACGTGATCTTGAACACCGAGCTTGATGCGAGCGACCGCGTTGGTGACCTTGCGGGTGACGAACTCGAGACCGCGGCGCGGGCCCTCGTGGTTGAACAAGATGCCCGAGCAGGCGAACAAGCCATAGCTCTCTCGATAGTTCACCGTGATGCCGTGGCCGAACACCTTGGCGCAGCCGTAGGGCGAACGCGGGTGGAACGGGGTGGTCTCGACCTGCGGCGTTTCGCGCACCTGGCCGAACATCTCCGAGGAACTTGCCTGGTAGAAGCGGATCGGGTTGTTCTGGCTGCCGCCCACGATTCGTACGGCGTCGAGCATGCGCAGCACGCCCGTGCCGGTGATGTTGGCGGTGAGTTCAGCCTGGTTGAAACTCATCGCCACGAACGAGATGGCAGCAAGGTTGTACACCTCGTCGGGCTGCGCGAGGTCGAGCGCCTTCACCAGCGACGGCAGGTCGGCCAGATCGCCAGGCATCAACTCGACGTAGGGGAACTCTTCGCGCAGTTGCAGCATTCGCGGGTTGTGCTGGCCCTTCACCATGCCGAAGACCTCGTAGCCCTTGCCATGCAGGAACTCGGCGAGATGTTGGCCGTCCTGGCCGGTGATGCCGGTGATGAATGCGCGCGGCACGGGGATCCCTTCGTCGGCGGATAGGTCACTCGAGTCTAGGGCCGCGCCCTCGGCTAGCGTGCGCATCACATGACTCCCCGCGTCGCGTTCGACGTTGGTCCACTGCAGGGCCGGCGCACCGGTATCGGCCGTGCGGTGGCCGCGCTCGCCGACGCACTTGCCGAACGTGACGACGTCGACCTGCTGCCCTTCGTGACCAGTTTCCGCGCCCGACCAGAGGCAGGCACCCGACGCTTGCCGCTGCCAGCCGTAGCGGCCCATCGGCTCTGGGGTCACCTCGACCGACCGCGCGTCGACCGGTGGATGGAGGGCGCCGACCTGGTGCACGGCACCAACTACGTGGTTCCGCCGTCGCGGCTGCCCCGGCTGGTGTCGGTGTACGACTGCTGGTTCCTCCTGCACCCCGACCAGGCCTATCCCGCCGTGGTTCGCGCCGGCACCGTGTTGGCCAGATCGATTGCTGCCGGAGCGACGGTGCACTGCAGTTCCGACGCCACGGCTGGCACGCTGCGCCGCCTCTTCCCCGGGGTCGACACCTGCACGGTGCACCTCGGCGCACTGCCCCTGGCCGCACCACCTACCAACTGCCCGATCCCAGAACTCGAGGGCCCCGAGTTCGTGCTGTCGACCGCAACGCTCGAACGACGCAAGAACCTGCCGCGACTGGTCGAGGCTTTCGGTCTGCTCGCACATCAGCGACGCGACGTGCGCCTGGTGCTGGCGGGCGGCGACGGCGACGACCGGCCGCGCATCGAGGCGACCATCGACGCGCTCGGCCCCGAGGTGAGCCAGCGCGTACTGCTCACCGGGTTCGTCGACGACGCCGTACGGTCGTGGTTGCTGCACCATGCCCGCGTGCTCGCGTACCCCTCGCTCGACGAGGGATTCGGGTTCCCGTTGCTCGACGCCATGCAGGCGCGCGTGCCAGTCGTGGCCACACGGGCCGGTTCGATCCCCGAGGTTGCGGGCGACGCTGCCGTCCTCGTGCCGGTCGACGACACTTCTGCGCTGGCCGAGGCGCTGCACCACGTGCTCGACGACGACGCGACACGCACCCGTCTCGTGGCCGCAGGGCTCGAGCGAGTGGCCACGTTCACGTGGCACCACACGGCGGCCTCGATGGCCTCGCTCTATCACCGACTCGGAGGTTCCCCGACATGATCACCGTGCTGTGCGGCGGCGTGGGCGCCGCCCGATTCCTTCGTGCGTTACGCGGCGTGGTCGACCCTGCAGATGTGGTGGGTGTCGTCAACACGGGCGACGACACCGAACTTCACGGGCTGTCGATCTCGCCCGACATCGACACGATCACCTACACCCTGGCCGGCGCCATCGACCCGGAGCGTGGCTGGGGCCTGGTCGACGAGACGTGGACGGCGATGGAGTCGCTCGCCCGGTATTCGGCGGTGCGGCCGGCCGGTTCGGCCGCGGCACCCACATGGTTCAACCTCGGCGACCGCGACCTCGCCACCCACTTCTACCGCACCGCGCGCCTCGGTGAAGGTGCTTCGCTCGCCGCGGTGACCGCCGAGATCGCTGCCGCCTGGTCGGTGCCCGAGCGGCTCATACCGATGAGCGACGACCGGGTGGCCACCATGGTCACCCTCGTCAGTGGCGAAACGGTGAGTTTCCAGGAGTACTTCGTGAAGTTGCGCCACGGTGAGCCGGTGGCCGCCATCGCGTTCAGCGGAGCCGACCGCGCCACGCTGCAACCGCACGCCGCGGCTGCGCTGCGCAATGCGAACACCGTGGTCATCGCCCCGTCGAACCCACTGGTGTCGATCGGGCCCATCCGGGCGCTGGCAGGGGTCGACGAACTGCTCCGCGCCCGACGCAACAGAGTCGTCGCCGTGTCACCCATCGTCGGTGGCGCCGCGTTGAAGGGCCCGGCCGATCGGATGCTCGTCGAACTCGGCCACGAGGCCAGCGTGGTGGGTGTGGCCCGGCTCTACGCCGAGATCGCCTCGGCGCTGGTCATCGACCCGGTCGATGAGCACCTCGCGCCTGCAGTCGCTGCCGCCGGTATGACGCCGGTGGTGGTGCCGTCGATCATGAACTCACCCGTGGCGGCGGCGGAACTGGCCCGCGCCACGCTCGCTGCCACGGGGCGCTGACGACCGGGCCACCAGCCGCAGACCTAGCCGGTCGGGGCACTCTCGCGTACCGCTTGCAGGCCCTGGTCGAGCGTGGTCCACGGCTCCCAGGTGAGGTGGATGCGGGCACGCGTGGGCGACACAGCCATCCGGGCGAGACCTCCGTCGAGATGCGGCGACGGTCTCGGCGCCCGCGCATCGGGGCCGGCAAGGGCTGTCCACAGGTCGCGCACGCTGGTGAGCCGACCGGTACCGATGTTCACCACCAGGCCACTGCCGCGGCGCGTCGCCAGCATCAGGGCGTCCACGGCATCGTCGACGAACAGCAAGTCGCGACTCTGTCGCCCGTCGCCGTGCAGCACCGGCAACTCGCCGCGGGAGAGAGCAGCCGCGAACGCGGCCACCACCCCACCATCGGGTCGCTGACGCGGGCCATACACCGACGTCATTGCCAATGCGGTGAACTCGACCTGGTGCACGGTCCGATAACTGCCGAGCAGGTCGGCCACCGTGCGCACCACCACCCCGAACGAACCCACAGGCGTCCAGGCATGCCCTTCTTTCACCGGCAGGTCGCGAGCGGCTACCTCGCCGTACAGCGCCCCGGCCGGCAGTGCCATGACGACCTTCGAGACCCCACCCAGGCGGGTTGCCTCGAGCACAGCGAACGTGCTGTGTACCGCACGGGCCAGATCGACCGGCTCGCGGCGGCCGGGCGGCGCCCAGCCGAGATGGACGATGACCTCAGGACGGCGCAGCGCCACCAGTGATGCGAACTCGTCGGCGCAGGCATCGAGATGATGGATCTTCAGGTCGCCTCCGACGCTACGCGCCCCGGCGAGGTTGGCCAGTGTGCCGCTCGACAGGTTGTCGACCACGTCGACGGTGTCACCCTCGGCAAGCAGGCGATCGACGAGGTGCGAGCCGAGAAAGCCGGCACCACCGATCACCATCACCCTCACGGCGACGGTCGGCGTTCGCCTGTGACGACTTCACCGGGGCCGACCACGGCGTCGGCACCGATGACACAGTCGATGACGCTGGCCGAGGCCGACACCCGACCCATCACGACCGAGCCCACCACCTCGGCGTCAGCATCGACCACAGCTCCGCCGAGCAGCACCGACCGCACCAGCCGGGCCCGTGGGCCCACGGTGACACCGGCTGCGACGATCGACGTCTCGACCACCGCCGACGGGTGCACGGTGGCGCCGGGCGCCTGGCCCTCGCACCGGTCGTGCGGGCGACGCCCGTCGAGCAGGTCGAGGTTCGCCGCCAGATAGAGGTCGGGTTTGCCGGTGTCGATCCAGTAGTCATCGGTGGCCAGGGCGAACAAGCCCCCGCTCGCCACCACCGCCGGAAAGGTCGAGCGCTCGATCGACACCTTCTCGCCCACTGGAATACGGGCCAGCACACTGGGTTCGAGCACGTAGGTGCCGGCGTTCACCAGGTTGCTGGGCTCGGTGCCCGGGGCCGGCTTCTCGACGAACCGCTCGACCCGGCCATCGCCATCGAGGGCCACCACACCGAACGCCGATGGGTCGTCGACAGCGATGAGGTGCACGGTGGCCTCGGCACCCCGGTCGCGGTGGAACGCCACGAGACGGCTCACGTCGAGGTCGGTGAGTACATCGCCGTTGGCCACGATGAACGTGTCGTCGATACCCGCCGCATCGGCCGCGAACCGGATGGCGCCTGCGGTGTCGAGCGGTTCGGGTTCGACGGCGTAGTGCAGGCGTGCACCGGCGCACACGCCGGCCGGGAACGCCTCGACGAAGGGTTCGGGCTTGAAACCGAGCGCCAGGGTGACGTCGGTGACACCGCCACGCACGAGGTTGGCGACAAGCCGCTCGATGATGGGCACGTGACCCACCGGGAGCATCGGCTTGGGCACGCTGTAGGTGAGCGGTCGCAGTCGGGTACCGAACCCTCCGACGAGCACCACTGCGCGCATCAGCCGCCGGTCGTGCTGGTAGCCGCCGTCGTTTCGGTGGCAGCAGTGGTATCGGTGGCAGCCGTAGTGGACGTGTCGGGCACGTTGCCACCGTCGGCGGCACCGAGGGTGGGCAGCTCGCTGGCCCACGGCGGCATCGTGATCGCGGTGTCCTTCGGCACGACAGCGATGACGAACACCATGCCGTCCTGCTTCAGGCGCACCGAGTTGAGATCGGTGATGTAGGTCTGCCCTTTCCCCGTGTCGGCGTAGTTGTCCCAGGCCACCACCTTCACGGTGACGTCCTTGCCGTTGCACTGGTAGCCGTCGACATCGAACACATCGCCGCCCTGATCGGCGGGCAGTTCGAGCCGGGTGTCGGAGAGCTCCACGCCGTACACATCGAGGAACACGCCGAGGACGGCGCGGTCGCCGACCGACTTGGTGCTGTACGGGTGCCAATGGATGACCCCGTCGTCGTGGCTGTGAATACCGGTAGTCGCAAACGCGTCGCTCACCAGCGTGCCGTCGGCATTCTTCTCTTCCTTGGCACCACTCAGCTTCGGCAACCAGCCGTCGCACACGTACATACCGTATGCCGCGTGCCAGTGATCGCCCACCTGCGGCGGGGCGGTGCCCGGGTCGGGGCGGCTCTGGCGGGCGTAGATGATGACCACCAGACCCACCAGCAACACGGCGATCACAATGGCCGGGAACAGGGTGCCGCCCTGGAAGCGGACCT
>JBAXSU010000049.1:0-18855 GCA_037130535.1 Actinomycetota bacterium
CGACACCGGCCTCACCCACGCCATCACCGACACACCAGCCGTCATCGTCGCCACATCAGTCGACGACAACCCCGACCCCGACAACACAAACCCCTGCCCCACCACACTGTCGCCGTAGGCCACCGACCCACTCACTGCCGGGCCGCTGACCGACAGGGCGGAGCCCGAGCCCTTCCAGAACCCGACGCGGTCCGCCGTCGAGACCGCGGCGCAGGTTGCCGGTTCGAACGTCGCAGTGACCGACCGCGTGTCGCCCATGGTCACCGAGCACGACGGCACCGACCCGCTACACGCGCCACCCCATCCAGCGAAACGGCTTCCCTGGGCGGGAGTGGCCATGAGTTGCACCGATGTGTCCGCATCGAACGACGCTGTGCATTGCGTGCCACACGAGACCGTGCCCGGAATCGACTGCACCTGTCCCGTTCCGGTACCGCTTCGCGTGACGGACAGCGCAAACCGCATCGGCACGAACAACAACGGCCCTGCCGCGATCGAGGTGGCGCGGCTCGTCAGGGTGGCGGATGCCTGCGCAGGGGTCAGGCCGGGTTGCTCGGCCAGCAGAAGCGCCGCTGCACCGGCGACGTGCGGCGATGCCATCGACGTTCCCGACATCAAGCGCAGACCGTTCGCCGCGAGGTAACTGGACGACACGATCGAGACGCCTGGCGCCAAGAGATCGACACATGACCCACGGTTCGAGAACGAGGCGAGCAGGTCGGAACTGTCGACGGCACCGACGGTGACGGCGCCGGCAACGCGAGCCGGCGACACAGTGCAGGCGTCGGTTGCCTCGTTGCCGGCGGCCACCACCACCGTCACACCATCGGCAATCACCGCATTCACGGCCGCATCGAGTGCTGCATCGGCCGGGCCACCGAGGCTGAGATTCGCCACCGCTGACTCACCTGCGTCGTGGTCGGCGGCGATCCACGCCAGGGCCGCGATGATGACCGAGGTCGGCGTTTGCGCCACACCACATGCAAAGACCCGTACCGGCACGATGGTGACCGACTTGGCGACCCCTGAGTAGCTGCCTCCGATGGTGCCGGCGACGTGCGTGCCGTGCCCGCTGCAGTCGCTTCCCGCCGGATCACTCGACGCGGCGTTGTACCCGGCCGTTACCCGACCTCCGAAGTCGAGATGGTCGCTGCGCACGCCTGTATCGACGACATAGGCGGTGACCCCAGCACCTCCGGACGAGTACCGATAGCGGCTGTCGAGCGGGAGCGATCGTTGGTCGACCCGGTCGATGCCCCACGGCGGGTTCGTCTGTTGATCCTCGAGCGAGATGAGCCGGTTCGGGTACACGCCCTCGACCCCCGGGAGGGCGTCGATGGCCAGGGCCTCACCGGCAGTCGCTGACACCACGGCGAACGACGGCCCCAGTTCGTGCACGGCAATGGACTCGGCACCGACGGCCTCGACAGCGGCCTCCGTTGCGGCAGCGGGGAGGTCGCTGACGACGATGTACTCGCCCGGCACCGTTGCAGGAGGCGAGGCATCACTCGCCGATGCGCCCCGGACCCTCTCGCCCGTGGAACCCACCACGAACACAGCCAACAGCAACACCGTCACCACAGTGAGACCGTGCGCCACCGGCGATCGAGTCATGTCCGTCTCCCTGACGCAGCCACTCGACCGAAGTATGTCGAACCTTCGCGGGCTCGTCACAGCAACCGACACAGTGTCCATCGGTTGTTCACCGCCGCGTCATGCGCAGACCCTGGTGGGCGTAGCCGGACTCGAACCGGAGACCTCCACCGTGTCAAGGTGGCGCTCTAACCAACTGAGCTATACGCCCGTACAGCGTCGGTGAGGTTACCAGTCAGCGCAGGCGGAGCGACACTTCGTTGGCCAGCAGACGGCCGCTGCGCGTGAGCACCACCCGGTCGCCGTCGATGCGTACGAGGCCGTCGAGATCGGTGAGATCGAGGGCCTCGACCGGAATGCCCTCACGCATCCGAACAGCCAACTGCAGCCCCTCGAGGCGACGGGTTTCGGCGTCGAGGGTCTCGCCTGCCGCTTCGGTGGGCTCACCCGCCTGCACCGCAGCAATGTACCGCTCGGGAGTGCGCACGTTCCACCACCGTCGACCCGAGCGGTGCGAATGCGCAGCCGAGCCAAAGCCGAGGTAGTCACCCTGCGACCAGTACAGCCGGTTGTGACGGCACTCGTGCCCGGGCCGGGCCCAGTTGCTGACCTCGTAGTTGGCGAGGCCGGCCGCTACCAGCAAGTCGTCGACGGCCTCGTACTTGTCGGCCAGGTCGTCGTCGTCGGGGTGCCGCTCGGGCTGGGCGGCAAGTGGCGTGCCGGCCTCGACCGTGAGCGCATAGGCCGACACATGCGGCGGGTCGAGGGCCACCACGGCCTTCACCGTGCGCTGCCAGTCGGCCAGCGACTCGCCCGCACCGCCGTAGATGATGTCGAGGTTCCAGGTGGGCATGTCGACCACCCGCACCGCGGCCACGGCTCGCTCGACGTTGCTCGGCTGATGCCAGCGACCGAGCGAGGCCAAGACCTCGGGCACCATCGACTGCACACCGATGCTCACTCGGTTCACACCGGCCGCCCGATAGGCGCTGAGCAGGTCGACGGTCACGTCGTCGGGGTTGCACTCGACGGTGATCTCGGCACCGTCGACTCTCGGGATTGCAGCGATGACAGCAGCGAGACCCGTCGCGTCGACCCGGGTGGGTGTGCCGCCGCCAACGAAGACGCTGGTCGCTGGTTCGACGACGTGGCGCTCGATGTCGGTGCGCAGCGCGTCGAGGTACGCCTGCTGCAGATGGTCGCGGTCGGTCCAGGTGGCGAACGCGCAGTAGTCGCAACGACGCGAACAGAACGGTATGTGCAGGTAGACGCCGAAGGGGCGGGTGCTCACCCGTGCGACCCTACGGCCGGAGCGGCCCGAATCAGCCGTGGAACAGCAGGTCGAGCGCGTCGAGGCGGTCGCCGACCTGGTCGACGGGCACGTCGAGCATGGCTGCGATGGCCCGCGTATCGTCGCCGCGAACGGTGATGACCTTGCCGTTGAAGTCTTGGCGCTGTACCTGGATCATCCGCAGGAAGCGGGCGAGCATCTCGAACGGCTGGCCGCTCAGCTGGTTCAGCTTCATCAGGTCGATCGCGATCTTGCGTGACGGCGCAGCGTCGTTCTCATTCGGCCCCGACACGTCTTCGCGGGGCAGCAGTTGGTCGACGGGCACGTTGTAGAACTTGGCCAGCCGCTCGAGGCGCGGCACCGAGATGGCCCGTTCGCCGCGCTCGTAGGCGCCGAGGACCGACGCTTTGAACTCGTTGCCCGAGTTGGCCTCGACCTCTTGCAGAGAAAGTCGCTTCTGGCGCCGGATGACGCGCAGCCGATCGCCTACCTTGCGGCTATAGGGCGACGACTCCACGTAATCGTCATCGAACTCACGCATGAGGGATCTCCTGTGCTCACACGGTGCCGCCATCGGCACCCACGGTGGGATGGTGTCGGTGACGACACCCTCCGTGATGTAATAGTGCCAGGTTGGCGCTGAAATGCCAACAGGGAGTGGTCGACCTGACGCTACGCGCTGTGAAATGAGCGCCCTGCCCGTCGGAGGTCGAGCAGCACACCGGCCACCACCGCAGCCGTCTCGACCCGTAGCACCTGGTCGCCGAGCGACACCGTCGGCACCCCGGCCGCCAGTTCGGCGGCGCTGAAGCCACCCTCGGGACCCACCACCACCGTCTCCACTGCCTCGTCGACCGCGCCAGCAGAACCCGGCTCGGCCAGCGCCACACCGGGCAGGCTCAGCACTGCGGCCCACGACAGCACCTCCACCGTGGGAAGCCATGCCCTGCGACTCTGCATCGATGCCTCGACCGCCACCCGGCGCAGGCGCTCGATGTTGCGCTGCGCCTTGGCCCCGTCCCAATGCACCACCGAGTGGGCCGCCTCGAACAGCACGATGCGGTCGATGCCCAACTCGGTGAGCTTCTGCACGATCCACTCCGGCCGATCGCCCTTCGGAATGGCGCACGCGACGCACCGCGGCGCCGGCCGCGGCTCCACGACCACATCGGCCGTGCGCTGCACCCCGGCCGGACCGAGCACCGCCGGCACCCAGCGTCCGGCGCCATCGCTGATCGTGATGGCGGCGGCGGGCCCCACCCGCAGCACGCGGAGAAGGTGGTGCTCGTCGGCCGCCGACAGCACTGGCGCGTCGAGCGACTCGACGAACACGTGCGCTGCCGACCGACGCAGCAGCGGGTTCACGAGAAGGCGGACTTGATGCGCGAGAACAACCCGTGCTCGTTCTGCACCGGCTCACCGCGCAGTTCGGCGAACTTGCGCAACAGTTCTGCCTCGGCATCGGTGAGCTTGGTGGGCACCTGCACCGTGATGCGCACCCGCAGATCGCCGCGCCCGCGACCCTGCAGCCGCGTGACGCCGCGGCCCCGCAGCAGGAACTGGAGGCCGGGCTGGGTACCGGCAGGCACCACCACTTCCTCATCGCCGTCGAGCGTGGCGACAGTGAACTTGGAGCCGAGTGTGGCCTGGGCGATGGAAATGGGCAACTCGCACAACAGGTCGTCGCCGTCGCGCTGGAAGCGTTCGTGAGCCGCCACCCGAATGTGCACGTAGAGATCGCCGGACGAGCCGCTGCGCGCCCCCACGGCACCGCGGCCGGTGAGGCGCAGGGTGGAACCCGTATCGACGCCGGCGGGGATGTCGACCTGGTAGGTCTTGTCGGCGATGGTGCGCCCGTCGCCGCGGCAACTTCCGCATGGGCTGGGGACGACCTGGCCGAGACCGTTGCAGCGCGTGCACACCGACGACGTGACCATCTGGCCGAGCAGGCTCTGGCGCACCCGCTGCACCTGGCCGCGCCCGTTGCAGTCGGAGCAGGTGACGGGTTGGGTGCCCTCGGCGGCACCGCTACCGCTACAGGTGTCGCAGCGCAGCGCGGTACGCACGGTGACCGGCATGGTGGCGCCGAACGCCGCCTGTTCGAGCGAGATGTCGGCCACCACCTCGAGGTCTTGCCCCCGCGGCGGGCCGGAAGGGCCGCCCCGGCCACCGAACGGGCCGCCACCACCGCCGCCGCCGAAGAACGCGTCGAACAGGTCGCCGAGTCCGCCGCCGAACATGTCGCCCACGTTCGGGCCAGCTGCGCCACCGGTAGCAGCCTCGCCGTAGCGGTCGTAGCGCATGCGCTGGTCGGGATCGCTGAGCACCTCGTAGGCGCGCGCCACCGCCTTGAATCGCTCCTCGGCCGTGGGATCGTCGGGGTTGGCATCGGGATGCAGTTCGCGTGCCCGCTTGCGGTACGCCTTCTTGATGTCGTCGGGGCTGGCGTTGCGCGCCACGCCGAGCAGGTCGTAGTAGTCGGCCATCGCTCAGCCGGTCCCCTCTCCCAGATGGCGGCTGAGCCGCTCGCTGACCACCTCGACCGCCGCCATCGCCCGCGGATAGTTCATGCGAGTGGGGCCGAGCACTCCGACGGTACCGACGTGCTCGCCCTCGACCACGACGGGCGACACGATGACCGAGCAGGCCGCCAGCGGCTCGACACCGTGCTCGGCACCGATGGCCACCGACTGGCCCCGGTTGATGACATCGCGTACGAGCGACACCATCACGTACTGCTGCTCGAGCACCTGCAGCACGCTGCGAACGGTTTCGACCGCCTCGAACGAGCGCGCCACCACAGAGGCACCACCCACGAAGACAGGCTCGTGATCGGTGGCCGCCACGAGCGCGCCGACCGCCGCTGCGCACACCTCGTCGACCTGGGCATCGCCGCAGCCCGGCAGGGGTCGTTGCTCGAGGACGCCTCCGGCCAGCACCCGCTGCAGATGCGCCGACGCTGCAGCGAGGCGCGCCTCTGACAGTTCGCCGCTGAACTCGATGGTCTCGTTCTCGACCGACCCGTTCGACAGCACCGCCACCACCACCGCCACCCGCGTCGAGACACCGACCACCTGGATGGACCGGATGGTGCCCCGGTCGACCGCGGGGCCGACCACGAGCGACGTGTGCGTGGTGAGCGAGGCGAGCAGGTTGGAGGTGCGGTGCAGCAACTCTTCGAGCCGCACATGGGTGGCATCGAAGAACGCCCCCACCTGCTGCTGGGTGCCGGAGTCGAGACGGCCGGGTTCGGTGAGGTGGTCGACGAAGAACCGGTAGCCCTTGTCGGTGGGGATACGACCCGCCGAGGTGTGCGGCTGGACCAGGAACCCTTCCTGCTCGAGCACCGCCATCTCGTTGCGGACCGTCGCCGAACTGACCTGCAACCCGGCCATGGACGCGACGTGACCCGATCCGACGGGTTGTGCGGTGGCGATGTACTCCTGCACGATCGCCCGCAGAATGGCTGTCTTGCGCTCGTCAAGCATGGGCTGGCCTCGTTGGTGTGCGGGCCAGGCTAGCGAGTGTTGGCCCTGAGCGTCCGGTACCGCAGCAGCGCCTCGTCGCGTTCGGCGGCGTGGTCGACGATGGGGGCCGGGTACGCCTCGGGGCGCAGCAGCCCGGGCTGGTGGATGGTGGACGCCGACTGGTCGGCCAGTTCGGGCACCCAGCGTCGGATGTAGTCGCCGGCAGGGTCGAACCGCTCGGACTGGCTGGTGGGGTTGAAGACGCGGAAGTACGGGGCCGCGTCGGTGCCCGTACCGGCCGCCCACTGCCAGCCGTGGTTGTTCGACGCCAGGTCGCCGTCGACGAGGTGCCGCATGAAGTGCCGGGCACCCCACTGCCACGGCAGATGGAGATCTTTCACCAGGAAACTGGCCACGATCATCCGCACCCGGTTGTGCATCCATCCAGAGGAGAGCAGCTGGCGCATGCCTGCGTCGACGATCGGGTAGCCCGTTCGCCCGGCGCACCATGCTTCGAACCGGGCACGTGCCGCCGCGTCGGTATCGACCGGCATCGCATCCATCGACCGTTGCAGGTTCTGCCAGGCCGTCTCCGGCCGGCGGAACAGCACATCGGCGTAGAAGTCGCGCCAGGCCAGTTCGGAGCGGAACACCTCGTGCGGCCGTTCGGGCAACAGGTCGGCCAGCAGGGTGCGCGGATGGACCACACCCCACCGGATAGCTGCCGACAGGCGGCTGGTGCCCTCGACCGCCGGCAGGTCGCGCCGGCTGTCGTATGCATGGAGGCCCTCGGCACGGAATGCGGTCCACTGGGCGTGCACCTCGGCGGCGGCGAACGGCGGCAATCGCGGGGCTCCGACGACCTCGGCGAGCGGGCCGTCGCAGTGCACCGTCGGGGCACCGTGCCAGGCGACCGACCCGGGTTGCGGTGTGGCCACCGGCGCACGCCACGACTCGGCACCTACGGCCAGCCAGGCGCGCGAGAACGGGGTGAACACCGCGTACGGGGTGCCGTCGGCCTTGGTGACCCGACCCGGATCGACGGCGTAGGGGCTGCCCACCCCGACGAGGCGGCGATCGTCGGCCGCCAGTCGGTGCGCCACCTCGGTGTCGCGGCTGCGGCCGTACGGCCCGAAGTCGCGGCTGACGTACACGGCATCGGCGCCCACCTCGGCGGCGAGCGACGGCACCACATCGACCGGGTCGCCGTAGCGGTAGACGAGCGCACCACCGATCGAGTCGTCGAGCGCCTGCAACGCTGCCCGCATGTAGGCCAGCCTCGGAGCACCCGACGATGCCACGAGCCGAGGATCGACGACGAAGACCGGCACCACCTCGCCGGCCGCAGCGACTGCCGCCAGCGCCGGCTGGTCGTCGATGCGCAGGTCGCGCCGGAACCAGAGCAGTGAACGAGGCATCGGCTCGACCTTGTCACCTAGGGTGTCGCCGTGTCACATCCTGGGCCATCGATGGTGCTGCTCATCCGCCACGGAGCGACCGAGTGGTCGAGCAGCGGTCGACACACCGGCCGCACCGATATCGACCTCACCGATTTCGGCCGCGACCAGACCCGTCGCCTCCGCCCTGTGCTGCGCCGCATCCTCGACGAGCGGGTCGAGCGTGGCCAGCCGGGCCCCTCACTGGTGTGCACCAGTCCGCTGGCCCGCGCCCGCGAAACCGCTGCACTCGTGGTGCCCGATGCGACGGTGGAGGAGGTGCCGATGCTGGCCGAGGTCGACTACGGCGACTACGAGGGCCTCACCATCGCCGAGATCCGCGAGGCACAGCCCGACTGGAACCTGTTCACCAGCGGTTGCCCCGGCGGCGAGAGCCCTGCGACAGTCGCTGCCCGCTGCGACTCGTTCATCGCCAAGACCGAACGCGTGGCACCGGGTGGCGTGGTGGTGGCATTCACCCATGGGCATCTCGGCCGGGCACTGACCGCCCGCCTGTTGGGCCTACCGCTCGAGGCCGCGGGTGCCTTCTACAACGACACCGCCAGCATCGCCATCGTCGAGGACCGCCGCGGCGACCGAGTGCTGACCGGCTGGAACATCACCGGCGACTGAGCGGCCATACCAGGCAACTCCCCCGGCGACGCACACCAGGGTGATCACGCTGCCGTAGGCAAGGCTCCACTCGGCGCTCACCCGGTCGGCCACCCACCCGGTGATGGGCGCGCCAATCGGCGTGGTGCCGAGGAAGGCGACGGCTCCGAGCGCCAGCAGTCGGCCACGCATGTCGGGTGGCGACTCCATCTGGGTGATGCCGTTCAGCGCGGCAATCATCGCCGCGCCTCCCGCACCGAGGGGCATCGAGGCCCCGTACGCCAGCCAGATCGACGGCGACCAGGCGAGGGCGATACCGCTCAGGCCCAGCAGCACCGCCGCGGTGAAGAAGTACCGCATCCCGACCGCATGCCGTCCGGCAGTGAACAGCGAACCCACCACGCTGCCGATACTGGTGACCGCCAGCAGCCAGCCGAACAGCCGCTCGTCGCCGAAGCGCACGTCGGCGATCTTCAGCAGCGACACCGAGTAGTTGAACGCGAACGTGCCGACCACTGTGAACACGCAGAACAGCACGAACAGGGTGTGGTCGCGGCGGATGAACGACAGGGCCTCGCGCACGGGCTTGCCGCCGCGCGGCGCGGGCGGACCACGATGCAGTGCCGAGGCGTCGATCGCCAGAATGGGGAACACGATGGCCAGGAACGACACGCCGTTGATGATGAACAACCAACCCGGCCCGAGCGGGCCCACCAGCGCCGCAGCGAGCGCCGGCCCAAAGATGCGCGAACCAGTCATCACCGCGGTGTTGAGTGCCAACACGTTGGTGATCTCATCGCGCTCCACCAGTTCCACCACCAGGCCGCGGCGAGCCGGGTTGTCGAGCGCGGCGAGCACACCGAGCACCAGCGACAACAGGTAGATGACCGCCAGCGACATGTGCCCGGTGAGTTCGAGCACGCCCAGTAGCACCGCCTGCAACCCCATGCCCGTCTGGGTGACGAGCGCCATCTTGCGTTTGCTCACGCGGTCGGCCACCGCCCCGGCCCAGGCGCCGAGCAACAGCATCGGCAGGAACTGGCACAGCAGGTTGATGCCCACGTCGGTGCCGCGGCCGGTGAGCCGGTAGACGACGATTGACATCGCCGTCGACTGGATCCAGGTGCCGATGTTGCTGACGATCAGACCGACGAAGAACAGCCGCGCGTTGCGGTGCCGCAACGAACGGAACATCTGCGACTCAGCCACGCGTGCAGTCTCTCGCGTCAGTCATCGAGTTTGAGGGCAGAGATGAACACGTCGCCGGGCACTTCGACGCGCCCGATCGACTTCATCTTCTTCTTGCCCTCTTTCTGCTTCTCGAGCAGTTTGCGCTTACGCGAGATGTCGCCGCCGTAGCACTTGGCGAGCACGTCTTTGCGCTTGGCCTTCACCGTCTCACGGGCGATGACCTTGCCGCCGATGGCCGCCTGAATGGGTACGTCGAACATCTGCCGCGGGATGAGTTCCTTCAGCTTCTCGCACATGCGGCTGCCGTAGGCGAACGCCTTGTCGCGATGCACGATGGTGCTGAACGCGTCGGCCGGGATGCTGTTCAGCAGCAGGTCGACCTTCACCAGGTTGCTGCGCTCGTAGCCGCTCAACTCGTAGTCGAGGCTGGCGTAGCCCTGGGTGCGGCTCTTCATCTGGTCGAAGAAGTCGACCACCACCTCGGCGAGCGGGATCTTGTAGTGCAGTTCGACGCGCTCGGGCGACAGGTACTCGAGTTTGGTCATGTCGCCGCGACGGCTTTGGCACAGATCCATCAACGTGCCGGTGTACTCCTTGGGGGTGATGATGCTGACCCGGAAGTACGGCTCTTCGATGTAGTCGATCGACTGCGGCATCGGCAGATCGGCCGGGTTGTCGACCAGCGAGATCTCGCCGTTGGTCTTGTGCACCCGGTACTCGACACTGGGGGCCGTGGCGATGAGCGCCAGGTTGAACTCGCGCTCGAGACGCTCTTTCACGATCTCCATGTGCAACAGGCCGAGGAAGCCGCAGCGGAAGCCGAACCCCAGCGCACCCGACGACTCGGGCTCGTAGGTGACCGAGGCATCGTTCAGCTTCAGCTTCTGCAGGCTCTCGCGCAGGTTCTCGAAGTCGTCGCCGTCGATGGGATACAACCCGCAGAACACCATCGGCTTCGGATCGCGGTAACCGGGCAGTGCCTCGGTGGCGCCGTGCGCGGCCGTGGTGACAGTTTCGCCCGAGCGGGCCTCGGCCACATCTTTGATGCCGGCGATGAGATAGCCCACCTCGCCGGGCCCCAGTTCGGGCAGCGGTGTGGGTACCGGGCGGCGGGCACCGATCTCGATGATCTCGTGCAGGGCGCCGGTCTGCATGAACTTCAGCCGGCTGCCGTTGGTCATCCGGCCGTTCATCACCCGGATGGAACTGACCACACCGCGGTACTGGTCGAACTGGCTGTCGAAGATGAGTGCCTGCAACGGCGCATCGGGGTCGCCCTTCGGGGCCGGGATGCGTTCGCACACGGCGTCGAGCAGATCGTCGACACCCACGCCGGTCTTGGCCGAGATACGCAGGATCTGGTCGGCGGGGATGCCGAGCACCTGCTCGATCTCGGCGGCATAACGGTCGGGTTCGGCCGCTGGCAGGTCGATCTTGTTCAGCGCGGCGACGATCTCGAGGTCGTGCTCGAGCGCCAGATAGCAGTTGGCCAGGGTCTGGGCCTCGATGCCCTGGGCGGCGTCGACCACCAGCACCACGCCTTCGCACGCGGCCAGCGACCGGCTGACCTCGTATCCGAAGTCGACGTGGCCGGGCGTGTCGATGAGGTGCAGGGTGTGGCCCTTCCACTCGACCCGCACGTTCTGGGCCTTGATCGTGATGCCACGCTCGCGCTCGAGATCCATCGAGTCGAGGTACTGGGCGCGCATCTCGCGGGCGTCGACTGCGCCGGTCATCTCGAGGATGCGGTCGGACAGGGTCGACTTGCCGTGATCGATGTGCGCGATGATCGAGAAGTTGCGGATGCGGGCGAGGTCCATGCTGCTTCGAGCGCTCGGGGGTGTGGTGACTCTACCGGCCGCTGGTAGTATCGGGCGTCGCTCTGCGCCCACCGGGGTCGGGCGCGAACAGTGATCGTAGGAGATTCCCAGCGTGGCAAACATCAAGAGCCAGAAGAAGCGCAACCTCACCAACGCGAAGGCTGCTGCACGCAACAAGGCCGTCAAGAGCGAGTTGAAGACCCGCGTCAAGACCGCCACCAAGTCGATCGGTGCCGACGACAACGGCGAGGCCGTGCGCCTGGCCATGAAGCGCCTCGACATGGCCGCCGCCAAGGGCATCATCCACCCCAACCAGGCTGCCCGCCGCAAGAGCCGCCTGATGAAGCAGGTCAACGCCGCCGGCTGAGCCGAGCGACACAACCGAATCGCCGATCACGGCCCGGGCCCGGTGCCCGGGTCGTTTCGCGTCTGGTCAGCGCCGACCGGCGACGAGTTTGGTGAGCCGGGCGACGAGCACTTCCATCACCAGCGAATCGGGCCAGTCCTTCGCCCCGCGCAGGTCGAGGTCGGCCTGGGCCAACAGGCCGATCGCGCGCACCACCCCACCGCCGCCGAGCCGGCGGTACTGGTCGAGCGCCTTACGCGCCGGAAACCCCGGTTTGATGCCCATCGCTGCGGCGGCACTGGCCTCGTCGCGCGCTTCGGCCCCGTCGAGTTTCAGCAACTTGGAATAGTGCCCGTGCAGGATCGACATCACTGCCAGGGGATGCCTCCCGCCGGAGTCGATCATGCGGTGCAGCAGGGTGAGCGCCACCGTGGTCTCGCCGCGGTCGATGGCATCGGTGAGGTCCCACGGGGGCACATCGCCCGCCTCGCCGAGGAACGGTGCCACATCGTCGCGGCTCAACCGGCCGCTGGTGCCGTACGTGCTCACCAGCGTCTCGACGACGCCGGGCAGACGACCCGCGTCTTCGCCCATCCATCCGGCCACCAGGGCCATCGCCCCGGCGTCGAGATGCAGGTGCGCTGCCTGGAACTGTTCGGCGATCCACGCCTGGCGATCCTTCGCCTTCGAAGGGGGCGCCGTCTCGACAACGTTCGCGCCGCACTGCTTCAGGGCATCGGTGAGCGCCTTGGGCAGCCGGCCACCACCAGCGCCGAGCACCAGGTCGGTCTCGGGTTGCGGATCGGCCAGGTACGCCACGAGCACAGCGACGTCTTCGGCGACGAAACGACCGACACCGCGGGCCACCACGACGCGACGGTCGGTGAACAGCGGCGGAGTGAGCGCAGCATCGACGACGTCGCGCAGCAGGTACTCGGTGCCGTCGAACTCGTCGACCATGAGCGTGCGGTCGTTGTCGCCCACCAGCGCGTGGACGAGGTCGAGCACGCCGTTGGCGAGGAGCATCTCGTCGTCGCCGGTGACCAGGTGCACAGTCATCGCGCTCATCGTTCCACAGGGGCCGCCCGGTCGCGCCAACGCGCCGCCACCAGCCCGCCCACCACGATCAGTTCCAGTACGCCCACCGCCACGGCAGCAACGCCCGAGGGCTGCAGTCGCGCCGCCAGTACGGCCACCACGCTCACCCAGCGTGTGGCCACCGTGCACGGCCACATCACCACCTGTGCCAGCACGTCGGGCAGCGCTGCCGCAACCAGCGCAGCTGGGATGCCGTACAGCATGACCAACCCGGCTACCGGTACGGCCAGCAGGTTCGCGGGAATGCCCAGTACCGGCAGGCGCTGGAACACCAGCACGCTGGGCAACAGCACACCGACCTGCGCCCCCAGGGTGACCGACAGCGGCGCCACCAGCCAGGTCGGCCCGGCCAGCCGCGACGCCAGCTCCGGGCCCACCACGCACACGCCGGCCGTCGCACCCACCGACAGCCAGAAACCCACCGACCACACCAGCAGTGGGTCGACGAACACCAGCGTGACCGCCGCCAGGCACAGCGTGCGCACCGGTGTGCGCTCGCGGCCGAGCGCGAAAGCCACGGCTGACCAGGCGGCCATCGTGCCTGCCCGCACCACCGACGGTTCGGCGCGGGTGAGCACGACGAACCAGCCGATGAGGGCGAGGGTCGCGGCCAGCCGCCACCAGCGCGGCAACCGGCGCAGGCCGAGCCCCGCGAGGGCGAGCACATAGGCCACGTTCTGCCCAGACACGGCGGTGAGGTGCGACAGACCACCGGCGCGGAACGCCTCGACGAGCGCGGGCGGTTGGCGGCTGTCGTCGCCGATGACCAGACCCAAGAACAGTGCCGCCTGATCGCTCGCCATCGTTCGCTCGGCACCCCGTCGCAACGCATCGCGAATGCGATTGGTCGCCCGCCGCAGCGGCGCCGCGGTGGCCGTGTCGCCGAGGAGTTCGACCCGCAGGTCGCCGACGATGTGGCGCACCTGCTGGCTGCGGCGGAAGGTTCCACCGAGCGCCACGCGTTCGCCGACCACCTGCACCCGTTCGCCGTCGTCGAGGCGCCCGAGGCGGTGCCGGCGGGCGCCGTACACCAGCACCCGGAACCGCTCGCCCTCCACCTCCAGCACGGCACGCATCGCCGTGCCGGCCGACTCGGGGTCGCCCCTCACGGTGGCCCAGCCGCGATACGGACCGAGGGCATCGGGCGCCACCGACCGCCAGGCTGCGTCGCCCAGCACGGCACCGACCGACACCAGGGCGACCAGCAGTACGGCCACATCGACCCGGCGGCCGACAGCGCCCACCGCCACCGCCACGAGCAGCACGAGGAGAATCGCCCTGCTCCCCTGCCACACGCCCACCACGGCCGCTGCACCGAGCAGCACCGCGAATCGGTCGTCGACTGACTGCCACCACCCGTCGTGCTCGGCGTCGTAGCCTGGCCTCATGGAACGGCGCCCGGGTGACGACCACTACCTGCGCGGCCTCGAAGCGCTCGATTCCCGGCAACCTGCCGCTGCCCCGGCGACCGCTGCCGACGCGCTCTGGGCCGACACCGTGCCCGGGGCGACGCTGCGGGCGGCAGAGCGGGCCACTCCGCAACCAACGCAAGCACGGCAGCCCACCGCAACCGCGCGGCAGCCCATCGACCCTGCAACCGCGGCACGACGACGCTCCATCCGCAGCACCGGGCCCGTCGTGGCGCTGATCGTGCCCGCTGCCCTGGGTGCGGCAGCGCTGCTGCTGCTGTGGGGCAGCACCAGCATCGGGCGCGGCGTTGGCGGTTTCGCCCTGGCCCTGCTCGCCGCTCCCGCGCTGCCGGCGGCAGGGGTGCCGCTGCGCAGCGGCGCCCAGGTGGTGCTGCTGGCCGTGGCAGCCAGCGCGCTGCTGTGGCTGGGGCTGGGTTGGTTCGCTGCGCGTCGGGCCACCCGCGGCACACCAGCCACGTGGGCCCGATTCTGGGGCGAGTTCGCCTGGATGGCAGTGGCGGTGTGGGCCGGTACCGGCCTGGCGGTGTTGGGCACGAACCTGGTGCTCGGCCGCAGCCTGCTCTGAACCGATCTCGTCCGGCGGTCATGTCGTGACCAACGATCGGATTGCCTCGAGCTTGGCGGGACCGATACCGCGCACATCGGCAAGGCCCTCGACCGAGGCGAACGGGCCGTTCGCATCGCGGTAGGCCACGATGGCCGCTGCCGTGGCCGGACCGACCCCGGGTAGGCCGTCGAGTTCATCGACCGTCGCCGTGTTCAGGTTCACCGGCCCGCTGGGCACGCCCGCCGCGCCACCACCGGGCGCTGCCGTTCCCGATACACCGGCAGGCACCGACGGCACCTCGTCGACCGTGGGCACGTACACCCGGTCGCCGTCGTGCACCGCGGCGGCCAGGTTCACCGCATCGGTGCGGGCCATCGGCGCGGCACCGCCCGCGGCGGCGAGCGCGTCGACCACCCGGGCGCTGGCGGGCAGGCGGTACACGCCCGGCGCCACCACCGCCCCGGCAACGTGCACCACGATGGTGTCGGGCACCACGACCGCCACGGTGGTGGGCGCGGCAGCCGCGATCGTGCTGGCAGGCACCAGGTCGGGCGATGGCGTGGACGTCAGCGGCACCGACTGACCGACAGCGCCCGGCGCCATCGGCAGACCGGCCTCGACCGGCGTGGCCGGGGCGCGCAGCAACCAGTAGCCGCCGAGGCCGACGGCGAACACGCTGAGCGCGCCGACGACGAGACGGGCGAGACCGAACCACTCGATCCAGTCGCGCAGGCGCGCCGTGATCGATCGTGGCGGGACAGGACGAGGCGGGAGTACGTCCACCACTGCTCCTCCGGGAACGGCGCACAGGCGCCGGGCTCCGTGCAGGGCGCGCGAGCGCAGGGCACATCGGGGGAAGTGGAAGCGACGCTACCGGCGCCGCGGCAGCGTCAGTACAGACGCGAAGCGAGTTGGCGCCGGTACTGCGCCGTGCGTGGGTCGTGCGGACCCATCAGTTCGAGGATGTCGACAAACTGTTGGCGAGCCTCGTCGTCGTCCTTCACCCGGTCGAGCAGCGCCGTGAGCGTGGCGTCGTGGTCGTCGTCGGGAGGCAGGTTCACCCGGGCGAGCGCCGCGATGTGACGGGTGAGGTCGGTCTCGGGGATGCGCGCCAGCAGGGCGAGCGCCTCGTCATTGCGACCATCGGCCACCAGCAGTTCGGCGAGCGCCACGATGACGTCTTCGCTGTCGGGCTGCATGTCGAGTGCCTGACGCAGGCTGGCCTCGTCGCCGGCCTCGAGCAGGCGCACGAACAGGTCGTCGTCGGGCGACGGCAGCAGCGACGCCACGAATTGCTCGACGAGGTGTTCGGGCTGGGCGCCGACGAACCCGTCGACCACCTGTCCACCGGCCACTGCGTACACCGCCGGGATGGACTGAACCCGGAACGCCTGGCTGATGGCCGGGTTCTCGTCGACGTTCACCTTCACCATCACCACCTGGCCGTTGGTGGCGTCGGTGACCTTTTCGAGGATGGGCCCGAGCGTGCGGCACGGACCGCACCAGGGCGCCCACAGGTCGACGATGACGGGGGTGGTGAGCGAGCGTTCGATGACATCTCGCTCGAAGGTTGCGTCGGTGACGTCGATGGCCATGACGAGAGGCTAGCGACGCCAGCGGGCGACGATGGCGGCACGGCGGGCCAGCTCGGCATCGACCGCAGCCGCAGTCTGCTCGACCGACCAGCCCAGCACCGGCGCCGCGGCGACGGCCACCCGCTCGACCTCGGTGCGGTCGACCTGGCCGAGCGTGCCCAACACCAGGCGGCGGTCGATCACATCGGCCAGCGTGCATGCGCTCTCGTGGGTGACGGCGAAGACCACCTGGGCGGCGATGTCGAGTCGTTCGGGCCGGTTCGAGACCCGCTGTCCGAGTCGGGGGTCGCGTTCGACGAGGTCGAGCACCCGCACGTACTCGGTGCCGTACAGGCGGGCAAGATGCAGCATCGTGTCGGCGCCCAGACCGAGCGACGGGCGTGCCGCCGCAGCCTGGGCCAGGAACGGCTCGGCGTCCTCCGCCCAACCGAACGCGCTCGACACCGGCTCGCGCCGCGAGTCGAACCGCCGGGTGGCCACCCCGCGCAACGCTGCGGAGTCGAGCAGGGCCACCACGGTCTCGTGACCGAGAGCTCGGCCGGTGGTCCACTTGCCACCGCCGATCGACCACAGATTGCGCACACCCGTGGGGGCATGGTCGTACAACTCGTGGCGGCGACTGGTGGTGTACGAGTCTTTGCCGCCCTGAGAGATGAGCGGACGCACGCCGACGGTGGTGGCCTCGATGTCGTCGAGGGTGAGTTTGCGATGACCACCCGAAATGGTGTCGTTCACCGTCTGCAGGATCAGCTCGACGTCGTCGTGGTCGGCTCGCACGGTGTCGGGGGTGTCGTCGACCGGTGTGTCGGTGGGCCCGATGAACGAGTAGCCCTGCCAGGGCGACACGATGACGTGGCGGCCGCTGCGGGCCCGAGCGAACACCGTGTCGGTCACCTGGCCCGCGCCGCCCACGGGTGTGGTGAGCAGGTGCACGCCCTTGCTGCGATTCACCGTCACACCCATCGGTCGGCCCAGGCGTTGGAGGACGAGGTCCATCCACGGGCCAGCGGCGTTCACGACGGTGCGGGCGGCGATGCGGTGCGTGGTGCCGGTCAGGCGATCGACCACCTCGACACCCTCCACCGACACAGTGCCGTCGGCCCCGGTCGCGGTGACGAAGCCGGTGACCTCGAGGTGATTGCATGCCTGCGCCCCGGTGTCGACCGCCGACTGCAACAGTGCCAGCAGCAGCCGCTCGGGGTGCAGGTTGAACGTGTCGTGGTAGGCGAATGCACCCTGCAGACCCTCGGGGTCGATCCAGGGCACGGCCTTCTGCAACTGCGTGCGGCCGACCCAGCGCGGCAGGGGGATGCGCATCGCCCGAGGCATGTGCCGGTTCCGGTCGAAGCCCAAGGCCGTGTACAGCCCCACGCCGGCACCGATGAGCGCGGTGTTCGGCTTGCTCCAGCGCCACGCAGGCATGAGGAACCGCCGCTGGCTGACCAGATGCGGCGCCGTCAGGGCCAGCACCCGCCGCTCGCGGAGGCTCTCGCGCACGACGGCGAACTCGTACGTCTCGAGGTATCGGATGCCGCCGTGGATGAGCTTCGACGTGGCCGAACTGGTGCCGTGCCCGAAGTCGGACTTGTCGATGATGAGCGTGCGCAGACCGCGGCCAGCAGCCTCACGAGCGACACAGACGCCAGTGATGCCACCGCCGACGACGACCACGTCGTACGGGTCGGCCAGGCGGGCCAGGTCGCGGGCGATCATCACGATGGTGAGAGGCTAAAGGGGAATCTGCAGCAGCAGCGAGGTGATGGCCTCGAACTCGAGCTTGGCCCCGTCGTCGTACACATGCACCCCGTCCCAGCGATAGGCGAGGCTGCTGGCGATGACCGGGTCGTTGCACCACGCGGTCGGACCGGCCACGAAAGTCGCGGCTCCGGGGTTCGCGTCGGCAGCCTTGCGGAGCAGGTCGTTCAGGTGTGCCACCCGGGTGTCGTCGCCGCGCTCGGGCAGCGCCGGCACCCCGGCGCCCTCCACATCCTGCGGCCGCATGCAGGGCACCTCGAGCAGCGCGGCGTGAACCCCTACGGCACGCAGCGCATCAATGCCGCGCTGCACGCCCTGCAGGAACCGCTCGTCGCCGGCAGGAGTGTCGAACTGCACCAGTTGGCCGTCGACCTCGACGTCGAACACGTCCCACGCGCCGATGACCACCAGTGCCACCTCGGCTCCACTCTCGGTGGCTTCGGTAGCCCAGCGGGCATCCCAGTCGGCGCATGACTCGAAGCTCCGTGCGAAGCCCTTGCGGCTGGAACGGATCCGGCCGTCGGACTGCACGCTGCACCCGCTGATCGAGCCGTCGGCAAGTTCGAGGAACGCGTCGAGTCCCTTGGGCGCGTTCTTGGCGAGCGAGTGGGCGGTGGAGTCGCCGACGATGACGGTGCGCCGCGGCAAGGTGGGCAGCGTGGTGCTGGTGCTGG
>JBAXSU010000005.1:0-42339 GCA_037130535.1 Actinomycetota bacterium
GTTGGCGAAGTCGACCCAGCGGGCCTGCCGGGTGACGTATCGCTCCCAGTCGCTCGTGTACTGCAGCACACTCGTGCGGCAGTAGTCGTTGAACTCGCCGATACCGAAGTCGGTGATGGCCTGCCTGCCCGAGATACCCAATTGCCGCTCGGCCTCGGCCTCGGCGGGCAGACCGTGGCAGTCCCATCCGAAGCGTCGGTCGACGCGGTGGCCGCGCATGGTCTGGTACCGCGGCACGGCGTCTTTCACAAAGCCGGTGAGCAGGTGCCCGTAGTGCGGCAGGCCGTTGGCGAACGGAGGCCCGTCGTAGAACACGAACTCGTCGGCCCCGTCGCGAGCCTCGATCGAAGCCGAGAAGGTGTCATCGCGTTGCCAGAAGTCGAGCACGCCCTGCTCGATCGACGGGAATGACGGTTGTGGTTCGACGGACGGATAGCTCATCGTGGTTCTCCTGCGCGGTGACATTGCCGACAGGGACGAGCCGAAGCCCGCGATACCACCCTGCTTGCCCGCGGCCGCAGCCCCGAACCACTCGATTCCGCCAGCGATGACGGGCTGGACCCGTTCGGTTCTAGTGAGCCCGGAGGCCGTTCTTCCGAAGGCTCAGGGGTGATGGCCCCGTCGACGCCTTTTCCGCCACGATACCGGCTGCCCAGCGCGCGGCGATGCACCCTCGGCGGGTCGAGCCGTGGTCAGCCGTCACCGAGCTGCAGCAGGACCTCTGCCCGATCGTCGGCGGCGATCCCTGCCGGATCGGTGGAGTCGGAGGAGGGTGTCGCCCACGATGCCATGACGTCGCCCAGCGGCGTGTCGTCGGCCACCGCTGGCATCGCCGCAGTGGCATCCTGCTCGACCACCTCTCTCTCCTCGCGGTGCAGCGGAGTGTCGGACGCCGACAGCAGCGGGCGCCGCAGATCGCCGAGACCGCCGGCACTGCGTTCGGTGATGGCCACCAGTTCGCCGGCCACTTCGCGCAGTCGCTCGCGGTGGGTGACGAGGTGCTGCTCGAGTTGCTCGACATCGGCAACCAGAAAGTCGCGGCGGGCCAGCAGCGCCTGGACCTCGTTCTCGGCACGCAGGTACTCCTCATCGCGGGCGCGACGGGCCTCGCTGCGGGCGGCCTCGAGCAGCGTGGCCGATTCGGTCTGGGCCGCGCTGCGCACCTCATCGGCCTGCGCGGTGGCCGCGGCGATGATGTCGGCCGCCTTCTGACCGGCCTCGGCGACTGCGGTGTCGGCCGTGCGTTGGGCCAGCAGCAGAGCCCGCGAGATGGCTTGCGCCTCGTCGGGCGACGGACCCTGTGGCGTTTGGCTGGCCTCGTGCAGTTTGGCCAGCGCGGCGCGAGCACGTGCCTCCATCGCCGACGATTGCTGCTGGGCGGCTTCGAGCGCGCGCGACACCTCGGTGAGGTACCGGCGCACTTCGTCGGGTTCGAAGCCTTTCCGGGTGATCCGGAAGGTTGCCTGGGAGACCTCAGCGGGCGTCAGTTCCATGGCCCGATCGTAGGCGCGCAGCGCGCACCGAACGCGGCAGTCGCCGGTGTCGGACGACCGTGTCAGTCGAATGCGTCGGCCGCGCTGTTGGGGCGCGATCCGGCAGGCTTCAGGAGGTACACGCCCGAGGCGACCTTCTCCATGGTGCCGTTGAGGCCGTAGCACAGACCACTCGCGAAGTCGACCAGGCGGCGCGACACCTCGCGGTCGGTGGCCTCGAGGTTGACGATGACGGGTTGGCCTTCTTTGAACTTGTCGGCGATCTCTTGTGCTGAATCGAACTGGCGTGGACGCACGGTGTGCGGATCGAGATTGGTGGCGCCACCGCGCCCACCCGTGCTGCGCGGCGCGTTGATCGGCCGCGGCTGCACGCTCGAGTCGTCGCCCGCAGGAACGGGGCGCCGACCGGTGGGTTCATCGTTGCGGCTGGGGAACGTGGGTCGAGCAGGCACGGTGCGCACCGCGACCTCTGGCTCGTACTCCGCCGGCGGGCGACTCCCACGAGTCGGCGCTTCCATGTCGCGCGGCGCACGGGTACGCGCCGGACGAGCCTCCGGCTCCGGAGGGAAGTCGTAATCATCGTAGGCATCGTCGGGGCCGAGCCCGAGATAGTCCATTGCCCGCTTCCAGATCGACATCTGTTCCTCCTGGATACGGGAGGCTAGCCGATCAACTCAGCCGCGAGGTGGACGACTCCCGAACAGGGCACTCCCCACTCTCACCTCGGTCGATCCTTCGCTGACTGCCACCTCGAGATCGTCGCTCATCCCCATCGAGCACACCGCCAGCCCGAGCGTGTCGACCAACTGTCGGACGGTGCGGAATCCGGGCCGGGCCGCCTCGGGTCCGCCTTCGGTGGGACCCACAGTCATCAACCCCTCGACCTGGAGGCCCAGGCTGCGGCAGGTGTCGACGAGCATCGCCACATCGTCGACACCGCATCCGCCCTTACCGAGTTCGCCCGATGTGTCGACCTGCACCATGACGCGGGCACCGGGTGCTCGCTTGGCGATCTCCGCCGCCAGCGATCCACGGTCGACCGTTTCGTACACCGTCACGAAGGGTGCGACCAGGCGCACCTTGTTGGTCTGTAACTGTCCGATGAAGTGCACCTCGGGACGGGGTTCCATATCGACGAACTTGGCAGTGATTTCCTGCGCATAGTTCTCGCCCACAGCACGGCAGCCAGCGGCCATCGCGGCGTGCACCGCATCGGGTCCGAAGGCTTTGGTGACGGCCAGCACGGTCACGTCGGTGGCCCGGGCCGACCCGACGACGGCTTCGATCCGGTGACGGATGCCGTCGAGCCGTTCGGCAACCACGCTCGGATCGATGGTCACGCCACTGCTCCGTCGACGTCTGCGGTGCGCCAGACCGCCATCACCTGACGGCCTGCGTCGCGACGCGCCCGGTGCGAGTAGTAGCGATCTGCCCCGCAGCCGGTGCACGTCGAACGATCCTCGAGCACCACCCCCACCTCGCCGAGTGCAGCACGCACGGCCGCCACGACGTCGAGTGCAGGGGCACCCTCGCTGGTACGGGCCACCACATTGCCCCCCAGCAGGTCGGCCAGGCGGCGGAGGTCGGCGGCACCGAACTCGTAGCAGCACGGGTGGATGCACGGCCCGACCACTGCCTCGATGTCGATGCAGCCGAGACGTCGCATCGTGGCCACCGCGGCCTGCAGGACACCTCGCTCGATGCCCTTCCATCCCGCGTGGACAGCTCCCACCACCCCCGTGTCGCCGACGAGCGCCACCGGAGCACAGTCGCCCACCCAGATGCCGAGCACGGTGTCGTCGAGTTCGGTGACCATCGCGTCGCCGATCACCCCATCGAAGGCGCCCGGCCGGTCGACCACCCGCACGGTGGCACCGTGCACCTCGTCGAGTTGCGTCCAGGGCAGGTCGACGAACTGACGCCGCGTCGCGTCGAGTGCCTCGGTCGATCGCTCGAGGTGGAAGTCGCCGTCGGCGCGTTCACTCCAGCGAATGTGCACCGCGGCGCCTGGCCGGGCAATGGAGAGCGGCGAGTGCCGCAGGCTCACTTCAGGAACGAGGGGACGTCGAAGTCGTCGTCGTCGCCACTGAGCGGAGCGACAGCGTCGTCGGCGAACAGATCCTTCAGCGTCGACACCGGCTTGGACTCGACGGCCTTCACCGACTTGCCAGCGGGGCCACCATCCCACCGGTCGAAGCCGGCCGCGATGACGGTGACCTTCACTTCGTCACCCATCTCGTCGTCGATGACGGTGCCGAAGATGATGTTGGCGTCGGCATGAGCCACGCCATGGATGATCTCGGCCGCGGCGTTCATCTCGAACAGACCCATGCTCGACGGGCCGGTGATGTTGAGCAAGATGCCGCGGGCACCGTCGATGGCGGCCTCGAGCAGCGGGCTGGAGATGGCAGCCTTGGCCGCCACGACAGCTCGATTCTCGCCGCTGGCCTGACCGATGCCCATCAGCGCCGAGCCAGCACCGGCGAGGATAGCCTTCACGTCGGCGAAGTCGGTGTTGATGAGGCCTGGTGTGGTGATGAGGTTGGTGATGCCCGATACGCCCTGCAGCAGCACCTCGTCGGCCATCTTGAACGCATTCAGCACACTGGTCTTTTCGTTGGCAACCGTGAGCAGTCGATCGTTCGGGATGACGATGAGCGTGTCGACCTTGTCTTTGAGCTTCTGCACGCCTGTGTCGGCCTGCACGGCACGGCGACGACCCTCGAAGCTGAACGGACGGGTGACGACACCGATGGTGAGCGCACCCAACGAACGCGCCACCTCGGCCATGACCGGGGCGGCGCCGGTGCCGGTGCCGCCACCTTCGCCGGCGGTGATGAACACCATGTCGGCGCCCTTGATCATCTCTTCGATCTCGTCGCGGTGCGCCTCGGCAGCGGCGCGGCCCACTTCGGGGTCGCTGCCTGCGCCGAGCCCGCGGGTGAGGTCGCGGCCGATGTCGAGCTTCACGTCGGCATCGCTCATGAGCAGCGCCTGCGCGTCGGTGTTCACTGCGATGAACTCGACACCCTTCAGGCCTGCGTCGATCATCCGGTTGACGGCATTCACGCCGCCTCCGCCCACGCCGATCACTTTGATCACGGCGAGATAATTCTGTGGCGCGCCGGCCATCAGCGGGACCTCCGGTTCAGGGAAACGAATGTTGCACGTCGTGGCTGCATGACTGCCGAATCGTAGTGACGTCGGCAGGAGGAACGATGCATGCGGTACACGATGCGACAGTCTCGCACGCCGGAGGCCCGAATGCGGGGAGCCACCCGGACCGTGCTGCCCGCCACTGCCGGGCGACGCGGATGCGGGCACCCGCTCATCCGGTGATGTCGGAGATCTCGTCGGTCGACACATCGATGCCCACGATGCCGTCGAGACCCTCTCTGACACGCTGCAGGAGGCGAGCCAGCTTGCTGTCGATACGGTCGAAACTACCGAGGCGGACGTCGATGCCACCGGTGAAGGCGAGGCCGAAGTCGCCGGTGGTGGCATCGACCGACACCGACTCGGTGAGGGCCCGGATCTCGGCCGGCAGGGCACTGACCAGTTGCGCCGCGAGCGCGAACGGTTCGCCCGCCAGCTCGCCGGGCTCGACATCTGGTGCCGGGCCGGTGATGAGCATGTAGTCACGCGGCCGGCCGTCGAGCACGTCGAGCACCCGTCCGTCGCGGTCGATCACCCGGTACCGCTCGTCGGAGCCGACGAGCGCGGCCACTGGAAGCCGTTCGCGCACGTCGATGAGCACCCGGTTCGGGAAGTCGGTGGTGACGAATGCCCGCTCGATCCAGGGGATCTGCTCCAGGTCGCGCTCGGCCGACATCGTGTCGACCAGCAGGACCGGTTCGCCCATCAGCCCGTCGACGACCGCCTGGAATTCGTCGGGGTACCGGGCCTGGCTGTAGGCAGCGCCCTGCACATCGACGCGTTCGACGGCGAACAGCGACGATGACAGCACGGCGAGGGCTGCGACAAAGAGCACCACGACACCAGCGATCGAGCCGACGATGATGAGCCGGCGCCGTCCCCGTTCGCGCTTCACGGCAATGCGCCGCTCGCGCACCCGCGGGTCCATCTGCCGATTCGGCACCGGTACGGCATCGAACGCGCCGCTCACATCGAGGTCGCCGCCGATGAGAATGGTGCGTCCGGCGCCACCGACGGCATCGTCGCGGCGGTCGCCGCCCTCGATCACGTCGTCGAGGTACAACGTGTCGGGCAGTTCTTCGCCGCCGCCGATGACGATGGTCGACCGCGCTGCCGGCACAGGCTCAGCCAGCCCAGAATCAGCCAGCCCAGCATCAGCCGGCCCAGAATCAGCCGGCCCAGAATCAGCCGGCCCAGAATCAGCCAGCCCAGCATCGACCGGCAGTGGGTCCGCAGCAACCAGGGGCCCTGCGGCCGCATCGTCGTCGCCGAACGCCAGCTTCAATTCGTCGAGCACGGTCGACGGCACCTGATCGTCGGCGGGGCGCGGTTCGTTCACCACGACACCCCGGCGAACAGCGCGCCACGTTCGCGTTCGTGCTCGTCGTCGGCGAACCCCACGAGACGCACTTCGCTGCGCAGCAGATGGCCGGTGTGCTCGGCCACGAGACGACGAACCTCGTCCATCAGCGCGCGCACGTCGGCTGCCGATCCACCGTCGTCGGCCTGGATGAAGTTGGCGTGCTTGTCGCTGACGTGCGCTGTTCCCATCCGCATGCCGCGGAGCCCGAGTCCGTCGATGAGTGCACCAGCGGCCAGTTCGCCCGGCACCGGATTGACGAACACCGAGCCGGCGTTCTGCCCGCCGGGTTGATGCTCGCGCCGCCAGCGCACGATGTCGTCGAGTTCGGCCTCCGACCGTTCGCGGTCGCCGAACGCCAACTGCAGACGGGCATTCACCACCACCTGGTGGTCGGCGAGGTCGGAACCCCGGAAGCGCAACCCCAGACGATCGGCCACCACATGGCCGTGCCGCCGCTGCAGAAGGTCGAACAGTTCCACATCGACAAGGGCCGCCGCCATGTCGGAGCCGTGCCCACCGGCGTTCATCCGCACGCCACCCCCGACGGATCCGGGCACCCCCACGGCCCATTCGAATCCCTGCAGCCCGGCCGCCACGGTGCGGCGGGCGAGCACTGGCAGCGCAACCGCTCCCCCGGCACGCACCCTGTCGCCGTCGATCTCGATGTCGTTGCCCAGGGTCGCAAGCGACAGGGCGATGCCTCGGAAGCCCTCGTCGGCCACCAGTAGGTTCGAGCCGCGGCCCACCACCAGCACGGGAAGGCCGGAGCGGTCGATCGCTTCGGCCACCACGTGCAGATCAGCGACCGACTTCGGGCGGACGAACAACGCTGCTGCACCACCCACGCGGTACGTGGTCATCGGAGCGAGCGGTACCGACGTCTCGGCCAAATCGCCCAACACCTCGGCCGCAGCAGCCACGGCGTCGGTGTCGGCGCCCTGCACGGTCACCCGCGTCTCACCGCGAGCTCGGCCCGACGTTCGAGCACCTCACTCGGGAACGAGGCGATGTCGCCGCAGCCCATCGAGATGCACACGTCGCCATCGCGGAGTTCGCGTGCCACGAACTCGACCAGGTCGGCGCGCCGGGGCAGCCACACCACGCGGGCGTCGCTGTGCGCGTCGACCACCGCGTTCACCACCAACTTGCCGGTGACGCCCGGGATCGGCGTCGTGCCACTGGCATAGATGTCGGTGAGCACCACCACATCGGCATCGACGAACGCATCGGCGTACTCGGGCCACAGCACCGACATTCGGTTGAAGCGGTTCGGCTGGAACACCGCCACGACCCGGGTCCACCCGTCACCGCTGCCCTTGGCCGCCGCCAACACGGCTGCGATCTCGGCGGGCAGGTGCGCATAGTCGTCGACGAGGGTGGCCCCGCCCGAGGCGCCGCGGATGTCGAATCGTCGGGCCACACCACCGAAGCGGGCCAACGCGGCAGCGGCATCGACGAAGGGCACACCGATGGCGAGCGCCATCGCCAACGCGCCGGTGGCGTTGCGCACATTGTGGATGCCACGAAGCGGTAGGTCGACCGTACCGAGGCGTTCGCCGTTGCGCTCGACCCCGAACCGGAACGAGCCGTCGCGAGCGACGAGGTCGACGGCGCGAACCTGGGCCTCGGGCCCGGTGCCGTAGGTGATCGTGTCGTGCCCTGCGGCCAGGCGGCGGCACACCTCGTCGTCGGAGCACAGCACCTTGGGGCCGGGGATCTGGGCGAGGTAGCGGTCGAACCCGGCCTCGATCTCGGCGAACGTGCCGTAGTGGTCGAGATGATCGGCCTCGACGTTGGTGAGGATGGTGCCGTGCAATGGCAGTTCGAGGTGGGTGCCGTCGCTCTCGTCGGCCTCGACGACCAGCCATTCGCCACCGGTCCACTGCGCCCCGGTGCCCATGTCGGTGACGTCGCCGCCGATGACGAAACTGGGTCGCAACTGCGCCTCGGCGAGGATGAGCATCAGCATCGAGGTGGTGGTGGTCTTGCCATGGGTGCCCGCCACCCCGAGCGACTTGGCGCGGGCACAGATCGATGCCAGCATGCCGGCGCGGCGCAAGGTGGTGATGCCGTCGGCCCGCGCCTGTTCGAGTTCGACATTGCGTTCGGGGACCGCTGTGGAGTACGTGACCGCGTCGCAGCCCTCGACATGGCTGCGCTGATGGCCGATGTGCACGTCGACCCCACCTGCGCGCAGGCGGTCGAGCACCGGACGGTCGCGGATGTCGCTGCCGCTCACCCGGTGCCCCATCTCGGCGAGCACGATGGCGACGGCGCTCATCCCGGGGCCACCCACACCCACCACGTGCAGGCGCTGCGGCGTGGAAAGGTCGAGCGGAGCGAGGGGCATCGGGCTCATCGGGCCGCCCTGTCGATTCGGGCCACCCCGTCGGTTCGGGCCACGTCGGTGATGAGGTCGATCAACGAGTCGCCCCGGTGCCGTTCGCCCTCGGCATGGGCGCGTGCCCCGATGAGGGCCAGCGCTTCGGGGTCGGCGACGAACGCATCGACCATCGCCGCCAACCGTGCCGTGTCGAGCTCGCGCTGTTCCAGCAGCAGGGCCGCTCCGACATCGCTGAGCGTGCGGGCGTTGTCGAGCTGGTGGTTCTCGGCCGCATCGGGCCAGGGCACGACGATGGCGGGGGTGCCGGTGGCTGCCAATTCGGCGATGGTGCTGGCACCGGCGCGGGTGAGCATCAGGTCGCTGGCAGCGAACAGAAGGGGCATGCGGTCTTCGTAGCCGATCACGTGATACATGATGCCCGAGGCGGCACTGCGTTCACTGGGCACCTCGTGCACGAACCGCTCACCCACCACGTGATAGATGCACACATCGGTTCGGTCGACCCACGCCTCGACCAGGCCGCCAACCGCCTGGTTGATGGCCCGAGCCCCCAGGGAGCCACCGAACACGGTGAGCACGAATCGGTCGGAAGGCAGACAGAGCGCCGATCGAGCGGCGTGCCGGTCGGCTGCACGGTCGATGGCGATGATCTCCGGCCGGATCGGTGCACCCGTGGTGCGCGCCCGCCGCAACGGCGAATCGGGGAAGGCGGCCGCCACCGCCGACGCGAATCGCGCCGCCACCTTCGACGCCAGACCGGGTCGCTGGTCGTAGCTCACCACCACCACCGGGCAGCGTCGTATCCGCGCCGCGAACGTGGCGGGCATGCTGGCGTAGCCGCCCACGTTCACCACCACCTGCGGGCGGAGTCGGCCGAGCAGTCGCCAGGCCTGCCAGGTGGCCCGCAGCATCTTCGGCACGAACAGCAGGTTGCGCGGTGCGAGCGAGCGCTGCAGACCCACCACGTCGAGCAGCGTGGTGCGGTACCCGTGCGGAGGAACCAGACGGGTCTCGATCCCTCGCTGCGACCCCACGTAGTGCAGATGAGCCGGGGCGTGGCCGGCCATCACCAGGCGGTCCATGATGGCGAGCGCCGGCAGCACGTGGCCGGATGTACCGCCCCCTGTGACCACCGCCCAGCACGGCTCGGCAGCAGTCATCGTGCGTGCCGGGCGATGTTCAGCAGCAGCCCGGCTGCAGTCATGCAGACGAACAGCGAACTGCCACCGGCCGAGAAGAACGGCAGGGTGAGGCCCGTCACCGGCATCGTGCCCGTCACGCCTCCGACATTGATGAGCGTCTGCACGACGAACCACGAGGTGATGCCACCGGCGAGCAGCAGACCGAACCGGTCCTTGGCAGCCAGCGCCACCTGTACGCCGCAGAACGTGAGTACGAGGAATCCGCCGAGTACGGCAACCACACCCACCAGGCCCAGTTCCTCGGCGATGACAGCGAAGATGAAGTCGCTGTGCGCCAGCGGCAGGAAATCGCCCAACTTGTTCAGGCCGCGGCCCGGGCCGGCCCCGGTGACGCCACCCTGAGCGATGCCGATCATCGCCTGGTACTGCTGGTAGCTCAGGTGATCGCGGTTGCCCGTGATGTCGAGGAACGACGTGAAGCGGTGGAAGCGCCGCTCGCTGGTGAACACGAACAGCAGCGCACAGCCGGCCGCAGCCAGCGATGTACCCAGCATCGGGGTGAGCGGCGTGCCGCCCACGAACGCCACCGACAAGATGATGGCCACGAGCACGATGGCCGAGCCGAGGTCGCCCTGCAGCAGGCACAGCAGCGCACCGGCGGTGGCCACCATGGCGGTGGGCACCAGGGTGCGCCGCAGGTCGGCCATCTCGGCCTCACGGCGAGTGAGCAGGTCGGCGCAGTACAGCAGCACCGCCAGCTTCAAGAACTCCGACGGCTGGAAGGTGAGCGGGCCCACCGCCACCCACGCGGTGGCGTCGTTCACCTGCGACCCCAGGCCGGGCACGAACGGCAGCAGCATCAGCACGAACGAAGCGCCCAGGCCGGGCACCACGAGGCGGCGCCAGAACTGGTACTTCACCCGGGCGAACACGAGCAGCGACACGCCACCCAGACACGCCCAGATGACCTGCTTGTTGAAGATGCGCCATGGCGAGTTGCCGCGATGGAACTCTTGCACCGACGATGCCGACAACACCATCACCAGGCCGAGCATCACGAACACTGCCACCACCACGGCGATGACGTAATACGTGACGGGTGGCGGTCCGAGCGGCACAGCTGGCACATCGGTGCGCCCGGTGGGGTGCCGCCGCTTCGACGAGGCGCGGGCCGCCGCCTGGCGTCGCCGGTCGGCGATGGCCGCGCTGCTCGTGCTCATGCCGTCGCCCCCTCACGCATCGAGTGGACCGCCCGTCGGAAGTCGTCGCCACGCGCCGGGTACCCGCCACCGGGATACCAGTCGAAGCTGGCGCACGCCGGCGACAGCAGCACCGCATCGCCCGGCCGTGCCAGCCGTCGAGCCTCGGCCACCGCTGCATCCATCGAGTCGGCGCGTACCACCGGGCACCGCCCGGCGAAGGCTGCCGCCACCTCATCGGCTGCCTCACCGATGGCCACCACACCGCGCATCCGGTGCGCCTCGACCGCGAGGCTGCCAAGATCGAGACCCTTGTTGCGGCCCCCGGCGATGAGCACGAGCGAGTCGAACGACCGGATGGCCGTGAGCGCCGCATGGGGAGACGTGGCCTTCGAGTCGTTGTACCACGATGCCCCGTCGACGTCGCCGAGAGGCTCGATACGGTGCGGAGGGGTACGGAACGCCGACAAGCCCGTGGCCACCTGGTCGGGCCGGACGAGGCCGCTCTCGACGCACGCTGCCACTGCTGCCAGCGCGTTGGACACATCGTGCGGGAACCGGCGCCGCAACGCCGTCACCGGGGTGATCTCGCCCAAGGGGCCACACAGCATCCGGGCGTCGCCCTCACCCACTGTGTGGTAGTCGGCGCCGTGCAGGCCGAAGCTGACTCGGCGGCCAGGTGCTGCCGCGAGATGACGCATCACCACCGGATCGTCGACCCAGCCGACAGCCACGTCGGCGGCGCGCTGGTGCAACCAGATGTTGGCCTTCGCCTGCTCGTACGACTCCATCGACCGATGCCAGTTCTGATGATCGGGCGCCAGGTTCAACCAGATGGCCGCCTCGGCACGGAACTCGCGGATCCACGACAGCCGGAAACTGCTGCACTCGACGGCGAACGCGTCGACCGGCTCGTCGAGCGCATCGATGAGCGGCACCTCGGTGTTGCCCACCGCCGCGGTTCGCAGCGACGCCCCCGACAGCAGCGCCGCCAGCATCATCGTCGTCGTGGTCTTGCCGTCGGTACCGGTGACCGCCAGCATCGGCCGGGCACCACCGGGACGCTGCTGCTCCCACTCGTAGGCCAGATCGATCTCGGTGCGCAGCGCCACACCCTTCGCCAATGCCCCGACGACGACCGGATGCGTCTCGGGCACGCCCGGTGCCGGTGCGACGAGGTCGACCTCGGCGAGCATGCGGTCGATGGTGGAGGCATCGGGCGACTCGACGAGGTCGGTGCCCAGTCGGTGGGCCACGGCACGTCGCTCGTCGGTGGGAGCATCGTCGGCCATCAGCACCCGGTAGCCGCGGGCCACGAGCGCTCGAGCCGTCGCCTCACCCGCCACGGCCACCCCGTACACGAGCGCCGTGGACGAGGTCATCGCAACGACTCGAGGCGGGTGAAGTCGCCGATGAAGATGGCGAGTGCCGTGGCGACGCAGATACCGGAGATGAGCCAGAAACGGATGATGACCGTGGTCTCGGGCCACCCGAGCAGTTCGAAGTGATGGTGCACCGGCGACATGCGGAAGAGCCGCTTCTTGCGGCCCGACGCCTTGAACACGCCCATCTGGATGGCGACCGACCCGGCCTCCATCACGTTCAGGCCGCAGATCAGCACCAACAGCAACTGCGTGTTCGTTCCGAGCGCCAGCAGCGCGAGCGCCGCACCGATACCGAGCGCACCGACGTCGCCCATGAAGATGCGCGCCGGAGCGGCATTGAACCAGAGGAAGCCACCACAGGCGCCCGCGAACCCTGCTGCGATGACCGCGAGGTCGAGCGGGTTCACCACCGAGCCGTAGATACCGGGGTTGCGGAACTCCCAGTAGGCGATGACAGCGAACGCCAGGAAGCCCAGCAACGCCGACCCGCCGGCGAGGCCGTCGAGGCCGTCGGTGACATTGACGGCGTTGGTGGTGCTCCAGATGATGAGCCCCGCCCACACGACCCACACCAACCAGTGGACATCCCAACCCGGCCAATTCGCGCGGGTGAACGAGATCGTCTCGCTGATACCGGTGGACGCTGCCAGCCACCAGGCGATGAGCAGGGCCAGACCGAAGGTGATGTACCCCTTCTTCTTCCAGAAGATGCCCCGGTTGTGGGCGCGCTTCACCTTGATGTAATCGTCGAGGAAGCCCATGAAGGCCATCACCAGGATGCCGACCCACATGATCATCGCCTGATCGGAGAACGCCAGGCCGCGCCGCAGGTGGGCGACGAACCAACCGACGAAGGCCGCCACGATGATGGCGAGGCCGCCCATCGTCGGTGTGCCCTGCTTCTTCAGATGGTGTTCGGGGCCGTGGTCTTCCTTGCCGAGGATCGGTTGGCCCTTGCCGCGGTTACGGAAGAAGCTGATGAGACCCCGCGTGCCGAGCAGGGCCACGAACATGGCGGCGGCTCCGGCCATCATCACCGCGATCATGCGCGGGCCTCCAGCAGGGTGCGGGCGACAGACCGGTCGTCGAACTCGATGACCGTGGAGCCGATGGTCTGGGTGGTTTCGTGTCCTTTTCCGGCGATGAGCACGACATCGCCCGGGCGGGCGTGGTCGAGGGCTGCGGCAATGGCGAGGGTTCGGTCGGCTTCGATCACGACGCGGCCACGGTAGTCGGCAGGTACCCCGCGGATGATGGCATCGATGATCGCGGCCGGGTCCTCCGAGCGTGGGTTGTCGGACGTGACCACGACGACATCGGCACCAGCGGCCGCCGCAGCACCCATCTCGGGCCGCTTGTCGCGATCGCGATCGCCTCCGCACCCGAACACCACGACGACCTGTCGCTCGCCTGCCGCCTCGCGTGCCGCGGCGAGGGCCACGGTCAGTCCGTCGGCGGTATGCGCATAGTCGACGACCACCGAGTAGGGCTGGCCCATGTCGATCGGCTCGAACCGGCCCGGCACCGGACGTGCGGCCCGCAGACCGGTCGCGACCTGCTCGGGCGTCAAGCCGACGGCGATGCAGGTCTCGGCTGCCAGCAGCGCGTTCGCGGCGTTGTACCGGCCGCCGATCCCCACCTCGATCGCCACCCCACGCCAGGTGAACGAATGCGAGGTGGCACCCACCCGCAGTTCGGCCACGTCGTCGAGGGTGCACGTGGCGACCGGCACGGAGATCGTGTCAGCCAGCAGCCGGCCGTGCACGTCGTCGACGTTCACCACGGCACAGTCGCTGAGGGTTGGTTCGAACAGCAGTGCCTTGGCAGCGAAGTACCGCTCGACGGTACCGTGGAGGTCGAGGTGGTCGCGACCCAGGTTGGTGAACGCCGCAACGTCGAAGTGGGCACCCGCGACGCGGTCCATCACGAGAGCGTGCGACGACACCTCCATCACCACAGCGTCGACGCCGTCGTCGCGCCAGCGAGCCAGTTGGCGTTGTAGCACCGTCGCCTCCGGGGTGGTGTGCCGCCCCGACAGCGTGCCCAGCACCTCCACCCGCCGACCGGCCGAACGCAACACATCACCGACGAGTTGCGCCGTCGTGGTCTTGCCGTTGGTGCCGGTCACCCCCACCATCAGCAGCGCATCGCACGGATGCCCGTGGAATGCCGCAGCGACCCAGCCGGTCAGCGCACGCGCCGACGTGGTGACCACCTGGGGTACATCGATCGGCAGGATCCGCTCCACCATGATCGCTGCGGCACCGGCCGCCACCGCTGCCGCAGCGAACTCATGCCCGTCGTGGTGAGCACCGGGCAAGCAGCTGAACAGCGCGCCCGGCACCACCTCGCGAGAATCGATCGTGACGTCGGTGATCATCACCGACGGGTCGTCGTTCACGACGGTGAACGACGGGCCACCTCGCACCGCGGCGAGTACCTCTGCAAGGGAAGGGCTCACCACTCACCTCGCCGCACACCCGCCACCGGCGGCGGGAGGCGTGATGTCCATCTCACGCATGATGGCCGGCGCCACCTGGGCGAACACCGGTGCCGCGGCGGTACCACCGAAGCGGGTGAGCTGACCTTCGGCACCCGGAGGCTCGTCGATGGAGATGAGCACCGTGGCCTGTGGGTCTTCCGCTGGGAAGAACCCGACGAACGAGGCGTAGTAGGTGCGCTCGCCCTTGGCGTTCAGGTAGGTGCCGTTGTCCTGTGCCTTCAGACCGGTACCGGTCTTTCCAGCGATCGACAGGCCGTCGACCTGGGCGCGGGTGGCGGTGCCCGAGCACACCACCGACTGCATGATCTGTGTCACCTGGGCCGCGACCTCGGGCCGGATCACCCGATGGGTCGCAGGGGCCGGCGTCTCGGTGATCTCGCCGTCGGGGCCGATCGTGGCGTGCACCAGCCGTGGGGCCACATAGGTGCCACCGTTGGCGATGACGTTGATGGCTGCAGCCAGCTGGACCGATGTCGAGGCGAGACCCTGGCCATAGGCCATCGTGTACTGCTCGGCGCCCTCCCACTGCTTCCAGTCCTTCAGCAGACCAGCCGACTCACCGGGGAAGTCGAGCGCCGACGTCTCGCCGAGGCCGAAGGCACGCAGGTACGAGTAGAGCTTCTGCTTGGCGCCGCGCAGTTCGGGCGACATGCTCAGCATCACCTCGATGGTGCCGATGTTCGACGACTCGGTGAGGATCTGGCCCACATTCCAGACCTCGTCGGGGTGCTGTTCGGCATCGTGAAGCATCGTGTCGCTGAACTGCTTGCGCCACGGCACCTCGAAGGTCGTGTCCGGCGTGACGACGCCTTCGTTCAGGGCCGCTGCCAGCGTCGCTGCCTTCACGACAGAACCCGGTTCCGCCGCGTCGACGGCCGCCAGATTGCCGCTGCTCACCAAGTACTGGCCAGTCACGTCGTCGCGACGCACACTGGCCATCGCGATGACATCGCCCGTCTTGGTCGACAGCACCACTGCGGTGCCACCGCGTGCCTGCAGCGTGGTGACCTGGGCGAGGAGTTGCTGCTCGACGGTGTACTGCACCGAGCGGTCGAGAGTCAGCACCACGTCGTGCCCCGGGACGGGCTCGACCGAGGTGGTCTCGGTACCTGGCAGCGAGCGGCCCTTACGGTCGTGCTGACGAACGATCTCGCCATCGGTGCCCGTGAGCAAGGTGTCGAGTTGTTTCTCGATACCGGCCGTGCCGACACCGTCGGGGTCGGTACGGCCGATGACGCTGCGTCCCACCTCGCCGGTGGGCATGGTGCGGCGATCCTCGGCGATCGCGTCGACGCCGTTGAGGTTCAGGTCGTCGATGACGGCTGCCTGGTCGTCGCTCACCTGGCGCGCCACGTACACAAAGCTCTTGTCCTTCGCGGTGAACGCCTCGAGCAGCGACTGCTGCTTGTCGGCCGACAGCGGCAGCACCTGGGCGAGCACGGCCACTGTGGCGGCTGGGTCGCCGACGGCCTTGGGGTTGGCGATGATGGTGGTCGAGGGCACCGACATGGCCAGCTCGTCGCCGTTGCGATCGAAGATGACACCGCGACGGGCCTGCAGCACCGACTCGGTCGTGCGCTGCTGGAGACCTGCGGCACGGAGTTCGTCAGAGCTGGTGACCTGCAGATGAACCACACGGGCGACCACGAGCAGGAACAGCAGCATGGTGACGATGAAGACAGCGAGCAGGCGTCGACGCGACCGGCCCGCCTTGAACCGCTGCCGGCTAGGTCGCGGTGCGTCGATGATTCGACGCTGCAGCGAGCGGTTCTGGCCCCCACCGTGACCGCTCGGACGGGGTGCGGGCTCCGGGCTGCGGCGGACAGCCGGTGCATGACGAGCGCTCGTCGATCGGGCAGCCGGTGCCATGTGCGCGCGCTGCGTGCGCTGCACCGGTGCCTCAGCGCGGCGGGTGCGCTGCATTGGCGCATCGTGGCGGCTGGTGCGCAGGCGCGGGTCGGCGGTGACGCTGGATCGCGCAGCGGAAACACGTCCGCGGTGGCGGGCACCGGGACGCTGGCTCATGGCTGTACCCCGCGCAGTGCCTTCACGGCCCGGAACTGGGCGAGCAATTCAGCCTCGTCGTCGAACGTCGGATCGAGTGCCCCGGTGGCCTGGCGGACCAGCACCAGCACATCGGGTGGGATGGCGATGAACGACGTCTTGGTGGCCGGTTCCATACCGCGTTCCGCAGCGACAGCAGTGAGCCTGCCCGGCGACCGCAGTTCTGCTCGCTCCTGGCGCAGGGTCTCGTAGTTCGCGGCAGTAACTGTCATCTCGCGATCGAGGCGGTCGAGTTCGAGCTGACCCTTGGCCAGATAGGTCTGGAACGCTGCGGCGCCCATCATCGCCGCCACCACCGCCACTGCGACAGCGGTGGCCCAACGTGCGGCGCGACGCCGTCGGGGAACGAGTTCGAGATGTGCACGAGCATCGGTGCGGGCCCGCGCCGCAGCGACCGCTTCGGGCGCGACAGCGAGTCGGGTATGCCGTCGTTCGAGCGGGACGCGGGCTGGCTGGGCCATGTTCAGCGGCTGCCGCGACGCGTCGGCGAAATGCGCTCGACCACACGGAGACGAGCGCTGCGCGAGCGCGGGTTGGCCTCCTGCTCGCCGATCGATGGGCGCCGTGCCACCTTGCGAACAGTGCGTACTGTCTGAACCGCAGCGCACACGCACGGCAGTTCGGGTGGGCACTCGCAGCCACCGGTCTCGGCTAGGCGGAAGTGCTCTTTCACGATGCGGTCCTCGCCCGAGTGGTACGACAGCACCATCACGCGGCCGCCCACGGCAGTGCGGTCGATGGCGGTGTCGATGGCGTCGGGCAGCACCTCGAGTTCCTGGTTCAGCTCGATGCGGATGGCCTGGAACGTGCGCTTGGCCGGGTGGCCGCCGGTACGACGAGCGGCCGCCGGGATGGCCGACACCACCACCTCGGCCAACTGGGTGGTGGTCTCGATCGGCCGGGCGGCGACGATGGCAGCGGCGATGCGGCGGGCGAAGCGTTCGTCGCCGAATCGACGGATCACACTTGCGAGGTCGAGTTCGTCGTAGCCGTTCACGATGTCGCCGGCCGACCAGTTCTGGCTGCGGTCCATCCGCATGTCGAGCGGCGCCTCACTGCGGTACGAGAACCCACGCTCGGCACGGTCGAGCTGCGGCGAACTGACACCGAGGTCGAACAGTGCTCCGGACAGGGTGGCGATGTCGAGTGTTTCCATGGCGTCTGCGAGGTGGTCGAAGCGCAGTTGGGCGGTGGCCACTCGATCGCCGAATCTCGCCAGCCGCTGGCGGGCCACCTCGAGCGCATCGGCGTCGCGGTCGATGCCGAGCACCTTCAGGTGCGGGTGGGCCTCGAGCAGCAACACCGCGTGCCCTGCACCGCCGAGCGTTCCGTCGAGCACCCATCCCGGTGGTACCGGAGCGAATGCCTCGACGATCTCGGCTGCCATCACGGGCTGATGCTCGAAGGGTTCGGTCATCGAAGGAACCCTGCGGGCTGCGGTGCCGGGCTGGTTCCCGGCTCGTCTGCAGTTCGCCGGTCGGCGGGTGTCGCCGGGATGTCTCCCCGGTCGACGAGACGGCAAGCGGGCGGAGTGGGGCTGACCATCTTGCCGGCCGACGAACTGCAGGCGAGCCAGGAGGCTCGGTCACGGCACCAGCGACGCTGGTGGGTGACATGAGGTGTCGTTTGATTCGTGTCGATCGTGTGCTTCATCGCCGCGGCTGTGCCGTCGGCTCGGTTCCTCGGCCCTCCTTCGTGCTCATTGGACGACCTGCCCAGCGAGATCGCTGGTCCCGGCGGCGTTCACCTGGGCGAAGCGCTCGGGCGACCAGAGTTCGATCACGCGGAAGTTGCCCGAGATCACCACACGCTGTTCGGTGGCGAGCCCGGCATAGGTGCGCAGCTTCTCGTCGATGCTCACACGGCCCTGCTTGTCGACGGTGACGAGCGTCGCGCTCGACGACACGGCGCGCTGGCGCTGCAGCGACATCTCGCCGCGCTCGACTCGGGCCATCAACTGTTCGGCCATCTGCTCGAACGTGGCGGAGGGCACCACGTTGACGCATTGGTCGTCGCCGAACACGAGGTAGCAGTGCTCGCCGAGGTGCGCGCGGAAGGCCGCCGGCAACGCCAGGCGGCCCTTGTCGTCGAGCTGGCGCTCGTGGGTGCCGACGAAGAGCACCTACCACCACCTCGCTGCGATCGCCACGGCTCCCCACATGGCCCCCATTCTTCCCCCACAGCCCCCCACTTGTCAACTCTTTTCCCCACTTTTCCCCTTTTCGCGCCCCCGAGTCCCCCACCGAGCCCCACCGGGCGCGCGCCGAAGCACCGCTGGGCAGCCAGTTCAACCTGGTCGGGCGCGGACCGTGACCGTTGATCAGACGTGGGGATCAGACGTGGGGATCAGACGTGGGGATCAGACGTGGGGCGGCAACTGACGGGTCATCGCCGCCATCAACGACTCGGCGTCGGGCACGACGTGCACCGGTTGCAGATCGTCGAGTTCGGGCACCGACCCACCGAGCAGGCCGAGCAGTACCTCGGGTCGCCACCGTTGGTAGACGGCCGCCTGCAGTCGCGACCATGCCCGCGTTCGTCGCTGGCTGATGCCCACGGTCTTCTCGCCGGCCACGGTGACCTCACCGGACCCCAGCCCGTCGAAGCACACGAGGCGCGACCACGGGCTCGTTCGGAGTGCACCTCGATGCACTGCGACGTCTCGTTCACCGAGCGCCCGCAACGCGTCGGCCCACACCTCACCGAACCACAGCATCGACCCACCCACGTCGTCGACCAACAGCGGGTCGCCGGCAGGCACCACCACATCGAGCCAGGTCACCTCGCCGGGCAGCAGCAGCACCGCTCCCCCGCCACTGCGTCGACGCACCACCTCTACCCCGGCAGCCGCACACGCGAAGGTGTCGACCACGTCGTCGCGCTGACCGGAACCCAGCACGAGCGCCGGCCGGTCGACGCTGAACCACCGGGCGAGCCGACCCGAGCCTGTCTCGGGCTCCCACGCGTGGAAGGCTGCCGCCGACCCCGAGGCATGCTCGATCGTCCATCCTGCCGGCGTACTCATGCGACTCGACCCGACTCAGCTCGCGAGGGCGAGGTACGGCTTCCATGCCTCGGGAACCCGCGGCACCGCCACCGACACCCAGGCGAGTTCACGCGGCGCACGGGCCGGCCGGGCCAGGCGCATGCCAGCCTCGTCGGGAGTGCGATCGCGCTTGGTGAGGTTGCAGGGCCGACATGCGGCGGCAACGTTCTCCCATGAATGGGCACCACCGCGCGACTTCGGCACGATGTGGTCGATCGAGTCGGCAACCGCGCCGCAGTACTGGCAGCGATGCTCGTCGCGGGCGAACAAGGCCCGTCGCGACAGCGAGGTACGCCGGTGGAACGGCACCCGCACCATGGTGCGCAACCGGATGACCAGCGGACTGGGGAAGGCGACCGTGGCGGCGTGCAGGAACGAGCCGTCGGTCTCGACGATCTCGGCCTTGTCGGCGATGACCAGACACACAGCGCGGCGCGCGGGCACCACCGAGAGCGGCTCGTACGAGGCATTCAGCACCAGCGCGCTCGACATGACGATGTCCTACCTGCCGCCGCGGCCGAGTGGGCCTGGCTCGGTCATGGCCTGACCCGCGCGCACCATGCGAGGTAGTCCACCACATCGGCCGGGGCGGGCGGATGATGCTCGTCGCCGTACTGGGTGAGCAACCGGAACTCGAGGTAGTCGCCGCCCGGCAGCGGCAGGAACGGCCGGTGCCGCCACCACCCCGTGCGGGCCAGGCGCGTGATCTGCCCGACCGCTTCGGGCCACAGACGCGGCCGTGCTGCGACCGCGCCGGCAACGACGAGCCATTGCCGCAGGCCGACACGGCGCGAACTCAGCGAGGCTCCTTCGGCAAGCCCAGCACCATCTCGCCGATGATGTTGCGCTGGATCTGCGACGAACCGGCGTAGATGGTGCCGGCGCGCGCGTTGAGGAACGTGCCGACCCAGCTCCAGGTGCTGTTGGGAGCACCCGCGTCGTCTGCCTGGAACGCACTCGACGGGCGGCGGCCCTCGGGGACCATCGCCGCAGCGCCGATGATGTCGATCGACAGCTCGGAGATCTCCTTGTGGTACTCGCTCCAGTACAGCTTCGAGATGGCGCCATCGGGGCCGGGATGGTGGCCACCGAGGAAGCGGGTGAGCACGCGCATGCCGTTGAAGCGCATGATCTGCACCTTCGCGTAGCACTGAGCCAACCGCTGACGGATCCGCGGATCGTCGGCGACGCCGTACTGCTTGGCCAGCAGGAACAGGCGGTCGAGTTCGGCCTGGAAGCGGATGGGCAGCGTGGCCGCCGCTTCACCGCGCTCGTAGCCGAGCAGGGTCATCGCCACCGCCCAGCCGTTGTTCACCCCGCCGACCACCTCGTGCTTGGGTGTGACGGCCTCGGTGTAGAACACCTCGTTGAACTCGCTCTCGCCCGAGATCATCCGGATCGGGCGCACCTCGACCCCGGGCTGGCGCATGTCGACGAGCAGGAACGAGATGCCCTTGTGGCGCGGCGCATCGGGATCGGTGCGGGCAAGGGTGAAGATGTGGTCGGCCAGGTGGCCCGCCGAGGTCCAGATCTTCTGCCCGTTCAGGATCCACTGGTCGCCGTCGAGTTGCGCACGCAGACCGAGGTTCGACAGGTCGCTGCCAGCGTTGGGCTCGGAGTAGCCCTGGCACCACACGTCGGCACCCGACAAGATGCGCGGCAGATAGTGCTGCTTCTGGTCGTCGGTGCCCCACTGCAGCAGGGTGTTGCCCAGCATCTGGATGCCGAACACGTCGTTCGGGCCGCCCGTGGGCACCCCGGCCTTGGCGAACTCCTCGCCGATGATGACCTGCTCGAGTGCCGACAAACCGGCGCCCCCGAACTCGACCGGCCAGCCCGGGGCCAGGTAGCCGCCCTCGAACAACGTCTGGCGCCACTCGCCCACGAAGTGCTCGAGATCGGTGCCCTCGAGGCGACCGATGCCGTGCCAGTTCGACGGCAACTTCTCGGCGAGGAAGGCCTGCACCTTCTCGCGATAGGCCTCGGCTTCAGCGGTGTACGTAGGACGCATGTCGCCGATGCTACCCGCCGGTAGCCGGACCGGATGCGAACCGGGCGAGCGCCGCGGCACCGACCAGCGGGGCCTCCGCGCCCAGCGCGGCGGGCACCACGCGGAACCCCGATGTGAACGACAGTTTGGCCCGGGCGTCGAGTTCGGCCTGCGCCGCGTCGAAGAACGCCTGCCCGAACCCGAGGGCCACCGAACCTCCGACGACCGCCAGGCGCAGGTCGACCAGCGCCCCCACCGATGCCAGTGCGCGGCCGACCAGCGTGCCGGTGCGGGTCTGGATGACGCTGGATGCCCGCTGCGGCGCTCGCCCGGTCTCGGTCTCGATGGCCACCCCGCTGCAGTAGGCCTCGAGGCACCCGAAGCCACCGCACCGGCACGGCCGTCCATCGGGCTCGACGACGATGTGGCCGATGTGACCGGCATTGCCGAGTCGGCCCTGCAGCAGCCGCCCACGACTGACGATGCCACCGCCCACCCCGGTGCCCACCACCACACCGATGAAATCGTTCACCCCCATCGCCGCGCCCCGCCAAGCCTCGGCCAGGGCCAGGGCCTTGGCATCGTTGTCGACCACCACGGGTAGGCCGGTGAGCTGCTCGGCATATTCGCGCAGCGCGAACCTGCGCCACGACGGGATGTGTAGCGGCGACACCGTGCCGTCGACCGGCGTCATCGGCCCACCACACCCGATTCCGCAGTTCACGGGCGGTTCCGGCGAAGCGGCGAGCACGCGTCGTACCAGTCGAGTGACAGCGGGCCACACGTCGCGCGCCGGTGTGGGCACCCGGTCGCGCACGAGTACTGCACCCGTTGCGTCGACGATGCCGGCGGCCAGCTTGGTGCCACCGATGTCGATGGCGAGTGAGAGATCGGGCACCTCCCGACAGTAGTGGCGACGTCCCGCCGCCTAGGCTCCACTCCATGACGGCCCAGCACGATGCAGTGCCCGGCGCCGTGGCACCGCCGGCGAGCAGCGTCACGACGACCACCTTCGCCTCGCTGTTCGACGCCATCGGCGGCAACATCGCCCGGGTGGTGCACGGCAAACGCGACGTCATCGACCTTGCGCTCATGTGCCTGCTGGCCGAGGGCCACCTCCTCATCGAAGACGTGCCGGGAGTGGGCAAGACGAGTCTCGCCAAGGCACTCGCTGCATCGGTCGACTGCTCGTGGAAGCGCGTGCAGTTCACGCCCGACCTGCTGCCCACCGACCTCATCGGTGTCAGCATCCTGCAGCGCGCCACTGAGAGCTTCGTGTTCCAGCCCGGCCCGTTGTTCGCCAACATCGTGTTGGCCGATGAGATCAACCGAGCCTCTCCGAAGACTCAGTCTGCCCTGCTCGAGGCCATGGAGGAGCGCCAGGTCAGCGCCGAGGGGCGCACGTACCGGCTCCCCCACCCGTTCATGGTGGTGGCCACCCAGAACCCCGTCGAGCAGGAGGGCACGTATCGCCTGCCCGAGAGCCAACTCGACCGGTTCCTGATGCGTCTGTCGCTCGGCTACCCCAGCCGCGAGGCCGAGATCCAGATCCTCGACTCGCTCGGCGCCAACGAGGTGCTCACCACCCTGCGGCCTGTGGTCACTGCGGCCGAGATCACGGCCATGTCGCAGTTGGTGCGCAACGTGCACCTTGCCGATGCGCTGAAGGCGTATCTGGTGTCGATCGCCGAGGCGAGCCGGCGCCATGCGGGGCTCGCGCTCGGGCTGTCGCCCCGTGCCACGCTGCAACTGGCTCGGGCCACGCGCTCGCGGGCCGCGGCCAACGGTCGCGGCTACGCCACCCCCGACGACGTGAAGGTGGTGGCCGGCGCCGTGCTCGCCCACCGTGTGGTGGTGCGACCCGACGCTGCGTCGCGTGGTCTCACGGCCGAACACGCCGTGCGAGAAGTGGTCGACAGCGTCGCGGTGCCGGCCGGGCGCTGATGCTCACCCGTGCCGGCTGGGGGGCATTGGCGGCGGCCGGCACAGCTGCCGTGCTCGGCCGGGTGTTCGGCATCCTCGAGTTGTACGTCTTGGCCGGCGGCATCGTCGTCGCCGTCGTCTGGGCCGTGCTCACCGTGCTGCGACCGATGCCCCGCCTGGCGGTGCATCGAAGGGTGGCCCCGAGCTCGGTGATGGTGGGTGAGGACGCGCGCGTCGACCTCGTCATCGCAAACTCGGGAAACCACCGCACCCCCGTGATGCGCCTGTGGGAACCGGTCGGCGGGGCCGGAGCGGTGATGCACCTCGCTCCGCTCAACGCCGGCGAACGAACCGCTGCGGCGTACCGGCTGCCCACTGCACGGCGCGGACTGGTGACGGCGGGACCCCTGCGGGTGCGCCGCGCCGATGTACTCGGTATCGCCGCACGTTCCACGGTCGTGCCAGGGAGCGCCGAGCTGTTGGTCACCCCGCACCACAGCCCGGTGTCGATGGGGCACCATGCCTCCGCCGGCGTACTGGGCGACCTGGTGCGCATGAAGGCCCTCGGCCAGACCGGCAACGAGTTCCACGCGCTGCGGCCGTACGTGCCGGGCGACGACATCCGGCGCATCAGCTGGAAGGCCTCGGCCCGCTCCACCGACCTGATCGTGAAAGACACCGCACCGGAAGGTCTGCGCCGGTGCACGGTCGTGCTCGACCTCGATGCATCCGGGTATACCGGCGACGCGGGCGACGCCGCCTTCGAACGGGCGGTGTCGGCTGCCGCCTCAGTGCTCACCGGTGCCGCGCAAGCGGGCCTGCTCACCCGGATGGTGGCCACCGATGTCGACCTGCGCGGTCACGATGTCACTCCTGTGGCCCTGCGTTGGCTGGCCACCGTCGAGCCGCGCGAGCACACCACCGCGGTGCCTGCGTTGCAGACCACCGAGGGTCTCGGCCTGCTCGTGGTCGTTGCTCCCGCTCTCGACAGCCCCTTCGTTACTGAAGTGCGTGGCAACGCCAGCCCCGACGACGTGGTGGTGGTGATCGCGACCCGCCACCATTCCACGAGCACGGTCGCCGACCGCCGACTGGTGGTCGACGCCACCGACGACGCGGCGTTCACCGCCTCGTGGAACGCGCTCGTCGGCGACGGCGGGATCGCGTCGCGGCTACCCGCCGCGTATCGGACGGAACCATGAGCACGCCGCGGCGCTTCACCCTCGACGATGTGGTGGCGACATCGCTGCTGACGGCCCTCACTGTCGTCACTGCGCTCGGCCTGTCGCGAGTGTTCACCGGCTGGGAGTATCTGCGCCCCGTGCTCACCGTGGCGCTGGTGGTGCACCTCGTCTGCTTCCTGCTCCGCCAGGTCCGACTCCCGGGGGTGCTGGCCCTCGTGCTGGCCGCCATCGTGCTCGCCGAGGTGCTCTGCCTGGTCTTCTACCGCAGCAGTATGCGCTACGGACTTCCCACCGGCACCACGTGGCAGTACGTCCGCCTCGACCTCCGGCTCGTCTGGGCCCAGTTCCCCACCGCGGTGGCCCCGGTTCCCAGCGCCAGCCCGTTCGCCACCGTTGCGGCTCTGGCGTTGGGCTTCGTGGCCCTGTCAGCCGACACGTTCGCGTTTCGGACCCTCGGACGGGCCGAGGCGCTGGTGCCCTCGGCGGTGGTGTTCATCTTCACCGCCGCACTCGGCGTCGACCGCAACCGCATCGTCCTCACCGGCGCCTGGCTGGCGGTAGCAGTAGCCGTCGTGGCGGTGCTGCGGGCGTTGCACGGCTCGACGGGCGACGGCTGGCTCGGACGCCGCCGCTCCGCCACCCCGTCGACGCTGCCCGCCGCTGCGGCGTGCGCAGCGGTGTGCGCGCTTGGCGCTGCACTCGTCGGACCGCTCCTCCCCGGTGCCGGCCAGGCACCCATCATCGACGCCCGCCAGACCACTGACGACGACGGAGCTGTGCTGAGCCCACTCGTCGACATCCGTGCCCGATTGGTGAACCGGTCCGATGTGGAGATGTTCACGGTCGATGCTGCCATCGGGCGCTATTGGCGGCTGAGCGGGCTGAGCGACTTCGACGGCACCACATGGTCGCTCACCGCCGCCGATCTGGTCGACACCGCCGGGTCGTTCAACGAGCCGACCGAACCGGTCCAGATCCTGCAGCAATACGTCGTGGTAGGTCGGCTCGGCGGCCGGCTGGTTCCTTCGGCGTACGAACCGGTGCAGGTGGCGCAACCAGGTATCGGGTGGCAGGACGAGACGGGCAGCCTGCTGCTGGCCGATCGCCCGCTCGCACGCGGACAGACGTTCAACATCTCCGCGAACATCGCACTTCCCACGCCCGAGCTGCTCGCCACTGCCACCTCGTCGTCACCTCCCTCCGCCGACCTCATCGCCCTTCCGGCCGACTTCCCTGTCGAGGTCGTACAACTCGCGGGTGCCATCACGGCCGACGCCGCGTCGCCATACGCGAAGGCGCTCGCGCTGCAGAACTACTTCCGCGACAACTTCGTCTACGACATCGATGTCCAGCGCGGGCACAGCGACAGTGCCATCGTCAGCTTCCTGCGCGAGCAGCGTGGCTACTGCGAGCAGTTCTCGGCGACGTTCGCGGCGATGGGCCGCGCCGTCGGCCTGCCCACACGCGTCGCGGTCGGCTTCACCAGCGGCGAACTGCGCAGCGACGGCAGCTACCACGTGCTCGGCCGGCACGCCCACGCCTGGCCCGAGGTGTGGTTCGACGGCATTGGCTGGGTGCTGTTCGAACCGACCCCCGGCCGAGGTGCTCCCGGTAGCGAAGCGGTCACGGGGGTCGCCGCGGCACAAGACACCGGCAACGCCGCCACCGACGAGCCTGCATCGGCCACCACCACACCACCCACCACGGTGCGGCCGACCGGCACCACCGTGCCGAACCGGCCCGCCGCCACCACCACGGTGCCCACCTTGCCCCAGGCAGGCTCGGGCGACAACGGCGATGGCCCGGGCACAGGCACCTGGGTGCTCCTGGGCCTCATTCTGTTCGGCGCCTGGATCATGCTGATGCCGACCATCGTGCGGAGGTTCACCCGCGTCGGCGACACCCCGTCGGAACAGGTGATCTCGGCGTGGCACGGAGCCGTTGGTGCCGTGGTGGCTGCCGGTGCCCAACCGCCCGGTGGCGCCACCCCGCTCGAATTCGCCCGACAGGTGGGAGCATCGCTCGGCATCGACACCCGGCCTCTCGACGAACTGGCACGGTTCGTCACACGCGCCATCTACTCGCCCGCCGGTGTGGCTGAGCCCACCGCGCTGCGTGCGGCCGTGCTGCGCACGCAGGTGGTCGAGGCCTGCGACGGCGCCATGCCGCTCCTGCGACGCTACTACTGCCGGATCGACCCGCGGGTGGTGCGCCAACGCCTGGTGGGCACCGAGCGGGTCAGTGCGAAGCGCCGCTCCCCGGACGCTGGCGCCGCATCGCCGACACCTGTCTGATGGCTTCGTCACCCAGCAGGCGAGCATGCTGCTCGGCACGCACGACGGCCACCATGGCCACGAGGAAGGCGACGAAGGCCACGTAGGGGCTGACTGCCAGCAGCAGCACGCACACTGCGATGGCAACGACAGTGCCCAGCACCGACATGAACAGCGAGCGCCGCGAGCCACGCCGCTCGGGAGCCAGATCGCGAGCGAAACTCGGGTCGCGCTGAAGTTGCTCTTCGATCTGGCGAAGGATGCGCTGTTCGTCTTCCGAGAGCGGCATGAAATCTCCTGAGCAGGGGCCAGCGACATTGTTTCACGTTCGCGGCACCCTGACAACGCGTCGATGTCTCGACCGCCCGATGGCACATCGATCGGGCCGATCGACCTATCGCACCGGATTGCCGGCCGCACCGGGTTGTCGGCCCTCAGGCATCAGTGGTGGGCGGCGGTTGCTGGTCGGGGCCCCACTGTTGTGCACCGGTACGCACCACTCGCAGGCCGCGGGTCGAAACGGTGCTGGCCGGGCCGATGGCGGCGGTACCGAAGCGCTCGCGAATGGCGTCGATCGCCCCCGAGGCCGATACCCACTCGGTGCGATCGGTCTCGCTGCGGCCCTGGGCCGACGCACCCGCAAGGTCGTCGAGCGTCAGTTGCTCGACCACCTCGCCGAAGCCGCTGGTGCTGATACCGAACAGGCGCACCCCCGCGCCGACGTCGATGGATGCCAACAGGCCATCGGCGATGTCGGCAATGGCCTTGGCCGTAGTGACCGGAACAGCGACGCTGCGCGAGCGGGTGATGGTGACGAAGTCGGAGAAGCGCACCTTGATGGTGATGGTGCGCGCACCCGTATCGGCGGCTCGCAGCCTGGTGCTCACGGCATCGGCAAGTCGCACCGCCTCGCGGCGAAGTTCGTCGTGGCTGTACTTGTCGTGGGCGAAGGTCTCCTCGTGGCCGATCGACTTGGCCTCACGATCGGGCTCGACCGGCCGGTCGTCGCGACCCCAGGCCAGTTCGTGCAGATGGCGACCCTGGGCCTGGCCGAGCGCTGCCACCAGCGAACTCGGGTCGAGCAGCGCCAGATCGCCCACGGTCTTCACTCCGAACCGGGTGAGCCGCTTCAACGTGGCCGGACCCACACCCCAGAGCGCTTCAACGGGCAGCGGGTGCAGGAACTCGAGTTCGGCACCCGGCGCAATGAGCAGCACGCCCGGGCCCGGGTCGATGCGGTGCGGCGACACACGCGGCTTGGCCCCCTTCGAGGCCAGCTTGGCCAGGAACTTGTTGGTGGCGCCACCCACCGAACACGGCAGGTCGAGCTCGTCGGCCACCCGCGACCGCACGTGGTCGCCGATGGCCCGTGCCGACCCGAACAGGCGGATGGCCCCGGTGACGTCGAGGAACGCCTCGTCGAGCGCCAGCGGCTCGACCAGCGGGGTGACACTGTGGAAGATCTCGTGCACCTCGCGGCTCACCTGCGCGTAGAGATCGTGGTCGCCGGGCAGGAACACCGCGTCGGGGCAACGGCGGCGCGCCACCACCGACGACATCGCCGAGTAGACGCCGAAACGCCGCGCCTCATACGAGGCGGCCGCCACCACACCGCGCTGGCCGGTGCCACCCACCACCACCGGCCGTCCGCGCAACTCGGGCCGTCGACGCAGTTCGACACTGACGTAGAAGGCGTCCATGTCGACGTGCAGCACCGCCCGCGTACCGGCAGCGCCGAGTTCGGGCAGCACATCGGCCACGCCGGTCAGCCGCCCATCGCCCGCCGGCGCCGACGCCCACTGAAGTCGGCTGCCCACAGGCGCAGCACCAGGCCGAACGCCTCGCGGATGATCGAACCGGAGAACTTCGACTCGCCAGCCATCCGGTCGCGGAAGGTGATCGGGAACTCGACGATGCGACCACCCAGGCGTACCAGTCGGTAGGTCATCTCGATCTGAAAGCCGTAGCCCTCGGCCTGCACCGAATCGAACCGCATCCGCTCGAGCGCGGTCGAGCGGTATGCCCGATAGCCAGCCGTCACGTCGTTCAACGCGAGACCCAACACTCCAGCCGCGTAGCGGTTGCCCCACCGCGACACCATTCGCCGACGGCGCGGCCAGTTCAGCGTGATGCCGCCCGGCACATACCGACTCCCCACCGCTAGGTCGGCTCCGTGCTCGACCACCGCCACCAGTGCCGGCAGCGCGGCCGGATCGTGCGAGAGGTCGGCGTCCATCTGGACACAGATCTCCGCCCCCATCTCGATGGCGTGGCGCAGGCCGAAGCGATAGGCCGCTCCCAGGCCGCTTTTGCTGGTGCGGCGCACCACCTCGACGTTGCCGAGCGTGGCGCCCAGCGCGTCGGCCAGGTCGGCGGTGCCGTCGGGACTGCCGTCGTCGACCACCAGGATCGAAGCGCGGGGCAGCACCTGTCGAACGGCCGAGACGAGCGTCTCGATGTTGCCGGCCTCGTTGAAGGTGGGTACGACCACCGTGACGCGCATGACCGCCGAGGCTATCCCCGCCGTGCAGGTCGTGCCCGCAGTCGCCGCTGCCGGCGACCACCACCCTAGATTGGTGCCGTGGCGACCCCCGAGCGACCCCTGTCCGCGATCCCCTCCCCTGCCGCACGGGTGGCGGCCTTCGTGGCCATCCTCCTCGGCGGAGCCGCCGGCGCACTGATCGGCTACACGTTGGTGAAGGTGCAGTGCGAAGGCGACTGCGCGCTCCCGCTCGGCATCGGACTGTTCGTCGGCGCCATCGTGGCCGCGATCGGAATGAGCATCGTCGCTGTACTCGTGCTGCGGGCACAGGGCGAATGGCGGATGGTGCAGGCCGACCAGGCCGAGCGGGCACGTCGACGATGAGCGCCGAACTCTTGCACCTCGCCCGATCGCTCGCCGTCGAGGCAGGCACCCTGGTGGCCGAGGGGCGCGCCAGCGGCATCCGCTCCAGCGAGACGAAGTCGACCAGCACCGACATGGTCACCGAGTTCGACCGGGCGTCCGAGGCTCTCATCGTCGGCAGAATCAGCACCCTGCGTCCCAACGACGGCATCGTTGGCGAGGCGGGCACCGACACCGAGGGTTCGTCGGGCATCCGCTGGCTGGTCGACCCCATCGACGGCACCACCAACTTCTTGTATGGGCTGCCCGGCTATGCCGTATCGATCGCCGCCGCCGACGAGCACGGCGCACTGGTGGGTGCTGTCTACATCCCGACGCTCGGCGAGCTCTTTTCGGCACAGCGCGGCGGCGGGGCGACGCTGAACGATCTACCCATCTCGTGCGGCACACTGGCCGACCCCGCCACCGCCCTCGTGGCGACCGGCTTTTCGTACCATCCCGAGCGGCGCGCCGCGCAGGCCCGCCGGGTGGCGCGGCTCATCGGCTCCGTACGCGACATCCGCCGTATCGGTGCTGCCGCAATCGATCTCTGTTTCGTTGCCGCCGGACGCCTCGACGCCTACTTCGAGGAAGGCCTCGGACCCTGGGACCTGGCCGCCGGAGAACTCATCGCCCGCGAGGCCGGGTGCCGAACGGGCGACTTCGACGGCGGGCCGGCCCGGCCGGGCGAGGTCCTGGTCAGCAACCCCACCCTGTTCGGCCCGATGCTGGCCCTGCTGCGCGTCGCCTCGCAACCGGTCGCCTGACAGCGGTCGTTCCTGGCAGACTGTCGTCGTGGGAACGCACATCCTTGCCGTCGAGGACGACGAGCGGATCAGATCCGCGGTGAAGCTGGCACTCGAGGACGAAGGCTGGTCGGTCGACGAGGCAGGCAGTGGTGAGGAGGCCATCGACAAGTTCGCCCGCGCCGCCCCCGACGTGGTGCTGATCGACATCATGCTGCCCGGCATCGACGGGTTCGAACTGTGCCGCACGTTGCGCCGCCACAGCGACGTTCCCATCGTCATCGTGACGGCCCGGAACGACACCCACGACGTCGTGGCAGGTCTCGAGGCCGGCGCCGACGACTACCTCACCAAGCCCTTCGCCCCGAAAGAACTGTCGGCACGCATCCGGGCGCTACTGCGTCGGGCGCGACCCATCGTCGCCGGACACGCCAAGCTCACGTTCGGCAACCTCGAAATCGTGCCCGACGAGGGCAAGGTGCTGCGCGACGGTGTCGAACTGCACCTCACCAAGACCGAGTTCCGGCTGCTGTGCGAGTTGGCCCAGAACCCTGGCCGCGTCTTCAGTCGCGAGAGCTTGCTCGACAAGGTGTGGGGCTACGACTACTTCGGCGACGGCCGGCTCGTCGACGTGCACGTGCGACGCCTGCGCACCAAGGTCGAAGCCGATCCGGCGAACCCACGCCACGTCGTCACCGTGCGCGGGCTCGGGTACCGCCTGCAATCGTGACCGATCAGGCGGCTACGGTCGGCGTCGACGCTGACGATCGCTCAGTCCTTTCCCGTCTGGCAGCCCGCTCGGGCGACGTCGCCAGAAACTGGCGCATCAGCAGGCTGTCGTTGCGCACTCGCGTGCTGTTGATGTTCTCGCTCGGCGCACTGCTCTTGGCAATCTTCCTCTCCGCTGCGGCCTACAGCTTCACGCGCAGCAGTCTCGTGAAGCAACGCGACAGCGCCGCTGTGGCCGAGGCGACATCGCACGCCGGCATCGTGCGCGCCGAGCTGCGCAGCCGGCCAGCCGACGCAACGGGCGCGCTCGACCGACTGTCGTCGCTCGCCGTCGACTATCCCGTGGTGTACTACCGCTCGACGTGGACGGTCGGCTCGCAGTACGGCAGCGACCAGATCGACCCCACCCTCATCGACCGCGTGGTCACCGATGCCCAAGCAGCACGGATGATCACCAAGGTGGGCGATGAACTGTTCGTCGTCGTCGGGGTCCCGCTGGTCGAGGTCGATGGCAGCTACTTCGAGTTCTTCAGCCTGGCCGATGTGTCCGACACATTGTCGAGCGTCGCGCTGTCGCTGTTCTTCGCCGGACTCATCACGACCATGTTCGGTGTGCTGCTGGGCTGGATCGTCGCCGCCCGCGCCGTGCGCCCGCTCGGCGAAGCCGCCCAGGCCGCCCAGCTCATCGCCGGCGGACGCCTCGACACCCGCCTCGACATCACCGACGACCCCGATCTGCGGCTGCTGGCAGCGTCGTTCAACGACATGGCTGCCGCACTCCAGACGCGAGTGGAACGCGACGCCCGGTTCGCCAGCGATGTGAGCCACGAGCTGCGCTCACCGCTCATGACGCTCGCGGCGAGCGCTGAAGTGCTGCAGAGCCGTCGGGCCGAGATGCCCGAACGCGCGCAGGCGGCGCTCGACTTGATGGTGGCCGACATCGCCCGATTCCAGGGGCTCGTCGAAGACCTGCTCGAGATCTCGCGGTTCGACGCCGGGGCCGTGCGACTGCACCGCGAGGAACTGCTCGTCGCCGAGTTCGTGCGCCAAGCCGTCGCCGTGAGCAGCCGCCCCGATACACCCATCGAGGTGAGCGAAGCCGCCGAACACGTGCTCATCGAAGGCGACCGGCGACGTTTGGCGCGGGTGGTCGCGAACCTCATCGACAACGCCCGACTGCACGGCGGCGGAGATCCCACTGTGTTCGTACACGAGTCGGCAGCCGAGGGCGAACCGATCGGCCATGTGCGCATCGCCGTCGAGGATCACGGTCCGGGCGTTCCCCCCGAAGAGCGCGATCTCGTGTTCGAGCGCTTCGCCCGCGGGGCTGTGGCGGGCCGACGCAGCGCCAGCGACGGGGCCGGCCTCGGCCTGGCACTCGTCGACGAGCACATCCGGTTGCACGGCGGACGCGTGTGGGTGGAAGATCGTGCCGACGGCGAGCCGGGCGCACGGTTCGTCATCGAGTTGCCCGCCGAGGTGCTGACGTGAACGAGACGAGGCTCGTCAGGTGGTTGTTGGTCCTTGTCGCGTCGTCACTTGTCGTTGCCGGTTGCGGCATCGCCACCGACGATTCGCCACGCGACATCGAACCGCGCACGGCAGCATCGCCCGCCGGGCCCAGCGCCGACGGCTGAACCCGGCTCAGCCGAAGAACACCGAGGCGATGTCGCGGTAGAGGTGGAGGTCGACCGGACGAGTACGACCGACGGTGTCGGCCAGCGGCACCATCACGATGTCGTTTCCACGAACGGCGGCCATCTGGCCCCACTCGGAGCGGTGCACGGCGTCGATCGCCGCCACCCCGTAGCGAGTGGAGAGCACCCGGTCGAACGCCGTGGGCGTACCGCCGCGCTGCACGTGGCCGAGCATCACGACACGCGCCTCGAAGCCGGTGCGGTGTTCGATCTCGCGGGCGATCGAATCCGCGATTCCGCCAAGACGGACATGACCGAACTGGTCGTACTGCTTGTCGCCCGCCGGCAGCGTGCCGGGAGCCGGTTCGGCACCCTCCGCGACCACGACGATCGACGCATACCGGCCACGATCGTGCCGTCGCTGCAGGATCGCGCACACCTCCTCGATATCGAAGGGCTGCTCGGGGATGAGGATGACCGTGGCGCCGCCGGCGATGCCCGCATGGGTGGCGATCCATCCCGAATGACGACCCATCACCTCCACCACCATCACCCGGTCGTGACTCTCGGCGGTGGTGTGCAGACGGTCGATCGCATCGGTGGCGATCTGCACCGCGGTCGTGAAGCCGAACGTGATGTCGGTGCCCACCACGTCGTTGTCGATGGTCTTGGGCACGCCCACCACCGGCAGACCGAGGTCGGCGTGCAACTGGCAGGCAACGCTGAGCGACCCGTTGCCGCCGATGACCACCAACGCATCGAGCCCGAGGTCGTCGAAGGCGCGCGACACCCGTTCGGGACCGTCGGGTAGATCGTACGGGCTGCCTCGACGAGTGCCGAGCAAGGTGCCGCCCCGAGGCAACATGCCGCGCAGCGATGCCACATCGAGCGGCATCGTGCGCTGCTCCATCACACCATCCCAGGCATCGATGAAGCCGAGCAGTTCGTCGCCGTAGACGACCTCGCCCTTGCGAACGATGGCGCGGATGACCGCATTCAGGCCAGGGCAATCGCCCCCTCCGGTGAGAATGCCGACGCGCACGCTGACGAGTGTACGAGGAGCCACCGGCCGACCCCTGCCGCCTTCGGATCGACATGCTAGGAACAGGGCATGGCGTGGGATTCGAACCGGCCGGTGCCATGGCGCCGACTCATCCGCGAGTGGGTCATCTACACGGCCGTGATGGTCGCCGTGTTCGTCCTGTTCCTGCGCGATCAACTCTCGGCCGGCCCGTTCATCGGCCTGCTGCTTAGCGGGCCCGTCTACCTGGCCCTCGGCGCGGTGCTGGCGAAGTTCGGCTACCAGCGCACCACGATGCGCGAGGCCCGCGAGAACGCTCGCCTGCGCGACGCGCAGCGGCGCGCCGCAAGCCCCTCGAATACCGCACCGGCGCCCAGGGCCAAACCGGCTCCCACCCGCCGTACCGCAGGCAGCGGGCAGAATCGCCGGCCCTCGTCGTCGCGTCCACGCCGCTGACGACCCGACCCGGCCCGGCCGACGGATACCATCGGCCGCGATGTCTGATCAGCCCACCTGCGTCATCGCCCTCGATGCCGGCACCACCGGCGTGCGCAGCAGGGCGGTGTTCACCGACGACACCACCTGCTCGTCGTACCGCGAGTTCACCCAGCACTACCCCAGCCCCGGATGGGTCGAGCACGATGCCGACGAGATCTGGGACCGCATCGCCGACACACTCCGCAATGTGCTGCAACAGGTGGACGATCGTGGTGGCGTGGTCTCCGCGATCGGCATCGCCAACCAGCGCGAGACCGTGCTCGCCTGGAGCCGTCGCACCGGCCGCCCCTACGGCACGGCCATCGTGTGGCAAGACCGCCGCACCGCAGCCCGCTGCGAGGAACTCACCGCGGCCGGGGCGCTGCCCCTCGTGCGCGAACGCACCGGACTGGTGCTCGACCCCTACTTCTCGGGTACCAAGATCGAGTGGCTCCTTCGCAATCGCGACATCCCGATCGACGACGACCTCGCCATCGGCACCATCGACACCTGGCTGCTGTGGAAGCTCACCGGCGGTGCCGTGCACGCCACCGACCCGTCGAACGCAAGCCGGACCATGCTGTTCGACATCGCCTCGCTCACCTGGTCGACGGAGATGTGCGACCTGCTCGGCGTACCGATGCACGCACTGCCCGAGGTGCGCCCATCGAGCGGGCGATTCGGCCTCACCAGCGGCGGCGATGGCATCGCTGCGGGCATCCCCATCTCGGGGATCGCCGGCGATCAGCAGGCCGCCCTCTTCGGTCAAGCCTGCTTCACCCCCGGCATGGCGAAGAACACCTATGGCACCGGCAGCTTCGTGCTGATGAACGTGGGGTCGCAGTGCCCTCCGGTCACCGAGGGGATGCTCACCACCGTTGCCTGGACCCTGGCCGACGGCACCACCACCTACGCCCTCGAGGGCGCCATCTTCGTCACCGGAGCAGCCGTGCAGTGGCTGCGCGACGGCTTGTCGATCATCGACTCCGCCACCGAGGTGGGTCCGCTCGCGGCCAGCGTGGCCGACTCGGGCGGGGTGTACCTCGTTCCGGCGTTCACCGGGCTGGGGTGCCCGTGGTGGGATCCCTACGCCCGCGGCACCATCCTCGGCATCACCCGTGGCACCACCCGTGCGCACATCGCCCGCGCCACCGTCGAAGCGATGGCGTACCAGACCCGCGATGCCGTCGACGCGATGGTGGCGGTGGCCGGCGTGCCGGTGCGCGATCTGCGGGTCGACGGCGGCGCGTCGGTGATGGACCTGCTGATGCAGTTCCAGGCCGATCAATTGGGCGTCACCGTGCGGCGACCGAAGGACCAGGAGACCACTGCACTCGGCGCAGCGTTCCTGGCCGGCCTCGCCGAGGGCGTGTGGCCCTCACTCGAATCGCTGGCGGCACGCTGGCACCTCGATGCCGAGTTCGAACCGGCAGGCGAAGACGCCCGCGCGATGGCCGACGAGTTGCACGCGCAGTGGCTGCGCGCGGTCGAACGCTCACGCGGCTGGGTCGAGCGCTGATCCACCCGGTACACGTGCTGGGTCAGGCCATCGGTTTCCGCCGGCGGATCACTCGCCGCGGCCGTACCAGCACCAGGTAGGTCAGCCCAACTGCACCGAGTGCACCACAGATGCCCAGCACCGTGGCCCACAGCCGCGCCCAACCGCTCGGCAGGTCGACACCTCGGTCGACAGCGACTTGTCCACTGCGTTCCGCCGATGGGGCACCGAGCCGAGTGGCCACCTCGACGATGTTGTCGTCGGCCCGCACTTCGGGACGGGTGCCCGACACCGAGGCGGTGTTGCGCACGACGGCGTCGACACCACGGCCGACCACCATGGTCGACACCTCGACCAGGCGAGTCTCATCGGGGCGCAGCGAGTCGAACGAGCAGCGCATGAGCTGTCCGGTAACGGCGCAGATCCCGTCGGCCGAGATCACGTCAACGGGTGCCAGGTCGAGCGGCAGAGCATTGCTGACCAAGACGTCGTAGGCATCGCCGGCACCGGTGTTGGCTACGGTGAGATGCCAGATCGCACGACCGCCGAAGGTCGCCACCCCGTCGAGGTACATGCCGATAGCGAGGTTCGGCGCGCGTTCGGCGGCGTCGCCAGTGGCCAGCACGACCTCCACGACCGGCGACGACGACGAGGTGACGGGTGCACCGGCCACATCGCCGGCCTCGACCGTGCTGGGCGCAGCGGTGCCGGGCGCCGTCTCGGCCGGAGCAGTCTCGGCCGGGTCGGCCTCGTCCGGCTGCGTGATGGACGGCTGTGTGGTGGACGGAGCCGACGTGGTGGACGGAGCCGGCATCGTGGCCGGCGGGGTCTCGACCGCCGGCTCCGGTACCACGCTGTCGGGCATCCGCACAACAAGCACCGTCCGGGCCTCGTTGTTGGCGACGTCGGCGTCGCGAACTGCCACCGAGACGCTGCTCACGACCTCATCCCCGTCGGCGTCGGCCGACAGTACCCGCACGCCCACCTCCACCACCGGAAGGGGCTCACCGATGACGAGGGCCTCGCGGTACGAGCACTCGAGCTGCTGACCCGACGTCGCACACTCCCAGCCGTCGCCCACCGCTTCGGTGTACACGAGTCCCTCGGGCAGGTCGTTGCGCAGTGTGACCCCGCTCGCCGGGTCGTTCGGGCCGAGGTTCTCGACGGCCAACTGGAACGACGTCGTGCGCCCCACCACCAGGCGTTCGACCTGGGCGTACTCCACCGCCAGATCGACGAGCGGCTCGATCACGAGCGAATAGTCGCGTTCGTTGTCGCCCGGGTTGCGGTCGATGTTCGGCCCGGTCACCGACATCGCACCGGCGCCATCGCCAGCCGCGTTGTACGCTGCAGGCCGGGCCGCAACGGTCAGACTGACAGCGCGGGTGTCGCCGACGGCAATCGACTCGGCATAGGTGCATGTGGGTCCCGTCGGCGACGGCAAGCAGGTGAACCCCTCCCCTGCCCACGCGACGAGGTCGACCCCTTCCGGGAGGACATCGGTCACCACGGCGCCGGCGGCCGCCGGATTCGGACCGCGGTTGGTGATGCGCAACGCGTAGGTGGCCTGCTCGCCGACAGCCAGCGTGTTCGCCTCTCCACTGCGCTCCACCGACAGATCGGCAACGGCCACCACGGACACCAGGTCGCTGACCGACGCCCATACCGAGTCGGTGGCGCCCTTCACCGATGCCGAGCCGCTGACCGCAACCGGGCTCACTGATGCGCCCGGCAGCAACCCGGGCCCCACCGCCACATCGATCACCAGCGGCGACAACGATTCGCCCGCCGCAAGCAACCCCTCGTTCCGCCCCAGACCGGCCGGTCGGCCGTGGGTGCAGGTCACCACGTCGACCACCTCGGCCGCGCCGCGATCCACCTGACACGACCAACCGTCGCCACGACCCGACACGAACGTCGCACCCGCCGGGATGGGCTTGCTGACGGTGACCGGACCGTACTCCGGGCTCGGCCCGTTGTTGGTGACGACGACGGCATAGCCGCCCGTGTCACCCACTTGCCAGGGGTCGGGGTCGGCAGGTCCCACGGCGACCGTCACATCGGCCTTCGCCGACACCGCTGTATCGACTCCGTCGGTCTGGGTGGTCAGGGTCGCCGTGCCCGTCAGCGTGGTCTCGGCCCGCACGAGGTTGGCGGCATCGGGGTCGCTCGACACTGCAGCGGTGGGCTGCACCGCAAGGACGAGTGAGATCTCGGGTAGCACCTCGCCGACACCCACTGCGTCAGGCGTCGAGTCGGAGCCGACCCAGGTACACGACACACGTGCGGCAGTCCCACCATCGACGGCTCGGCTCGTCGTGGTGCACGACCAGCCGTCGGCCTCAACCCGCTGTGGCACCAGGCCCACCGGCAAGTCGGTGCGGGCCACCACCGGCCCGGGCTCGACGGAGGGTCCCTGGTTGGTGACGGTGACCATCACCGTTGCGTCGCGCTGGCCGACGGTGAACCGCGCGCCGCCGTCGTCGACACGCACCGTCAGACCCGATGTCAACGTGGTCGCTCCCGACACGGTGACCGCGTTGTTGCCGGGTTCGGGGTCATTGGCATGGTTCACGACCGCACTGAGCGTCGTGGCCGACATGCTGACGGGGTCGATCTGCACCGTCACTTCGAGGGGATCGAGCACCGTGGAGGCGACCACGCCGTTCGACGAGCGCGAGCAGTCGATTCGGCCGTTCTGGTTGGCCTCGGCCGAGTAGCCCGTACCGGTGCGAGATGCGCTGCAGTTCCATCCGGTGCCGCGCACGCGCACCAGCCGCAGACCGGTGGGCAGGTCATCGACCACCGACACCGGCCCAACGGCAATCGACGGGCCGTTGGCGACCACCGTCACAGCGGCAACCACCTGGGCGCCGGCCACCAGCGGCGTCGTCGGCGACCAGACCGCGCTGATGGCCATGTCGCTGAGTCGGCGCACCGGCGTCGGCTCGGTGTCGCTGTCGTTGGTCGAGCGACGATCGGGCTGCCCACTCGACACGGATACAGAGTTCACCATCAGGCCGGTCTGCGGGTTGGCGTCGCCATCCGCATCGTTCAGCGAGGCGTCGGTGGGTACACCGGTGATGGTGATGCGGGGCAGGCTCGCGCCCACGGCCACCGGGCCGGGATTCGTGCACACCACGGTCGCTGCCACACTGCAGGCCCAGCCCGTCCCGGTGGCCGAGGTGACGAGAAGGCCGGCAGGGGGCGTGTCGGTGACCGTGACGACACCGGCGACCGGATCGGGGCCATTGTTCTTCACGTCGACGTAGTACGAGCCAGCCACACCCAGCACGAAGCCCGGGCTACCGGGGGTGCCGTCGTCGGCAGCGCTGGCATCGGTGGTGAGCACCTGCAGATCGACCGACTCCAGCGTCGCGCCGGCCCCGTTCGACGCCGAACCCAGTGTGGTGCCTCCGGCATCCTCGGCGCTCAGCACGGCCGCTGTGTCGTGCACGATTCGGTTGCCGGCGCCGTCGACCAGACCGGGGTTGTTGACGGCAGCGAGTTGAGGCGTGGCCAGGTAGTCGATGGTCAGCACCTCGCCCACAGCGAGATCGCACAGGTTCGTCCAGGTGATGGTCTGCACCGCCCCGACGGTCGCCAGGACGGGCATCACCGTGCACCGCGCCGGCGAGACGCCCGTGACATCGGCGAGGGTCCAGTTCGGAGGCAGCGTCGTCACCACGTCGACACCGCGGGCGATTCGGGGCCCGGCAGTCGAGACGTTCGACACGACAACCTTCCATCCCGTCGGCACTCCCAGCCGGGTCGCCACCCGCTCGCTGCCGTCGGCGGCAGTGAGGTCGATGCGGATCGTGGGTCGAACCGCCGTCAAGGTCATCGACGCGGACTGGCCGGTGTAGGCCACCTGCTGCTCGGCCGGCAGCGCCGCATTGCCTGCGACACCGAAGTAGCGGTTCACCGTGGCGGTCGACACCAGCGTCTGGCCATCGGTGAGCGCGGTGGCCGCCGACAGTTGCGAACGGTACGTGATCGTGCAGGAGACACCCGGCTGCAAGCCCGCGCCGCTGCTGTACAGCGTCCACGACAGCGAGCCGGCGAGCACCGGCGCGCCGGCTCCTTCGCAGGTACCGCCGAACGAGTCGGTCGCCGCCAGACCGCCCGGGACGACCTCGGTGAGCTCGATGTTGTACGCCGCGCTGTTGCCGGAGTTCGCCACGGTGATGGTGTGCACCACCGACTGGCCACCTTCCACCAGACGGTCGGAGTCGTCGATGCTGCGCCCGATCGTGACGGCGGGCGACACCACCGTCAGCGACGTGCTGGCAGTGAGGCTGCGGTCGAGACCCGATGTCGACAGCGTCGTGCGATCGCTGTCGCGGTCGACCAGGCCCCAGGCAAGTGAGGCGTCGACAGGGAGGACCACATCAAGGTTGGCTGTCGACCGGACAGAGGCGCGCAGGCCCAGGGTGACCACGCAGTCCTGACCACCGGCGACGACGTCACCCAGGAACCATCCCGCGACCTGGCCGGACGGAGTGATCGTGTGGCCGACGGTGCCGGGAACCGAACACTCGGCTCCGTACACCGGGGCCGCGGCGCTGTATCCGGCAATGGTGAGACCGCTCGCCACTGTCACCGTGGCGATACCGTCGAACACGCGGGTGTTGGCGGGCACGACAACCGTGAAGGTCTGCTCGACGGTCTGGCCACGTGCAGCCTGGCCCACCGCACTCGCCCCGGAGAACAGCGGCGGACCGAGCGATGCGACCGCAGCACCGGTGGCCGTGCGCTGGTAGGTCCTCCGAGTCGACGCACTGCCCGCCAACGACCAGGCCGACACGGTGCCACTCAACGGCAGCTGCCGACCGGCGACACCGGGCACGTCGAGTCCTGCGCTGTAGCCCAGCACTGCCTGGGTGCCGGGTGCCATTGCGCTGCTGGTCCAGGTGATCAGGCGCCAGGAATCGGTGCACGAGCCGGGCTCACCGATCGAGGCGTTCCATCCGGTTGGCACCACCGGCACCGGTGCACCCAGCCCAGCGGGGACGCACTCGGCGAACGACAGGTCGTTCGCCGTCGACCTACCGGCTGCGTTGGCGACCTGCAGCGACACCGTCAAGGTCGAGCCACCGGCGACGACACCCGATCCGCTCAGCGACCGCACGATCGACACGGCAGGTTCCACCACCGTCACGGGGGTGGCAGTCGCAGTCTTCGGTGCCACCGACGTCGAACCCGACAGAGCATTCCACCTCCACGAGGCGGTGTCGTTGACGGCGACGCCAGCGACGTTCGCCGGCGTGTCGACGACCACGGCCTGGTAGCGGATCGTCACGGTGACCGCAGTCGCACCGTCGTTGCGCCAACCCGTCGAGTCGCTCGGCAGGGTCAATGACCAGCCGTTCGCCGTCTCGGCGAGATCCCATCCGGTCGGCTCACTCGTGGCGCCGAACGCCGATGGGGTGAGCGGCGACGAGATGACCTCTGCGGTGCCCTCGACGTAGTCGAGGCTCGCAGGCAGCGAACTCGAGGCGACCGACTGGTACACGGCCGACTTCGCCGGCAGCGACAGCACCACCGTGTACGTCACCGTCTCGCCGATGGTCGCCTGCGCTGCCGAGTTCCCTGTCTCCACGACGCTGCTGGTAACCGTCCGGGCCACGCTTCCCGATGCCGTCGCCAGCCCTCGCCACTGCTTCAGACTCGACCAGTTGGCCAATGCTGCGAGCGACGAATCGATGTTCCACTGCGGCACGTAGAGGGTGGTCGCCCGGTCGGTGAACTGTCGGACTCCTGCCTCGAGCCCGTACAAAAGGTCGGATCCGGCATCGCCCGGCACCGACAGCGAGAACGACACGCGTAGGTCGTACCCGGCTGGCAGCAGCGGGATGGTGAACCTGAACACCGAACCGGTGCACGTCAGATCGGCCAGCGCCGCTGTCGGCGGGGTCGCCAGAGGCAGGGCGCCCGAGCGGAGCACGAATGTCGCCCCCACGTTCGACGCAAGGTCGGCCGGCGACAGCATCGAGCAGTTCATCGTGCTCGTCAGGTTCACCTGCATGCGCACGTCGAGCGCGTCGCCCACCTGCCCGCCACTGGGCTCGATACGAGCCGTAGCGGGTGCGGCCGGGTCGGGTTGCTGCACTGCGGCATTGCCGATGTCGGCGCGAAGGGTGATCACATCGTCCCTGCCCAGGGCACTCGACCCAGTCAGACCGGTCGTCGGGAAGCCGCTCAGCGATGTGCCGTCGCGCACCACGTTCACCAGACCGAGCCAGACGCCGACGTTCGGCGTGACCGTGCGAACGACGAGGT
>JBAXSU010000050.1:0-18834 GCA_037130535.1 Actinomycetota bacterium
CGATCTCGGTGGCGATCTCGGTGGCGATCCCGGTGGCGAGTGCGGCGCTGAGGTGGATGCTGCTGTCCCGGAGTCGAAATCGAAACGAGGTGACGGTGTCACGAGCGGAGCGTGTGGGCCGAGCCGGGCTGCGCGGTCGGGCGTGCGATCCGGCTGTTTCCGCTGGGCCATCGTCGCTGCACATCAGTACCGGGTATGCAGCAACGAGACGACAGTCGGGACGACAACTGGATCGATCGGCTCCGGCCGGTCGATGTCCGCCGGGCGATCCTGGGGGTGTTCCTCCGCTCGGGGCGCCCGATGAGCCTGAGCGAGGTATCGGCCGCGCTTGCCGCCGAGGGGCTCACGGTGAGCCGTCCCAAGATCAGCGACGTGATGATGCACCAGGTTCGTGCCGGTCGGGCGCAGGCACTCGCCCGGGGCGTCTTCGTCCTCGATCCCGACGCCTTCAGCGAGTCGACCCGTGGCCGCTGTTTGCAGTGGCGGGCTGCCAAGGCGTGGCGGGAACGGCAGTACGCCCGCTACCGCAGCGCCTACTCAGGTGGGGTTGGGGGCCTCGAGTGACAGCAGGCCGCCGCTGCCCAGCGTGCCGGTACCCCGGTACACCTCGAGCTTTGCGGTCGTGTCGGCGATGTCGAGGTTGCGCATCGTCAACTGCCCGATGCGGTCGAGCGGCCCGAAGGGGGCATCCTCGACTCGTTCCATGCTCAACCGCTCTGGTGCGTAGGTGAGGTTCGGACTCACCGTGTCGAGCACGGTGTAGTCGTCGCCACGCCGCAGGCGCAGGGTCACCTCACCGGTGATGGCCGACCCCACCCAGCGCACCAGCGGTTCGCGCAGCATCAGGCTCTGCGGGTCGAACCAGCGACCCTCGTACAGCAGCCGGCCGAGGCGACGACCCATCGTTCGGTAGTTCTCGATCGTGTTCTCGTTGTGGATGCCCGAAACGAGACGCTCGTAGGCGATGTGCAGCAGCGCCAGCCCAGGCGCTTCGTAGATGCCGCGGCTCTTGGCCTCGATGATGCGGTTCTCGATCTGGTCGCACATCCCCAGGCCGTGGCGGCCACCGATGGCATTCGCCTCCATCACCAGGTCGACCTGGGTCGCGAACTCCTGGCCGTTGATGGCGACCGGCCACCCCTCGTGGAACCGGACCGACACCTCCTCAGCGGCGATGGTGACATCGTCGCGGTAGTGGGCAACACCCATGATCGGCACGACGATGTCCATCGAGGTGCTCAGTTCCTCGAGCAACTTGGCCTCGTGGGTGGCGCCCCAGATGTTGGCGTCGGTGCTGTACGCCTTTTCCTTGCTGGCTCGGTACGGCAGGTTGCGCTCGGTGAGGAACTCGCTCATCTCGGCGCGCCCGCCCAGCTCGGTGACGAACGCGTCGTCGAGCCACGGCTTGTAGATGCGCAGACTCGGGTTCACCAGCAGGCCGTAGCGGTAGAAGCGTTCGATGTCGTTGCCCTTGTAGGTGCTGCCGTCGCCCCAGATGTCGACCCCGTCGGCTTTCATCGCCTGGACGAGCATCGTGCCCGTCACCGCCCGGCCGAGCGGGGTGGTGTTGAAGTAGGTCTTGCCGGCGGTGGTGATGTGGAACGCGCCGCACTGCAGGGCGACGAGCCCCTCGTGCACCAGCTCGGTGCGGCAGTCGACCAACTGCGCCTCGGCGGCGCCGTACTCCTTGGCTCGATCGGGCACACCGGCCAGGTCGTCCTCGTCGTACTGGCCGAGATCGGCCGTGTAGCAGTAGGGGACAGCGCCCTTCTCGCGCATCCAGGCAACCGCCGCCGACGTGTCGAGACCGCCGCTGAACGCGATCCCGACCCGTTCGCCGACCGGCAATGACGTGAGCACCTTCGACATAGGTGCCCGACGCTACCCGTCAGGGGTGCGTCAGTCGCGTTCGACCCATTGGCTCAGCAACCAGTGGAAGTGCCGCAACTTGGTCTCCTGGTAGTTCGCCAGGGTGATGTCCTTCCGCAACGACGACAGCCCCTTTTGCACCTTGGGCAGGTTGAACGTGTCCTGGTTGAACACGCGGGCGAGCAGCCCCAACTCCTCGGCGTCGGTCCAGTCCCGGTCGACCCCCAGCCAGTGGATGGGTACGGCCGGTGGCTTGGGCTGCGACTCGTCGTAGGGCTCGAGGAACATGCACTCCATGATCGACATGTCGTGGCGGTCTTCGTAGGGCCGGAATCGGTAGACGATGCGGTTGTAGGCAGCCCAGGGGTGAAAGTTCGGAAACAGCGTGTAGTAGATGCTGTCGGCCAGTTCGGCGTCGCTGAGTCCGTCGGCCTTGTCGCCCAGCACGTCGGCCATCCGGGCGCGACCGCCGATGCCCGACACCCCACGCGCGGTCATCCCGGCGGTAAGGGTGACGAACGGCGGTTCGTCGAGCCGCCGGTCGCTCATCGCATCGAACATTTCCTGTTCGGTCGGCTCCCACGACAGATGCGGGCTCGGTGTGCCGTTCGGCGTGATGGCCCGGCTGAAGTTACCGCTCCAGTCGTACTGGCTGTTCGCGTCGCCGATACCGGCCAGCAGCTGCGGGTGCGTCGCCACCACGTGGAACGCTTCCATGAACGCTTCCTGCACCACCTTCCAGTTGGTGGGGAAGATGCGCGCGACGTGTACCGACTTGTAGCGCCGCTCGAGCGGCCACTTCTCGAAGTGGCTCGGCAGTTCGCCGAGGAACGACTCGAGTGACTCGCAGTTCGGGTCCATGTTGATGAACACGAAGCCACCCCACGTGCCCACCTGCACTTCGGGCAGGCCCCACTCGTCGTGCTGCACGTGCGGGAAGTCCCATTCGCACGGCACCTGCTTCAGCGACCCGTCGAGGTTCCAGCAGAACCCGTGGAAGGGGCAGCGCAGTTCGTGCGTGGGGCCGTCGGCCTCGCGTAGTTGGCGGCCGCGGTGGAGACACGCGTTGTAGAAGGCCTGGATTCGGTCGGGCGCTGACCGGACGATGAGGATGGACACGTCGCAGATGTCGTACACGCAGGTGTCGCCCACCTCGGGCACGTCCTCCTCGCGGCAGGCCATCTGCCAGGCCCGCTTCCACACCTTCTCCTTTTCGAGTTCGTGGAACTCTCGACTGACGTAGCGGCTGCGCGGGATGTCGGTGTCGCCGAGGAACTCCCAGCGCTGCCACCGCAGCGCCACAGGCACGTTCTCGGGCCGGGTGTCGTTGTCGAGCAACTGCTGGTAGCTGGCTCCCGGCGAGCGGGCCGCGCCTTTGGCGGTGGGTTCGTTGGTGAGCGTCATGATGGTCCCCTCAGTCGTTCATCGCCGCGGCGGCTTGCTGGAATCGGTTGGGCAACTGCTTGCCGGCGATCCACAGACACAGGTGCGGGTCGGCCTGGCGGATCTCGCCTTCGGTCCATACTCCGTGCCCGGTGAACAGCCCGGTCTTGCCGTTCTTCGACACCTGGATCAGACCGCTCGGTGTCAGGTCGTAGAGCGCTCCGGAGAGCGGGTGCTTGATCGTGCGCATCGGGCTGACCCCCAGTGCGGACCGTCCCTCGGTGCCGCGATGCAGACGATAATGACCGCGCGATCAATTCGACGGTTCGGACGGCACCGGTCGCAGCAAGCCGGCGAACGAGGCCAGGCTCACCAGCATGGCTGCAGTCGCCACCGCTCCTTCTGCGACGCCGTAGCGGTGGAAGGGCTCGAGGTCGCCGATGGCGATTGCCGCCAGTGCCCCAGCGCTGAGCACACCGTACAGCGGCAGGAAGCGCACGTTCCGGAACGCGCTCACCACCATGGCGATGGGCAGCACGAACGGCAGCACCTGGACCACCAGCGGCATCGGGTCGGCGGGAGCACCCAGCCACCAGGTGGACAGACCCATGGTGCGCGAGCTGTTCCACACCGCTGCCAGGCACAGCACCACGCCGCCCCAGCCCACCCCGAACACGATGCGCCAGGGCGTCGACAGCTGGTGCGGGCGGGGGTCCACGGCGCGAGCGTACCGGCGGGCGCCCCCAGTAGCCTGAGCAGGGTGACTGCGACGTCGTCCGAAACGCTCAGCATCTTCTTCCCCATGTGGAACGAGGAGGCCTACATCGAGCGCACCGTGGCGGCCGCCAAAGAGGTGGCCGACGAACTGGTGGCAGCGGGCAGCATCGCTGATTACGAGATCATCGTGGTCGACGACGCCTCCACCGACAACACGCCCAAGCTCGCCGACGAGTTGGCGGCCGCCGACCGGCACGTGAAGGTGGTGCACCACCCCGTGAACCGCAAGCTGGGTGGGTCGATCAAGACCGGTTTTGCCGCGGCAACGGGTGATCTGGTGCTCTACACCGACGCCGATCTGCCGTTCGACATGGACGAACTGCGCAAGGCCGTGCGGTTGCTGCGCTACTACGACGCCGACATCGTCAGTGCCTACCGCTTCGACCGGGTGGGCGAGGGGCCGTCGCGGGCCATCTACACGTTCTTCTACAACGTGCTCATCCGCCGTCTGTTCGGTGTGCGCATGCGCGACATCAACTTCGCGTTCAAGTTGTGCCGCCGCGAAGTGTTTCAGCACGTCTCGCTGAAGAGCGAAGGCTCGTTCATCGACGCCGAGCTCATCATCCGGGCCCGCAAGCTCGGCTTCCACGTCATCCAGTTCGGCGTCGACTACTTCCCCCGCACCCGCGGCGTCAGCACGCTCAGCTCGCTCTCGGTCATCACGCGCATCGTCAGCGAGATGTTCCAGTTGCGCCGCGAACTGCGTGGCCTCAGCCCCGTTGCTCGGGGTCTGGGGTCGCCGTGAGCCCTGCGCAGCCCTCGGCGCGGTGGCTCCCCGCAGTTGCGGCCGGTGGTGTGCTGGTGGTCGTGCTCATCGCCGGCCTGTCGGGCGGTAGCAGCGGCGACGCGTCGGCCGGCCTCACCAGCACGAGTGGCGTGGCCAGTGACGTGTCAGTGGATTCGGGTCCCACCGTTCCGCCGGTCACCCAATCGGCGGTGGTGATGGGCAGCACCGACACCGCCATCGTGAAGAGCAGTTTGGCCAGCACGATCACCGTCGGTTCGTACGGCGACGACGTGAAGCAGGTGCAGCAGCGCCTCACCGACCTCGGCTTCGCGCCCGGTCCGGTCGACGGCCAGTTCGGTGCCGGCACCCAGCAGGCGGTGTGGGCCTTCAAGAAGCTCGTCGGCGGCCTCACCTTCCAGCAGCTCGCGGCCAGCGACAACGCCAGCGCGGTCGACAACGCGCTGTGGCAGCAGATGCAGGACCCCATCGTCATCCAGCCCCGGCGGCCGATGGGTGCCGGGCGCAGGCATGTCGAGATCTACCTGCCGTTGCAGGTGATGGTGGTGTTCGCCGACGACAAGCCCACGCTCATCGCTCACATCGCTACCGGCGAACTCGACGCGAACGGCCAGCCGAAGCAGTGGTGTGAGACCACCACCTACGACACCGACGCCGACGGCAGCCCGCTGCCCGAGCCGGTGGTGAAGCAGGAGTGCGCCTACTCGAAGACCCCGGGTGGCCTCTTCCGCTTCCGTCGCAAGGTTGAAGGCAACCGGGTGGGCCCACTGGGTGGCATGTACAACCCGGTGTACTTCAACTACGGCATCGCCGTGCACGGCGCCAAGAACGTGCCGAAGGAGCCGGCGTCGCATGGCTGCGTGCGCATCAACATGGACATCGCCGAGTACTTCCCCGACCTGGTGAAGGTGGGTGACGCGGTGTACGTGTGGGGCCACGACGGCAAGGAACCCGAGGGTTACACGCGAAACGAGTCGTTGCCGAGCTTCAACCAGCCCGACCCCAGCGCCACCACCACCACGTCGACCACCACCACGTCGACCACCACCATCGTGCCGGCGTCGACCACCACCACGAAGCCGCCGTCCACCACGACGACCACGAAGCCGCCGACCACCAGCACGACCACACCGCCGACCACCACCACCACCACGACCACGGCACCGCCGAGCTGATCGGGTGCCCGGCTCGACCGGGTCGGCGCAGTGCCCGACCTGGCAGCATGAGGCCATGGAGCCTATTGCATACGACGAGTTCGGCCTGTTCCACGAGAACGCGGCCGAGTACGGCCTGCCGTTCACGATGCCGCCGGTGGTGCGCAGGGTCGAGGTTCGCGTGGCCGACGGTCGCTCGGTGAGCGCGCTCGTGTGGGGCGATGCGCCGGCCGAGGTGGTGTTCATCCATGGTGGGTCGCAGAACGCGCACACGTGGGACACTGTTGCCTTGGCGCTCGGTCGCCCGGCCGTGGCAGTCGATCTGCCCGGGCATGGCCATTCGGGGTGGCGCGACGATGGCGCTTACACGCCGGCCAACCTGGCCGACGACGTCGCGGCCGCAGTGGCACAGCTCGCCCCTGATGCGGCGCTGGTGGTGGGTATGTCGTTGGGCGGCCTCACGGCGATGGAACTGACGGTGCATCACCCGCATCTCGTCCGGCAGCTGATGATGGTCGACATCACCCCGGGTGTGAATCAGGCGAAGACCAAAGCCGTCACCGATTTCGTGAACGGGCCGCAGTCGTTCGCCAGTTTCGAAATGCTGCTCGAGCGCACCATGCAGCACAACCCCACCCGCACCGAGTCGTCGCTGCGGCGGGGCATCCTGCACAACGCCCACCAACTCGACGACGGTTCGTGGGAGTGGCGCTACGACCGCCGCGGTCACGCCCGCACCGACGCGCCGTCAGGCGGAACTGCGGCCCCGGATTCGACCGCTGCCGTGCTGTCGCCACTGTGGGATCACTTCGGCGCCATCACCTGCCCCGTCACCCTGGTACGCGGCGGTGTGTCGCCGGTGGTCGACGACGACGACGTGGCCGAGGCCCGCCGACGTCAGCCCACGCTGCGGGTGGAGGTGGTCGACGGTGCAGGGCACAGCGTGCAGGGCGACCGGCCCCTCGAACTGGCGTCGCTGGTGGCGTCGCTGTTGCCTGCCTGACGCTGCGCGTCAGCCGAGGCGGGCCTGGCAGGCGGGCAATCCGCCGAGCACACCCTCGCGGAAGGCGTCGATCTTCTCGAACGCCGTACCCATCATGTCGGTGGTGCTGGCCTCGTCGCCCAGCACGACCGCGGTGACGACGGCTTCGTCGAGATCGCCGGCCGACAGCAGGATCTGCTGGTTCGGGTTGCGGGCCAGCAGGTTGCCTTTGGCATCGACCTGCGGGTTGCCGTTGGCATCGAACGCCGGGACGATGTCGACGATCCAGGCGCCCACCAGGCAGTCGCTCAGCAGCACACGTGGTTCGCCGGTCAGCGGGCTGCCGATGACGGTCTGCACTGCATCGCTGTAGGCGTTGGCGATGGGATACGAGAACGCCAGGTCGCCGATGCCGTCGTACAGCTTGGTGGCGAACACCTGGTCGAAGACAATGGTGTTGTTCCCGGCGCAGAACGTGGCGTTGTTGGCGAGTTGCGCGGCAGTACGGCCGTCGCAGTCGGGCACAGGGCCTGCCGGGTCGAAAGCCTGCACTGTGGGCGGGGTGAAGGCGACGTTGCTGTTCTGCAGCGCGGGCACCCAGAACGTGTCGAGCGCCACCGGGAGCGCGGCGAGGATCTGGTCGAACGGCAGGTTGCCGCCGGTCTGGAACTCCTGCTCGGTGAGGAACTGCAGGTCGATGCGCGGGTTGGGATCGTCGATGAAACCGGCGCAGCGCTCGACGCCGTTGATGAACCCCTCCTGGAACGCGCCCACCCGGTCGAACGCCGAACCGTGGCCGTTGGGGTCGTTGGCCGAATCGAAGCCCGGCGGGTCGCGAACCTCGATCATGGCCAAGAGGCCGGCCTTCACATCGGCGTCGTCGAAGCGGATCACCTCTCCCTCGCCACGTGCGGCGTGCGCCGCCCAGGCGCCGGCGAAGCAGTCGGCCTGCTGCTCGGTATCGATGGTGGGTAGGTCGAGGTCGAACACGCCCGCCCGCTGCTGGATGGCGTGCCCGAACTCGTGGGCTGCCACCACGGCCACGGCGGCCGTGCCGTACCGCTGCACCAGATCGGGCAGCAGTTCGGCATCGTCGTACGCGATGAGGTCGCCGCACGACGTGTAGAACGCGTTGCCCTCGACGTCGGCGTAGGCGATCGGTCCCTCGCAGCTCTGCGGATTGTCGCCGCGCTCGGGGTACATGGCGTAGATGCCGGCGACCGGCTCGAACGCGCCGCCGTAGGTCGGCTCGTAGACGTCTGTCCAGAACCGGGTGATGTCGGCGAAGGCGGCGTCGAGGTAGGCGTCGTACTCCTTGGCCGGCTTGCCATCGCCGAAGTCGATGGCGCCGCTGACGGGAGGGATGGGCACCACGTCGGGCGTGCCGTTGTCGGTGACCACCGGGACGGCCGACGAGTCGGGGGCCTGATCAGGTGACGAATTGGTGGACGGTGCATCGGTGGATACCGGCGCGGGCCCCGCTGCGCCCTCGGAACGTTCGACGGTGACACCCACATCCACCCTGCCGCACGCCGCCAGCAGCAACAGCGAACCGGTAGCCACCAATGCACGACGTCCGCGGGACATGCGGGCGAGCATATGCCCCCGATGACGGCGAGAGGCTTCGGCTCTGGTAGGAACCCGACCATGGCTGACTCAGTTGCAGGGGCCGACCGGCCCGACGCTCCCGATCGCGACACCCTGCTCGCGATGTTCGAGATCCAGAGCCGCATCAAGCTGTGCGACGAGCGATTCCGCTCGCTGCTCACCAGCGGCCAGATCCAGATCATCTACTACTCGCCACGTGGGCAGGAGTGCATCAGTGCGGGCTGGGGAGTGCACCTGCGATCCGACGACCAGGTGGTAACCATCTACCGCGGCCTGCACGACCACCTCGCCAAGGGGGTACCGCTGCGCGAACTGTGGGCCGAATTCCTCGGCCGCGCCACCGGCACCTGCAAGGGCAAGGGTGGCCCGATGCACATCACCCATCCCGAGTCGGGCCTGATGGTCACCACGGGCATCGTCGGTGCGGGCATCCCCATCGCCACCGGCTTCGGTCTGGCCGCCCAGCTCGACGGCTCCGACCGGGTGTGCGTGGTGAACTTCGGCGACGGTGCCAGCAACATCGGCGCCTTCCACGAGGGCCTCAACCTGGCGGCGGTGTGGAAGTTGCCGGTGGTGTTCGTGTGCCAGAACAACCTGTACGGCGAACACACCCCGTACCGCATGGTCACCGGGGTCGATCACATCAGCGACCGGGCGGCCGGCTATGGCATGGCCGGTGTCACCGTCGACGGCAACGATCCGGTGGCCACGTGGAAGGTGATGGGCGAGGCGATCGCCCGGGCTCGCGCCGGCGAAGGCCCCACCCTGGTCGAGGCCCGCACCTACCGCTTCTGGGGTCACCTCATGGGCGACGCCATGGAGTACATGGACAAAGACGAGCGCAAGGCCGCCATGGCCGCCGACCCCGTGCTGCGGTACCGCGAGTGGCTGCTCGCCAATGGTCACGCCACCGAGGAACAGCTCGCCGAGGTCGAACAGACCGTGCTCGCCGCCATCGATGATGCCGTCGAGTTCGCGATGAACAGCCCCTATCCCGATGCGTCCGAGCTCTACACCGACATCTACGCCACCGTGCCCGGAGGTGCCCAGTCATGACCGATACCGCTGCTCCCGAGTTCCCTGTGCTGATGACCGGCCTGGCCATCAACCAGGCGCTCGACATCGCCATGACCATCGACCCGAAGGTCATCATGCTCGGTGAAGACATCGCCGAGCCGTCGGGCGGTGTCTACAAGGTCACCAAGGGCCTGTCCACCAAGCACGGCGCGCACCGTGTGCGCAAGACCCCCATCAGCGAGCAGGCCATCATCGGCGCCGCCATCGGCGCGGCCATCGCCGGGTACCGGCCCATCGCCGAGATCATGATCATGGACTTCCTTGCCGTGTGCCTCGACCAGGTCAGCAACCACGCCGGCAAGATCCGCTACATGAGCGGTGGGCAGACCACCGTGCCGATGGTCATCCGCACCTCGGCCGGCGCAGGCCGAGGTTTCGGCGCCCAGCACAGCGAGATGCTCGAGGCGTGGGCTGTGCACACGCCCGGCATCAAGGTGGTCGTACCGTCCACTCCGGCCGACGCCAAGGGGCTGCTGCTCAGCTCGATCTTCGACGACGACCCGGTGCTGTTCGTCGAGCAGATGATGCTGTACTGGAACCCGGCGGTAGCCGGCCCGGTGCCCCCCGGCGATGTGCGCATCCCGCTGGGTGTGGCCGACGTGAAGCGCGAGGGCAGCGACGTCACGATCGTGTCGTACGGCCGCCAGGTGCACGACTGCCTCGCGGTCGCCGCCACGTTGGCCGACGAGGGTGTGAGCTGTGAGGTGGTCGACCTGCGCACGCTGGTGCCACTCGACGAAGCAGCCGTGCTGGCATCGGTGGCGAAGACCAAGCGAGCGGTCATCGTGCACGAGGCCGTGCAGGTGTGCGGCTTCGGTGCCGAACTGTCGAGCCGCATCCACGAAGAGTTGTTCGGCGAACTGGCCGGGCCGGTGCGTCGCGTGGGTGGGGCCAACACCCCGGTGCCCTACGCCTCGAACCTCGAGGCCGACTTCATCCCGCAGCAGGCCGACATCGAGGCAGCGGTCCGCAGCACCCTCTCCTAGTTCTGGCTGGCGGCGAGCAGCTTCGCCATCTCGTCGATCTCACCACGCTGGCCTTTCACCATCGAGGCCGCCATCTTCTGCACCTCGTCGGTGCCGGCATGCATGGCAGCGTGCTCTGCCATGTGGATGCCGCCCTGGTGATGCGCGGTCATCAGCGTGACGAAGGTCTGGTTCGCCTCAGCGCCGGTGGCGGCACGCAGTGTGTCGATATCGGCCGCGGTGGCCAGACCGGGCATGCGGTCGAGCGCGACGGGTTCGTCCATCCACGTCATGGCCGTGTCGGTCACGTTCACCTCGGAGGCACCGAAGTCGCGGAGGAGTTGGATCATCCGGCCGATCTCGATGTTCTGGCCGACGACGATCTCGCGCGCAATGGTCTGCAGCGCCGGGTCGGTGTCGGGCCGGTCGAGGAAGATGAGCGACATCTGCACCGCCTGCTCGTGGTGCACCCGCATGTCCTGCAGGAAGCCGGTGTCGGTGGGCGTGGGGTCGGGCAGGGCCCGGTTGTTGCCCACCACCCAGCCGAGGGCGCCGGCCAGGACGGCCAGAGCGATAGCCGTCACGATCAGGTTCACCGGGTTGCGCCACCAGGGCAGCACCCCGTTGCCCGTGTCGTCGCCGGGGTCGTCAGCGGGCTCGGCGGGGTCGGGGGCGTGTTCGGGGGTCACGGTTCGTAGCATCCCACGCCGGTCGGGTAAGAAACCCGTCATGGCTACCCCAATCAGCATCCCCAAACTCGGCGTGTCGATGACCGAGGGCACACTCGTCGAGTGGCTTGTCGCCGACGGGGCCTCGGTGGCGCCGGGCGATCCGCTGTACCGGATCGAGACCGACAAGGTCGAGAACGAGATCGAAGCGCCCGTGGCGGGAGTGGTGCGCATCAGCGGTGAAGAGGGTGAGACCTACGAGGTCGGCACCCAGATCGGGAGCATCGAGTAACCAATGGACATCGCTGGTCGGGTCGCATTGGTCACCGGTGCCGGCACCGGTATCGGACGGGCTACCGCCGTTGCTCTGGCGCATGCCGGTGCCGCGGTGGTGGTGGCCGACATCCACCTCGCCGGGGCTCAGGCCACCGTCGACACCATCGTCGCCGCAGGCGGGCGCGCAACGGCAGTGCGGGCCGATGTCTCGAACCCCGACGACGTCCGGGCCATGTTCGCCGCAGCCGAACACACCTTCGGCGGGGTCGACATCGTGCACAACAACGCCGGTCTCATCTGCGGCGAACCGGTGTGGCCCGATGCGCCGCTCGAAAAGATCATGGCCGTCATCGGTGTGAACCTCGGCGGCGTGGCGATGGGCACCCAGGAGGGCATTCGAGCGCTACGCCGTCGTGGCGGCGGCGTCATCGTGAACACGGCGTCGGTCGCCGCGTTGGCGCCCATGCCCAACGACCCCGTCTACTCGGCCACCAAAGCCGGTGTGGTGCGCATCACCGAGAGTTGCGCCGGGTTCGCCGCGGAAGGCATCCGTGTGAACGCGGTGCTGCCGGGAATGGTCGACACCGACATGACCCACAAGCACACCGGCGACGGCACACGGCCGGCGCGCTGGCTCGAACCCATCATCGCTGCCACGCCGCTGCTCAGCGCCGACGACATTGCGACTGCGGTGCTCGAACTGATCCGCGACGACGGCGCTGTCGCCGTGTCGAAGGTGGTGTCGAACCCGAAGCGGTAGTCGTCGAGCAGTGCGCCGAAGCGCGGAAGCTACACCGGCGAGGCAGCATCGATGGTGTAGTACAGCTGCGTGCCGTGGACCTCGGCTTGGTGCTCTGCAGTCGAGCGATGTACGGCCGATGTGGCGGGCAGGTCGATCAGGCCAGCCGAGGCGGCACCGACGAGCAGGCTGCTCACGGTGATGCGGCGCTGAGCCTCGGCCACGGCGACGATTGCCTCGAGCAGTTGCGACCGGTCGCCCTGTTCGCCGAGGAACTGAGCGATCACGCTCACGTCGTTGCGGCGCAACGGCAGGGGTTCGTGCTCCGACATCGACCGTAGCGAGCGGACGAGCGAGAAGTAGGCGGCCACCACCGAGGTGGGGTCGTCGGGCTCGAACGGAACCGACCGGCCGCCGGCGCTGATGAGGCCCTCGGGGTCGATGGTGACACCCTCGCGGCGATCGGGCAGCAACGCGGTGACGTCGCAGCCGTAGGCCTTGGCCAGGTCGGCGACGGTGACTGCGTCGAGGGGCAACAGGCCCGCCTCGGCGTCGCGCAGGGTTGCCGTGGTGAAGCGGCCCTGGCTCTTGCGGGCGACGTACCAGAGCGGGCGACGCGATGCTGCCCGAACGGACGCGAGCTGCTCGCCCACCCTGCGGACGAACAACGGGCTCGGAGCCCCGATGTGCTTGCCGTCGATCATGCCGTTCACCTCCTAGGCGTTGTCGCCCTGAACGGGACGACAACAGAGGTATCGGCTTCAGCCGCCCGGGATTTACCGTTGGTTTGTCAAGACTTCGTGATGCGTTGGGCCTGGCTGAACGGGATGTCCTTGTCGACGCGCGGTTCGGCACCCAGGCCGAGCACCCGCTCGCCGATGATGTTGCGTTGGATCTCGTCGCTGCCGCCAGCGATGCGGTAGCCCGGTGCGCCGAGCACATGCTCGCTCCACGCGTAGGTGCCCCACTCGCCGGTGTCGGCGACGAGGCGCGGCCCGAGAATCGACGAGATGGCATCGGAGACGCGGGCCATGTTGGCGGTCCACATCAACTTGCCGAGCGACCCCTCTGGGCCAGGGGTCTGGCCGGCCTTCAGCCGCGCTGCGGCACGCCGGTTGGTGTACTGCGCCACCTTGTAGTTGATGAACAGGTCGGCGAGCGTCTGGCGGATGACCGGATCGGCGGTGAGCCCGAAGTGCTCGGCCGCGGCGAGCACCTGGCGGTAGCCGCCGCCTGCATGACCGCCGCCACCACCGCCCGAGTGGTCGCGCTCGAAGCCGAGACAGGTGAGCGCAACCCGCCATCCCTCGCCCACCGGGCCGAGGCGCAGGCTGTCGGGCAGGCGCACATCGGTGAGGAACACCTCGTTGAAGTTGGCGCCGCCGCTCATCTGCTGGATGGGACGCACCTCCACGCCCGGGGCGTCGAGGGGCACCATGAACGCGGTGAGGCCCTTGTGCTTGGGCACGTCCCAGTCGTGACGCGTGATGGCCAGGCCCCACTGGGCGAAGCGGGCGCCCGAAGTCCATACCTTCTGGCCGCTCAGCACCCACTCGTCGCCGTCGAGCACGGCCCGGGTGGTGAGCGAGGCGAGGTCGCTGCCGGCCGACGGCTCGCTGAACAACTGGCAGCCGTAGATGTCTTGGCGCATCAGCGGGGCGATGAAGCGTTGCTGTTGCTCGTGGGTGCCGAACGCAGCGACGGTGGTGGCGATGAGGCCCATCGAAGTGGGCGGCAGTTCGCCGGCCGACGGCACGTGGAACTTGGCTTCCTCGCTGTTGTAGGCGCGCAGGTAGCTGGTGGGCAGGCCGCGGCCGCCCACGTCCTCGGGCCAGTTCAGCATTGCGTACCCGGCATCGAACTTCAGACGCTGCCACCGTTGGCACGCCTCGAGTCGGGCACGCTCTTCGTCTTCGGTGATGTTGTGGAACACGGCGACGCTGTCGCTGCCCTGCCCCCACACGGTGACGTTCGCATCGTCATCGCCACCGCTGCTGGCGTCGGCCTCGGCCAGCGGTTCGGCATGATCCTCCAGCCAGACGCGGGCTTCTTTGCGGAACAGTTCGAGATCGGGGAGTTCGGCAGTCACGATCCGAACGCTATGGGTATCCGGCCCAGGCCGACGAGTCAGGCCGGCCCTTCATGCCTGCCGGGGAGTGTTCAGTCTCCCGTCACCCCTGGGGTAGCCTCTCGCCTCCAGGAGGTCGGTGGTGAGTCTGCTCGAGGTGAGTGAGGTCTCGGTCCGCTTCGGCGGCATCGTGGCGCTCGACGGTCTGTCGTTCGACATCGACGAGGGTCAGATCTGCGGCCTCATCGGCCCCAACGGTGCCGGCAAGACGACGATGTTCAACGTCGTCAGCCGCATCTACGACCCGACCGCCGGCAGGGTGACGTTCCGTGGCCACGATCTGTTGCGGGTGCCCCCGCACGGCATCGCCCGATTGGGTATCGCCCGCACGTTCCAGAACCTCGCCCTGTTCCCCACCATGTCGTTGCTCGAGAACGTGATGGTCGGTGCCCACAGCCACGGCAAGGTCGGTTTTGCACAGGCGATCTCCCGAATCGGTGTGGCACGCGAGAACCGGCGCACTCGCGACTTCGCAGGCGATCTGCTCACCCAGTTGGGCCTCGGTCCGCTCATGTTCCACCCGGCTGCCGGGCTGCCGTTCGGCACGTTGAAGCGACTCGAGATCGCTCGGGCACTCGCCGCGAAGCCCACGTTCCTCTTGATGGACGAGCCGGCCAGCGGGCTCACCCACAGCGAGGTCGACGAGCTCGGTGCCACCATCGTGCAGATCCGCGACCAGTTCGCCCTCACGGTGCTGCTCGTCGAGCATCACATGTCGATGGTGATGAGCATCAGCGACAAGGTGGTGGCGATGGAGTTCGGCCGCAAGATCGCCGAGGGCACCCCCGCCGAGGTGCAGGCCGACCAGCGCGTCATCGAGGCGTATCTCGGGACCACGGCATGACCGGTGTGCTGCACCTCTCGGGTGTGCGTGCCGGGTACGGCCAGGTGAACGTGCTCGACGGTCTGTCGCTCGAGGTCGGCTCGGGCGAGATCGTGGTCATCCTCGGCGCCAACGGCGCGGGCAAGACCACTGCCCTGCGGGCCGTCAGCGGCATGATCGGCCGCAGTGGCACGATCGAGTTCGACGGGCAGTCGATCGCCAAGAGTTCGCCCGATGCCATTGTGCGCGCCGGGGTGGCCCAGGTGCCCCAGGGGCGCGGCACGTTCCCCGAACTGTCGGTGGAGGACAACCTGCGCACCGGTGCGTTCGTTCGCTCTGACCGCGAGGTCGGGGCCGACATCGACCGCTGGTTCGACGTGTTCCCCCGCCTGCGCGAGCGGCGCACCCAGCGTGCCGGCAGCCTCAGCGGCGGCGAGCAGCAGATGCTGGCCATCGCCCGGGCGCTCATGAGCCGGCCACGCCTGCTGCTGTGCGACGAACCCAGCCTGGGCCTCGCTCCGCTCATCACCAAGGAGCTGTTCCAGGTGATCACCCGGCTGAACGCCGAGACCGGCTTGTCGGTGCTGCTCGTCGAGCAGAACGCGAACCTGGCGATGCAGATCGCCAGCCGGGTGTACCTGCTCGAGACCGGCCGCATCGTGGCCACCGGTTCAGCCGAGGAACTCAGCGCCGACGACGCCGTTCGCAAGGCCTACCTGGGGTTCTGATGGAACTGTTCCTCCAACGACTCTTCGACGGCCTCAGCCAGGGCAGTGTGTACGCCCTCATCGCCTTGGGTCTGGTCATCATCTATCGCGGTACCGGGCACCTCAACTTCGCCCAGGGCGAGATGGCCCTGTTCGCCACCTACGTCGTGTACCAGATGGGCGAGTGGGGCTGGTCGATCTACCCGGCCCTGCTGGTGGGCGTGCTCGTCGGCTTCGTGGTCGGCGCGGTTGCCGAGGTGGCGCTGGTGCGTCCGGTCAGCAAGAAGTCGCCGTTCGCGGTGTTCATCGTCACCATCGGCCTGTTCCAGTTCCTGAACTGGCTCGACGGCGCGATCTGGGGCGACCAGTTGCTGCCCAACTCGGGCGTGGGCAGCAAGCAGAGCCAGTTCCCCAGCCTGTTCCCCGACCAGCCCGACGACTTCGTGTCGATCTTCGGTGCTGCCATCAAGATCGAGTCGATCGGCGTGTTCTTGCTGGTGCTGGTCATCACTGGCCTGCTGTTCTTGCTGTTCAACAAGACCAAGTTCGGCCTGTCGATGCGGGCGGTGGCCAGCAACATCGAGAGTGCCAAGTTGGTGGGCATCCGCACCAACACGGTGCTCATGGCCAGCTGGGGACTCGCTGCAGCCATAGGCGCCATCGGTGGTGTGGTGTTCGCCGGCATCAACAACAACGTCAACCTCGGGCTGATGTTCACCGTGTTCATCTACGGCTCGGCAGCTGCAACGTTGGGTGGCTTCGACAGCCCTGGCGGAGCAGTCATCGGCGGCCTCGCCATCGGTGTGATCGAGAACATGGTGGCGGGCTACCTCCCCGAGTGGGTGGGCCAGGAGATGAAGATCGCCGTGGCCTTCATCGTCATCGTGGTGGTGCTGCTGTTCAAGCCCTCGGGTCTGTTCGGTACGTCGAAGGTCGAGCGCGTATGAAGTCGCTGGTCACCATCCGCGAGGGCAGCGCTGGCCATTGGGCGCTGCGCGTGTTCGCCGCGGCGCTCGTGGTGGGTGTGTTGCTGTGGGTTCCCATCAAGACCGGAAACGGCACGATCACCTCCGCAACCGAGGCGCTCACGCTCATGTGTGCGGCGATGGCGCTGAATCTCGTGTTCGGATTCACCGGACAGATCTCTCTCGGGCACTCGGCATTCTTCGGTATCGGTGCCTACGCCACCGGCATCTGTGTGTCGCGGTGGGGCTGGAGCCCGTGGTGGACGTTCCCGGTGGCGTTCCTGCTGGCGTTCTTCGTCGGTGTCCTCGTGTCGTTCCCGGCATCGCGGATCAAGGGCGTCTATCTGGCGCTCGTCACGCTGTCGCTCGCGCTCGTGTTCCCCAACTTCTTGCGCTGGAAGAAGGTCGCCTGGCTCACCGGTGGTGGACCCGGCCTTCCCAACGCCGACAGCCAGGTGCAGACCACCGGCTTCAACATCGGCCGCAAGGACGGCCAGATGCGTCGGTTCGAGATCTTCGGCTGGGACCCGTTCGGCGACCTGCGTTCACTCGAGGCGAAGACCGCCTTCTACTACTGGATCGCTGCAGTGGTGGCGATCGTGGTCTACCTCGTGTGCCGCGGTGTGGTGAAGAGCCGCGCCGGGCGCGCCCTGGTGGCGGTGCGCGACAACGAGACAGCGGCGGCCGTGATGGGCGTGAACCTCGTGGCCACCAAGGCATTCGTCTTCGGCATCTCCGCCGGCCTGTGTGCCCTGCCCGGTTCGGTCTCCGCCATCCGTGTCGGCAGCGTCTCGCCCGACACCGCCAGCCTCACCATCATCGGGTCGCTCACCTTCCTCGTCGTCATGGTCATCGGTGGCGCCGGCTCGTTGTGGGGCCCCGTCGTCGGCTCGGTGCTCTACGTCCTCGTCACCGATCGCACCGGCTCGTGGGCCGACGACGACAGCGTGCCAACAATCTTGCGACCGCTCTTCGGCTGGTCGAAGATTCCGCCCGGCGCCGGCATCTTTTCGGTGCTGCTCATCGCGCTCATGTTCGTCGCTCCCCTCGGCCTGGTGGGGCTGTGGAGGCGACACAGTCCGCGCCTGGTGCGCATGTTGCCTCGCCCTGCGGGCAGCGGCACCACGCTGGCTGTGCCCGGCGCCGATACCCTCGGCGTCCACGTTCCCGTAACCAACCAACTCCACGAGGGGGAGACCTCATGAAGCACCGCAGTACCAAGACCGCTGCTCTGCTCGCCGCCTGCATGCTGCTCGTCGCAGCATGTGGCAGCGACGACGAGTCGGCATCCACCACGGCTGCGCCCGAAACCAGCGCCGCCGTCGAAACGAGTGCCGCTCCCGAGACGAGCGCCGCTCCCGAGACGAGTGCCGCTCCCGAGACGAGCGCCGCCCCGGAGACCACCGCCGCCCCGGCTGCGTGGGCTGTGAACACCGACGACTGCGTCGACCCCGAGGCGGCCAACGCCCCGATCGAGGGCACCGTGAAGATCGGTTCGGCCATGCCGCTCAGCGGCGGTGTCGCCGCAGCCGCCTTCGCTCCGGTGAAGGATGGCTTCGACGCCTATGTGCAGTTCGCCAACGAAAAGGGTCTGCTGCCCGGCTACACGCTCGAGCTCAGCATCGAAGACGACCAGTACAACCCCGAGCTCACCCCCGGGGCCATCGCCAAGCAGGTCGACGCCGGCGTGAACCTGTTCTCGGGCATCATCGGTTCGCCCAACAACGCCGCGGTACGCGATGTGCTGAACGACGAGTGCATCCCGCAGCTGAATGCCCTCACCGGTTCGCCGAAGTGGGGCGAGGTGGCCGACTACCCGTGGACCACCGGCCTGCTGGTGCCCTACACCGTCGAGTCCGCGGTGTATGCCGCGCAGATCGGCGAGCTCTTCCCCGACGGTGCAACGGTGTCGCTGTTCCATGTGAACAACGAGTTCGGCCAGATCTACGCCGACGCCTTCACCGAGGT